>JAHJHL010000153.1 GCA_018823905.1 Alphaproteobacteria bacterium
CCCTCCGTCAGCGCCTCGCGCTGCCACCTCCCCATCGCTACGCGACAGGGAGGATCAACGGCCTCTGCTGGTCGCTAGCCGCCGCTCGGCGATGCAGCCTTAGGACTTGTTCTTCTTTCGCCAGAATTTCCAGCTGCTGCCGCCGCTGAGCACCCCGGCGCGGAAGAGGCGGACCGAGAGGAAGATCACGAGCGCGACCCAGATCGCCTGCCAGCCGAGCGCGAGCAGGTGGACCGCCTTGCTGTCATCGGTCGCGGCGCGCGCCGCCATGGCGAGCGGTGACGAGAAGGGGAAAATCTGTGCGATCGTCGACAGGCTGCTGCCCGGGGCGCTCGCCGCCGCGGTCGACAGGCTGAACATGCCGACCTGGAAGATCGTGATCGGCAGGCTGAGCATCTGGATCTCGCGCACCGTCGCCGCCTGCGCGCCGACGCCGAGGAACACCGCGCCGAGGAGAAGGAAGGACAGGATGAAATAGACAAAACCCATGCCGAGGAAAAACGGCCAGCCGGTCGCGGGCGCCGCGGTGAGGGCGGCGGTGGCCTTGCTCGCGCTCTGCACCGACGCGAGCGCGGCCGGATCGATCTGCAGCGCGGTGACCAGCCCACCGGCGAGCGCCATCACCAACCAAAAGGCGATGAACAGCACCGCGACGCCCAGAAAGCCGAGCAGCTTGCCGAGGAAGACGCTTTCGAGCGGCACCGCGGCGGCGAGGATTTCGATGACCTTGTTGCCCTTTTCCTCGGCGAGCGAGCTGACCGTCTGGCCCGCGAGCAGGAGCGTGAGCAGGAAGATGATGAAGACCGCGCCGAAGCCCAAGGATTGCTGGAGCGCGATGCTGGTGCCGCCGCTGGACAAGGCTTCGAATTTGGGTGCCACCGGGGGTAGCGGCCCTGCGGCCTTCGATCGCAGGACATCGTCGGCGAGCAGCGCGAGATAATGGCCGGCGTTGCTGTCCGCCTCGCGCTCGACGATGCGCGGGGCGGCGAGCGGACCGCTGAGCACGGCATAGGTGTCGCTGCCCTTTTCGCGCGCGATGGCGACCGGGTCGGTGGTGGCGGGGCTGGCAATCCGGACCTCGAGCACCGGCACGCGGCGCGCAACGCTCGCGCGCAGCCGTGCGTCGGCGGCGCGCAGTGCTTCGACATCGTCGGCGCCGACCACCGCGACGATGCGCCCGGCGCCGCGCGCGCTGTCGGCGAGCTGCGAGGCGCCCATGCCCCCCGCGAGCCCCATGCCGACCATGAACAGCGGCGCGAGCAGGAACAACAGGAAGGTCGGGGTGGCGACGATCGCCAGAAAGTCGCGGCGCGCGATGACGAGCATATTCTTGAGGAAGGGGGTCATGCCAGCGCCTCCTCGACCGCGTCGGTTCCCGCATCGGCGTCGAAACTCGCATCGACCTGGCGGACGATATGGACAAAGGCGTCGTGGAGCGCGGGACGGGTGATCGACAGCCCCGCAACGCCGAGGCCGCTGCCCGTGATCCGCGCCAGCAGCGGTTCGACGTCGGCATCTTCGATCGGGAAAAACCAGCTATCGCCGCGCGGTTCGGCACCGGCGGGGAGCAGCGCCGCGATCGCCGTCGCGTCGGCGTCGGCGCGCGGTGTGTAGCGCACCTGCATCGGCAGCAGTCCGCGTGCGTCGTCGACCGTGCCTTCGAAGCGGCGCTGCGAGCGCGCGATGATCGCCAGCCGGTCGCACAGGCGCTCGGCATGTGCCATGACATGGGTCGAAAACAGGATCGTCGCGCCGCGGTCGCGCTCGCGGCGGACGAGCATTTCAAGCCGTTCCTGATTGACCGGATCGAGGCCCGAGAAAGGTTCGTCGAGGACGATGAGGTCGGGGGCGTGGACGATCGAACCGATCAACTGGATCATCTGCGCCATGCCCTTCGACATTTTGCGGATCTTTTCGTCGATCACGCGTTCGAGCCCGAGTTCGGTCATGAAGGTCGCGGCGCGGCGGCGGCCTTCGGCCCAGTCGAGCCCGCGCAGCGCGCCCATGAAGGCGATCGCCTCGCGCGCTTTCATCCCGGGATACAGGCCGCGTTCCTCGGGCAGATAGCCGATGCGATGGCGCACCGCCTGCGGCCGTTCGCCAAAGACGCGGCTGCTGCCTTCGTCGGGGTCGATGATGCCCAGCGTCATCCGCAGGCTGGTGGTCTTGCCCGCACCATTGGGGCCGAGTACGCCATAGATGCTGCCCGTCGGCACCGTCAGGCTGACGTCGTCGACCGCCTTGAAATCGCCGAAATATTTGGTGAGGCCTTTGGCCTCGACGCTGAAATCGTTCAAGCTGCGGTCCCTGATCTGATTGTCCGCAAGCTATGGCACGGACGGACGGCTCGCGTATAGAGCGGCAATGGTTGCCGAAGCCTTGCCTGCATTGGAAGACCGCCTGGAGGCGGTGGCGCGCGCGCATGGCTTTGTCGCGTTCGGGATCGCCGATGCTAGCGCGGCGCCGCAGACCGCCGAGCGATTGAACCAGTGGCTTGCCGAGGGACGGCACGGCGACATGATCTGGATGGAAAGCCGCGCGGCGCAGCGGGGATCACCCAAAGGACTGTGGCCTGAGGTGCGGTCGGTGATCGCGCTGGGGATGAGCTATGCCCCGGCGCAGGATCCGCTGGCGCTCGCTGAGCACCCCGACCGCGGGCGGATCTCGGTCTATGCGCAGGGCGGTGACTATCATGACGTCGTCAAACGGGCCATGAAGGCGGTCGCGCGCTGGCTGGTGGCCGAAGCGCCGGGGGCCGAAGTCAAGGTGTTCGTCGATACCGCGCCGGTGATGGAAAAGCCGCTATCGGCGGCGGCGGGGCTCGGCTGGCAGGGCAAGCACAGCAATCTGGTCAGCCGCGAGCATGGCAGTTGGCTGTTCCTTGGGGCGATTTATACGACGCTGGAGTTGGCCCCGAGCAATCCGGGGCGTGATCGTTGCGGCAGTTGTTCGGCGTGCCAGGATGCCTGCCCGACACAGGCATTCCCGGCGCCATACCAGGTCGATGCGCGGCGTTGTATTTCCTACCTGACGATCGAGCACAATGGGCCGATCCCGCTCGACCTGCGCCGTGGCATCGGCAACCGCGTTTATGGCTGCGACGATTGTCTGGCGGTCTGTCCGTGGAACAAATTTGCCGAGACCGCGCACGCGCACCGCGCCTTCCTGCCACGCGCCGAGCTGGTGGCGCCGTCGCTTGCCGACCTGCTCGCGCTCGACGATGCGGGGTTCCGGCAGGTGTTCGCGGGGTCACCGATCAAGCGCATCGGGCGCGGGCGGATGGTGCGCAACGCCGCGATTGCCGCGGGGAACAGCGGTGATGCGGGGTTTCGGCCGGTGCTCGAGCGGCTGGCGGAGGATGACACGCCGATGGTGGCGGAGGCAGCGCGCTGGGCATTGGATGAATTGCCGCTATGACGTCAGTCTAGCGGCGCAGCGCCTCGATGCAGCTTGGCACATTGGCATCGCGGCCGTCGGGGGTGCGCGCGTCGACATGGGTCGCAAGCGCGTCGGCCCCTTGTTTCGGCGCGTAATAATAGATGTCGAGGATGCAGGCGGCGCCCGCGAACTGCAATTTGCGCGCTGCGCCTTCGGCGACGTCAAGGCGCGGCTTGCCGAACAGACTGAGCGCCGAATTGGCCGAGCGGCCGATCAAGCTGTTGTTCTGGACCGGGCGCGGTGCGGTGATCGGGCCTGCGGCGGGCGGCGCCTTGGGCGGGGTGGCGCGCGGAATCGCGTTACCGGCGCAGCCGCCGAGCAGCAAGGCGAGGCCGGTGAAAATCGCCAAGCGATTGTTGTTGATCATCACTTCCGGTCCCCGCGCTGCAAATGGAGCATGTGGACGGCCATAGCGGCGCTGACGATCGGCGCCAACAGATTGGCGATGGGGACCACAAAGCTTGCGGCGGACAGCAGCCCGAGCGACCAGCGCGCGGGTCGGTCAAGCCGCGGTCGGTCGGGGTGGCGCGCCAGCACCATCGCCTCGAGATCGCGGCCGAGCAGCAGGCCGTTGACGAACAGCGCAAAGATCGGGGTCCCGATGCTGGTGACGAGCAGCAGGATATAGATCGGCAGCGCGAGCAGGTTGCCGCCGATCAGCCGTACCACCGACGCAAGCGCAAGGCGGATATTCTGCCGCCAGCCGACATCGACGGCGCGGGCGGCGGCGTCGGGATAATGGCGTCCCTCGACATCGGCGACGATCGCATCGGCGAACAGCCCGACGACGACGATCGCGACGGCGCGGAACAACAGCCAGCTGCCCGCGATGATCGCGAGGATGACGAGTAGCCCCGCCATGTCGCGCTCGGTCGCGCCGAACCATTGCCAATGATCGAGCGCCCAGCGCGCCGCGAAATAGATCGCTGCGCCGACGACGATCAGCAGGAGGAGGGTGAGCGCCAGACTTTGCAGCAGGATGCGCAGCACGCGCGGGTTCGGCACATCGCGGAGCGCGAGCAGAAAGGCGTGGACGGCGCGGGTCATACTAGGGGGATGCGAGGGGGCAGGGCGCGCGTCAAGCGCCGCGCTTGCCTTGATCGGCCCGCATCCCTAAAGCGCGGCAACTTTTTTCCGCGCAGCACAGGATATTTTATGGTCGCCACCGCCCGTTTCGACGTCGTCGCCATCGGCAATGCCATCGTCGACGTTCTTGCCCGCGCCGACGACGCGCTGATCGAGCGTGAAAATCTGGTCAAGGGATCGATGCGGCTGATCGACGCCGACGAGGCCGAGCGGCTGTACGCGGCGATGGGACCGGCGATCGAAATGTCGGGCGGCAGCGCGGCGAACACCCTGGCCGGCATGGCGGCGCTGGGGCGCCGCTGCGGCTTTATCGGTCAGGTCGCCGACGATCAGCTGGGGCATGTGTTCACGCATGACCTCACCGCGCTGGGGGTCGCGTTCGATACCCCGGCGCAGGCCAGCGGCGCGCCGACCGCGCGCTGCCTGATCCTTGTTACCCCCGACGGTCAGCGGACGATGAACACCTTTCTGGGTGCGTCGCAAAATCTCGGCCGCGAATCGCTCGACGCGGCGCTGATCGCCGACGCTGACATCCTCTATCTCGAAGGCTATTTGTGGAACGCCGATGCCTCGCGCGCGGCGATGGCGGAAGCGATCGGGCTGGCCAAGGCGGCGGGCCGCCGCGTCGCTTTCACCCTCTCCGACACGTTCGTCGTTGCCGGGCACGGCGAGGATTTCCGCCGCATGACCGCGGCGCGCGAGATCGACATCCTGTTCGCCAATGAGGCCGAGCTGCTCGTGCTGGCGCGGGAAGACGATTTCGACGCCGCGCTGGCCAAGGTTGCCGCCGATGTGCCGCTGCTCGTCGCGACGCGCGGTGCGCATGGCGCGGTCGCGGTGACGAACGGCGAGCGCACCGAGGTCGCCGCAGAACCGATCGACGATGTCGTCGATACGACCGGCGCGGGAGACCTCTTCGCCGCCGGTTTCCTGGCGGGTCTGGCCGAAGGCCGCCCGATCGCCGATTGCCTGACGATGGGCGCGCTGTGCGCGCGCGAAATCATCGCACAGGTCGGCCCGCGCGCGCAAACCGACCTGCGCGCCAAGGTTGCTGAACGGCTCGGCTAGGCCGTCGGGACGGGCTCTGCCGTTTCGGGTTGTTTCTTGAACAGCGCGCGATCGGCGGGGCCGAAACCGCGGGTCCAGATCAGCCACGAATAGATGCCGAGGATCACCGGCACGCCGATCAGCAGCTCGGCCCATTCGGGCAGCTGTGTCGCGCCCCAGCCGAGAATGGCGGCGCCCGCGGTCGCCCACACGAGCGCCCAACGCAGGCTGTTGACCGGCGCGCCCAGGACATGCGCGAGCAGCCGGGCTTTCACCACCGACGCGAAACCCAAAGCGAGCATCAGTGCGAGCGCAACCGCCGCGGCATAAGTGATTGGCGGCCAGCCCATCGATTTGGCGATCAGGATCAGCGTGACGCTGAATATCGCCTGCAACGCCAACGTCGCCATGCTGATCAAAAGGTTACGGTGGCGCGCGACATAGACGAGCGCCGCCTCGCTGACGACCGCGGTCGCGGCGACGACTTCGGCGGCGAGCAGGAAGGCGAGCGCCGCGGTACCGCTGACAAATTCGGGGCCAACAAGGCCCATGACAGCCTCGCCCGGGATGCCGAGCGCGAGCGCGACCCCGGCCTGCGCGGCGATGATCCAGAAGCCGACCTGGCTGACTTGTGCCGCCACGGCGGCAAGCCGCTTTTCGGCAAGGTTGCGGGTGATGACCGGGCCAAGGATCGGCTCGAAGCTAGTTTTCAGCTTTTGCGGCAGCGAGGCGACCTGCTGCGCCATATAATAAATGCCGTAGATAGTCGGCGAGGTGAACTGGCCGAGGATGAACAGGTCGAGGCGGCGCGTGCCCCATTCGATCGCGTCGGCGGCGGCGAGCGGGGCGTTGCGCCGCGCAACTGCGATCAGGTGCGCGGGGTGCGGCTGCCAGCCGCGCGGGCCGCCATAGTGACGCAGCATCGGGATCAACGCGGTGAGGAAGGCGCCGAGCATCGCGGCGGCGTAGGACAGCATCAGCCCGTCGCTGATCGATACGAACCAGAAACCAGCGGCGGCGGCGCTGATCACCCAGGGCTCCACGATCGCGCGCGCCCGCACCGTCGCGCCGATGTCGAAGCGGTAAGCACAGGCGGCGAGCGCGATATCGGTCCCGGCAATGGCAAAGACGAGCAGCGCCATCCAGCGGTCGGCGCCGCCGATGTCGCCCGCGGGATACATGAGTTGCGGAAAGGCAAAGAGCAGCGCCGATCCCGCCGCGGAGGCGAGAAAGGCGACGAACATCCCGTCCCACACCACGGTGCGATGATCGGCGCCGTTGATGCTCAATTGCTCGGCGAGGCCGCGCTTGAGCCCGAGCGTGGCAAGCTGCGCGACCAGCTCGATGACGAGCACAGCAAAGGCAAAGCGCCCGACCGCTTCGGGACCATACCAGCGTCCGGCGACATAAAGGAAAGGCAGGCGCGCCACGAGGCGCAGGATGAAGCCGAAGAAATTGGTCCGCCCGCCCTTGGCGAGCGCGGCGGTATCGGCGTCGCCCGATGGGGCTGCTGGCGATGCGGGCGCGGCTGCGCTGTCCGTCTGGCTCAAGCCCGCCGCCCCTTCTGCTGATCCCCGGCGCGCAGTCTAGCGCGATGCGGGGGTGCAGGCAATTCTCTGCTAAAGCTCACCGACCCTCGGATCGCAGCGGGCGGCTGAGCAGGGCATGAATGGCGTCTGCCACGCGTGTTTCCCCTGCAACGAGCCGCGCCACGGTATCGCAGATCGGCATGTCGATGCCGTCGGCGCGCGCTGCCGCGGCGATCACCGGAGCGCTGAACGCCCCCTCGGCGACGGTACGGCGATCGGCCATCAGCGTGGCGGCATCGTCGCCGCGGCCGAGTCCCTGGCCGAGCGCGAAGTTGCGCGAATTGGATGAGGTACAGGTGAGGACGAGGTCGCCGAGCCCGGCGAGCCCCGCGAGCGTCTCCGCCTGCGCGCCGCGCGCCAGCCCGAAGCGCGTCATTTCGGCAAAGCCGCGGCTGATCAGCGCGGCGCGCGCATTGAGCCCGAGCCCGGCGCCGTCGACGATGCCGCAGGCGATGGCGAGGATATTCTTGATCGCGCCGCCAATCTCGGCGCCGATGACGTCGGTCGAGACATAGGGACGGAAATGCGGCCGTGCGATCGCGCCTGCGATGGCGGCGGCAAGGTCGGGATCGGCGGCTGCGAGGGTGATTGCGGTCGGTAGGCCCGCGGCGACTTCATGCGCGAAGGTCGGTCCCGACAACACCGCATGCGGCCGCTGCGGCGCCAGCTCGCGTGCCATGTCGATTGGGAAGGCAAAGCTGCCCGCCTCCATCCCCTTGCTGCAAAAGATGAGGGGCGCGTCGCCCGCGGGCAGTTCGGCGAGCACAGCGCGCAGAAACGGCACCGGCACGACGACGAGCAGCGCGTCGCAAGCTGCCATGTCGGTGAGTGCGCTGGTTGCGGTCAACGAGGCCGAGAGAGCCGCGCCGGGCAGAAACACCGGATTGCGATGCTCGGCGTTGATCGCGGCGACAACATCCGCTTCGCGCGCCCACAGCCGTACCGGCGCGCCATCGGCGGCGAGCAGCTGCGCCAGCGCGGTCCCCCACGCGCCGCCGCCGATAACGCCGAAGTTGCGATATGACGTCATGCTTTCACTCCCGCCCCGCGCACGGTTTCGGCGTCTGGATCTAGCGGCCAGCGTGGGCGCGCGGCGACTGACAGATCGTCGAAAAGCCCCGCGGCGAAGCGCTCGGCGCCGGCCCAGGCGATCATCGCGCCATTGTCGGTGCACAGCCATAGGGGCGGCGCGACGAAGGGGCGGTCGTGGCGTGCGGCAAGATCGGTCAGCGCGGTGCGGATCGCACTATTGGCGGCAACCCCGCCCGCGACGACGAACGCCGTCGCGTCGGGACAGGCGGCGAGCGCGATGCGGCTGCGATCGATCAGGCAATCGACGACCGCCTGCTGGAACGAGGCGGCGAGGTCGGGGATGCTGTGCGCGCCAGTGGCGACGGCGCGCGCGACGGCGCTTTTGAGCCCCGCGAAGGAGAAATGCGGCTCGGCGCTGCCGACGAGCGGGCGCGGCAGCGGTACCGCGTGCGGATTGCCGTCCCGTGCGATGCGCTCGACCGCGGGACCGCCGGGGTAGCCGAGCCCGAGCAGCTTGGCGGTCTTATCGAACGCTTCGCCCGCGGCATCGTCGATCGTGGTGGCGAGACGGCGATAATCGCCGACCCCCTTGACCAGCAGCAACTGGCAATGGCCGCCCGAGACGAGCAGCAGCAGATAGGGAAATTTGAGGTCGGGATCGACGAGCCGCGGCGACAGCGCATGGCCCTCGAGATGGTTGACTGCGATCAGCCGCTTGTCCGCGGCGTGCGCGAGCGCCTTGCCGGTCACCAGCCCCACCATAACCCCGCCGATCAGCCCGGGTCCGGCGGTCGCGGCAATCGCGTCGACGTCGGCGAGCGACACCCCGGCATCGGCGAGCACCCCGGCGACGATCGGGGCGAGGCGATCGACATGCGCGCGCGCGGCGATTTCGGGAACGACGCCGCCGAAGGGACTGTGCTCGGCCTCCTGTCCCGCAACGCGGTGCGCCAAAATGCGCCGATTGCCGTCGACAAGCGCTGCTGCAGTTTCGTCGCAGCTTGATTCGAGGCCAAGGATCAGAGTCATATTATTGCGTGTTCCTTTACCCGCCCCTTTATCGGCAGGGCAAGCCGCGCTAGCAGCGACGCGATGAATGAGCTTCCGACCCCCCAGAACCCGCTGCGTATCGGCACCCGCGCGTCGCCGCTGGCAATGGCGCAGGCGCATATGACCGTGGCGGCTCTGATCGTGGCGCATGATCTTGCGCCCGAAGCGCTGGAGATCGTGCCGATGACCGCGACCGGCGACCGCATCCAGGACCGCGCGCTCGCCGAGGTTGGCGGCAAGGAGTTGTGGACGCGTGAGCTGGATGCGGCGCTCGATGCCGGGGTGATCGATATCGCCGTTCATTCGCTCAAGGACGTCGAGACGCTGCGCGATGCGCGCTTCGCGCTGGGCGCGATGCTCGAACGCGCCGATCCGCGCGACCGGCTGGTGGTGCGCGAGGGCATTGCGGCGATGAGCATCGCCGACCTGCCGCACGGCGCCCGGCTGGGGACAAGCAGTCCGCGCCGCGCCGCGCAGATCCGGCGAATCCGCCCCGATGTGGCGCCGGTGCTGCTGCGCGGCAATGTCGCGACGCGGCTGGCGAAGCTGGCGGCGGGCGAGGCCGATGCGACCTTGCTCGCGGCGGCGGGGCTCGATCGGCTGGGGATGCATGCGGTCGGCACGGCGCAGGACGCCGCGGTGCTGCTGCCCGCGGCATCGCAAGGCGCGATCGGCATCGAGTGCCGCGCCGACGATGGCGACACGCTTACGCTATTGCTGGCGATCGATCATGCGCCGACGCACCGCGCGGTGGCGGCGGAGCGCGCCTTTCTGGCCGCGCTGGGCGGCGACTGCCGCTCGCCGGTCGCGGCGCACGCGCATTGGCGCGATGACGGCATGTTGCAACTCGACGCCGAGATTTTCTCCGAAGACGGCGCCGACCATGCGGCAGGGCATGCGCTGATCGATCATGACGATGCGGCGGCGGCGCTGGCGCGGCGGTTGCTCGATGACGCCCCCGATACGGTGCGGCGGCTGTTTACGGCATGAGCGGCGGCCTGCCGCTGATCGTCACCCGCCCCGAACCGGGCAATAGCGCAACCATGGCACGCGCGACCGCGCTGGGGCTTGATGCTCATGCGATGCCGCTGTTTGCCGCGCGGGCGCTCCCGTGGACGGCGCCGCCGCCGCAAGATTTCGACGCGCTGCTGCTGACCAGCGCGCAGGCCGTGCGGCTGGCCGGGTCGCAGCTGACGCGCCTCGCTCCGCTGCCGGTGTATGCGGTGGGCGCCGCAACCGCCGACGCCGCAAGGACGGCGGGACTAACGGTCGTTCAGACAGGCGAAGCCGACGCGCAAAGCCTTCTTGATGGTATGACGTCAGGCAAACCCGCGCGAATCCTTTGGCTTTGCGGTCGCGAGCGATCCGAATTCGATCCGCACGGATCGGCGCTGGAGCCAGTCGCTTGCTATGCGGTCGATGCGGTGGAGCCACCCCTTGCGTGGGCGCCGCTGATTGCTGCACCCGCCGTGCTGCTCGCCCATTCGGCGCGCGCGGCGCAGCGGATTGCCGACCTTGTCGGTCCACAGTGCGCGCATCTGACGCTGGTCGCAATCAGTCCGGCGGTCGCGGCAGCGGCGGGTGACGGTTGGGGCGAATTGGCCGCAAGCGAGCCGCCGACCGACGCGTCAATGTTGGCACTGGCGTATGCTTTGTGCCACAAGGGCGGAAAATAGGGTCGTTCGAAAGAGACATATGGCAATCGACAGCATCGACACCCCCTCGCCCATGGCCGAGGCGGTCCCGGCGAGGGGACCATCGTTTCGTCTGCTCGCCATCGCTGCCCTGCTCCTGCTGCTGGTCGGCGTTATCGGCGGTGGCTGGGCGGTGAATCGCTGGTTGGCCAGCGATGGTACGGCACCTGCGGCGAAAACAATCAATCCTTCGGTGGCGGCCAATTTGGCCGAACCGGCGCTAGTTGCGGGCGCTGCGGCCAATGGTGCGGCGGCGGGTCCGCCACTGGTGGTCGCCCCGGTCGACGGCGCCAATGCGTTGGCCGCGCGGGTTGCCGAACTCGAACAACGGCTGTCGCGGATCACGCTCGAGGCCGAATCGGCGTCGGGCAATGCGTCGCGCGCCGAGGGACTGCTGGTCGCCTTTGCGGTGCGCCGCGCGCTCGATCGTGGGCTATCGCTGGGCTATCTCGACGCCCAGCTGCGGCTGCGCTTTGGTGACGACCAGCCCAATGCGGTTAAAACGATTATCGAAACGTCGCGCGAACCGGTGACACTCGAACAATTGCGCACCGAACTCGACACGCTGGCGCCGCAGCTCGTCGGGCGCGGTGGCGACGACAATGGTAGCCTGTGGACGGGGTTTCGCCGCGAGCTGAGCGAGTTGTTCGTGGTGCGCGCCGCGGGAACGCAGTCGCCGCGCGCGTCGGAGCGGCTCGAACGCGCGCGCCGCTATCTTGGCGCGGGTCAGGCCGACAAGGCGATTGCCGAGGTTGAGGCGATGCCCGGCGCCGCGATGGCGAACGACTGGCTGATTGATGCGCGGCGTTACCATGAGGCGCGGCGCGCGCTTGACCTGATCGAGACCGCCGCGATATTGGAGCCGCGCGACAGCCCCGCTGCCGCAATCGCCCGCAACGCCGCGGCACCGACCCCCTAGCGCGCATCCCGAAAGGGCTGCTCGCCTTTAAGAGAAAGCCCTTTTGCATGGCCCTCGCCGATCCGCAGCGCGTCGAAGCGCTGGACCCGCTCGACCCCTTGCAGCTCGAAGCCGAGCTGAGCGAAGAAGAGCGGATGGTGCGTGACACGGCGCGTTCCTATGCGACCGATGCGTTGCTCCCGCGCGTCACCTCGGCGTTTCTCGACGAGCGGTTCGACCGCGAGATCATGTCGGAAATGGGCGCACTCGGCCTGCTCGGCGCGACGATCGACCCCGAATATGGCGGCGCCGGGCTGAACTATGTCAGCTACGGGCTGATCGCGCGCGAAGTTGAGCGCATCGATTCGGGTTATCGCTCGGCCTGTTCGGTGCAGAGCAGCCTCGTGATCCACCCGATCAATGCCTATGGCAGTGAGGAGCAGAAGCGGAAGTTCCTGCCCGGGCTGACCTCGGGCGAACTGGTCGGTTGTTTCGGGCTGACCGAGCCCGACGCGGGCAGCGACCCCGGCGGAATGCGGACGCGCGCCGAAAAGATCGCAGGTGGTTACCGCCTCAAGGGCGCCAAGATGTGGATCACCAACTCGCCGATCGCCGATGTGTTTGTCGTGTGGGCGAAGTCGGAGGCGCATGACGGCGCGATTCGCGGTTTCGTGCTCGAAAAGGGCATGAAAGGCCTGTCGGCGCCGAAGATCGAGGGCAAGGTGAGCTTGCGCGCGTCGGTGACCGGCGAGATCGTCATGGATTCGGTCGAAGTCGGCGAGGATGCGCTGTTGCCGCACGTGTCGGGGTTGAAAGGCCCGTTCGGCTGTCTCAACCGCGCGCGCTACGGTATCGGCTGGGGCGCGATGGGCGCGGCGGAATTTTGTTACGAGGCAGCGCGCAATTATACCGGCGAGCGCAAACAGTTCGGGCGGCCGCTGGCGGCGAACCAGATCGTCCAGCTGAAGCTTGCCAATATGCTCACCGAAATCGCGCTCGGGTTGCAGACGGCGCTGCGCGTCGGGCGGTTGATCGACGAGGGACGGCTGATTCCCGACGCGATCAGCCTGCTTAAGCGCAACAATTGCGGCAAGGCGCTCGATATTGCCCGCGTTGCGCGCGACATGCACGGTGGTAACGGGATTTCGGCCGATTATCATGTCATCCGCCACGCGGTGAACCTGGAAACGGTGAACACCTATGAGGGTACGCACGACGTCCATGCGCTGATCCTGGGCCGCGCGATCACCGGCATTTCCGCTTTTGGCGGATAGTATAGCGAAACCCCTCGCGGGCATCCGCGTCGTCGAACTGGCGCGGGTGCTCGCGGGGCCGTGGTGCGGGCAATTGCTCGCCGATCTGGGCGCCGAGGTGATCAAGGTCGAACGGCCGGGCGTCGGCGACGATACGCGCAGCTGGGGCCCGCCCTTCATCATGGGCGAAGACGGCAAGAATCTCGGCGCGGCCTATTATCACAGCACCAATCGCGGCAAGTCCGGCGTGGCGATCGATATTGCGACGGCGGCGGGGCAGGCCGAGGTTCGGGCACTGATCGCCGATGCCGATGTGGTCATCGAGAATTACAAGGTCGGTGGGCTGGCCAAATATGGCCTCGACCCGGCGACGCTGACTGCTGATTTCCCGCGGCTGATCGTCTGTTCGATCACCGGGTTCGGGCAGACCGGCCCCTATGCGCACCGTGCGGGCTATGATTTCATCATCCAGGCGATGGGCGGCGCGATGTCGCTGACCGGCGAGCCCGATGGAGCGCCGCAAAAGGCCGGGATTGCCTATGCCGACATCTTCACCGGCATGTATTCGACCGTTGCGATCCTTGCCGCGCTGCGGCGGCGTGACGCCACCGGAAAGGGCGCGCATATCGACATGGCGCTGCTTGATTGTCAGGTCGGGGTGCTCGCCAATCAGGCGGCCAATTACCTCGCCAGCGGCGGCGTGCCGCGGCGGATGGGCAATGGCCACGCCAATGTCGTTCCTTATCAGGCGTTCGCGACCGCCGACGGCCAACTGGTAATCGCGGTCGGCAACGACGGGCAGTTTCGTAAATTATGTATGATTTTGGGCGAGCCGGGCTGGGCCAATGATGCGCGTTTTTTCACGAATGCGGCGCGGCTGGCCAATCGCATGACGCTGATTCCGCTGCTCGCGGCGAAGATCGCGGGCTGGGATGCGCAGCCGCTGGCGCTGGCGCTCGAGGCCGACGGTGTCCCCGCAGGGCCGATCAACGATATTGCGGGGGTGTTTGCTGATCCGCAGGTCGAAGCGCGCGGGATGCGTTTTCGGCCTGAGGGGGCGCATGTCGATGGGCTCGCCAGCCCGATTGTGATCGACGGCGAACGAATGGTCGCGTTGGGCGGAGCGCCGCGGCTGGACAGCTGATTTCGCGCGGGAGCGAACAAACTGCCCTTTATATTCCGTTCGTGTCGAGCGAAGTCGAGACACGCGAAGGCCCGCACGAACTCAGCGTTTCTCGACTTCGCTCGACACGAACGGGGTAGGGATTGGTCTAGACACCATCCCAATTCACCATCGCGTTCGCGCAAAGAAAAAGGGGCGCCGTTGCCGACGCCCCTCTCCCCCTTTTTCAGATACCCGGTAGGTCAGAACTTCACCGTGCCGGTGACAAAAACCTGGCGCGGGTTGCCGTAGAAAGCGGTCAGCGTGCCTTCGGTGCCGAGCGCCGAGGTCGGCAGGCCGTTGCCGCCGATCACCGGCACGCCGGTGGTCGGGTTGACGTTGATGAAGGTGTAGCCCGAGGTCTTATATTCCTTGTCGGTCAAATTCTTGCCGAACAGCCCGATGCTCCAGCGATCGTCGGGCGCGGTATAGACGATGCTGGCGTCGAGCAGCGCAAAGCCCTTTTGGTCGATATAGGGGTTGGGGATTTCGAACTGATAGGTCTTGCTGCGGTACGACAGCGTCGTCCCGAAGCTCAGGTCACCGTCGCCGATCGGGGTGGCGTAAGCGAGGGTGCCGCTGGCGGTCCATTTCGGCGTATTCTGCACCTCGCGGAAGTCGGCGACATCGGTCGGTACGCCGCCGATGTTTGATACATATTCCTTATAGTCGGCATCGATGTACCCGAGCGCGGTCGACAGCGTCAGCCGGTCGCCCGCCGCCGCCAGATCTTCGCCCAGCCGCACCCGGCCTTCGAATTCGACGCCCTTGAAGGTCGCTTTGCCGGCGTTCGACACGACGCCGCAGAAGCTGGGCAGGCCGCTGACGGTACAGGCGACCGAGCCCGGGATCTGGACGTCGGTGTAATCGGCATAAAAGGCGGCAAGCGCGACATTGACCGCACCGTCCATCAAGCTGCCCTTGTAGCCGACTTCATAGCTTTCGACCTGCTCGGGACGGAAGCTGAGGAAAGCGGCAATTTCGTCTTCGGTCGGGGCGCCGGGAATGGCGCCCGGCGCGTTGACACCGACGCCGCGCGGATCAAAGCCGCCGCCTTTGAACCCCTGCGAATAGCTGGCGTAGAGCGTGTGGTCGGGGGTCGGCTTGAACGACAGCGAGGCGCGCGGGGTGAATTTGTTGAAGCTGCGTTTGCCGTCGAAATTGGTCCCCGGAGCGCCGAAAGGAACCCCCGCGCCGCCGAACACCGGCGAACCGCCGCCGAGATAATTCTGGCGCAGGATCGATGCTTCGCGCGTGTCCCAGGTGTAGCGGCCGCCGACCGACAGGCTGAGCTGCTCGGTGAAATCGAAGGTCGCGTCGCCGAACACCGCAAAGGTCGTGGTGTCGACATCGGCCTCGGTGAAGGCGGTCAGCCCGGCGAGGGTGTTGAAGATGCGGACGTCGAACAGCGTGTCGGCGGTCGCGTCGAGATAATAGAAGCCGAGCAGACCTTTGAGGCGGTCGCCTTCATAGAGCAGCTGGAATTCCTGGCTGATCTGTTCGTTGAAGTAAAAGCCGGGGACGTCGACATCGACCGCGGGCAGCGCGTCGAAATCGATCGGCGTTGCCGAACTATCCTTGCGCCAGGCGCTGATCGAACGGAGCGTCAGCGTGTCAGTCAGCTCGGCGGTGACGTTCATCGCCAGACCGTAGGATTCGATTTCCTGCTTCGGATCGACGAGACCGCCGCGGCTGTCGAACACATTGTCGAGCACCGGTGCGTTGGTGCGCAGCGACGGGATCAGGCGGTGGCCGCCGCGCGGGGCGCTCTTGTCCTTGGTATAGTCACCCGAAATGCGGATCAGCACCGGCTCGCCGTAACCGCCGAGCTCGACGGTGCCGCGGCCGGCCCAGACGTCCTTGTTGTAATTTTCAAGGCCCGTGGTGAGATTGTCGCCGAAGCCGCCGCGCGACAGCCGCGCGATCGAACCGCCGACGCGGACAATGTCGCCGATCGGCGCGCTGGCGGTGACGACGAGGTCGGCCTGGTCATAGGTGCCGAGCGTGCCCTTGATCTTGAGCGAAAATTCCTCGGGCAGCTGCTTGGTCACATATTTGACCGCGCCGCCGATGGTGTTGCGGCCATAGAGCGTGCCCTGCGGCCCGCGCAGGATTTCGATGCGTTCGACGTCATAGATGTCGAGCACCGCGGCCTGCGGGCGGTTGAGATAGACGTCGTCGAGGTAGAGGCCGACCCCCTGTTCGAAACCCGACACGGGATCCTGCTGGCCGACGCCGCGGATGAAGGCGCTGAGCGTCGAGTTGGTGCCGCGTGACACTTCCAGCGTCGTGTTCGGGGTGGTCTGGCCGATGTCGGTGATGTCGATCGCGCCCGCTTTGGCCAGCGCTTCGCCCGAATAGGCGGTGATCGCGACGGGGACGTCGATCAGGCGTTCGTCGCGGCGGCGCGCGGTGACGATGATTTCGTCATCGCCGGCATCGGTGCTCGCCTCGTCGACCGGCGCGGGGTCTTGGGCGAAGGCGGCGGGGGTGAAGGCGAGCATGGACAGCGCGCTCGAAGCGAGAATGGCGCGGCGCAGCGGACGAGCGAAAGGACGCATGTAGGACTCTCCCATGTAAGGAGCGGCCGCTTGCCGCCCTTTTCGTTTTTCTTGGGCTTGGTGCTTGCCAAGCCGCGACGCACCCAATAATGAAACATGAACCAAGTTTCAACTTAGAATATGACTTCGACGTTTTTTGCTTGCCAGTGGTGCGAAAAAGCCACGATGCAGCGAGGAGCGATCCGGAGGGGAGATGGAAGATAACGATGGATCAGCCGCCAGACGCAGCACCGGACACCGCGGCCGAAGCGCGCGACAAGACGCCGCGCACTGAACGCGGGCGCCGCACGCTGCGCAAGCTGCTCGACGCGGCGGCGGTGGAATTTGGCGAGCGCGGCTTTCACGAAGCGTCGATCAGCGGCATCACGCGGCGTGCCGGGACCGCGCTCGGCAGTTTTTATACCTATTTCGATTCGAAGGATGAGATATTCCAGGCGCTCGTCCGCTATATGAGCGAGCAATTGCGCGACCATGTCACGCCGCTGGTCCAGGCGGCGCCCGACGAAATCAGCGCCGAACGCATCGGCCTTGAATCCTTCCTCGGCTTTGTGCGCCAGCATAAGGAAATCTACCGGATCATCGATGAGGCCGAGTTCGTCGATTACGCCAGCTATCGCCGCCATTATGAAACGACGGTGGCGCGTGTGCGCCAGCGGCTGGAAGCGGGGGCGGCGCGCGGCGAGATTCGCGCCGATGTCGGTGAGATCCACGCGTGGGCGATCGGCGGAATGAACGTCTTTCTGGGCATGCGCTACGGCCTGTGGGACGAAGACGCCGACATTTCAGAAATCGCGCGGATCGCGAATGATTTTGTCGCGAACGGGTTGATGAAGCGGGATTAGCATTGCTCCCCCTCCCGCAAGCGGGAGGGGTGTTCTACGCTCGCTCGATCAAAAATATCGCATGTTCGGCGCGCCAGCTTGCGGCGGCGTCGCTCGTCGGCTTGTCGCCCGACAGATACCAGGCCGCCTCGACCCCGATCCCCTTGGCGCGCAACAGGTCGCGAAAATCGCTGACCGTGACATGGTGGATATTGGGGGTTTCGTACCAGGCGATCGGCAGCAGGCGCGTCACCGGCATCCGCCCGCCCCAGAGCAGGTCGAGCCGGACGCGCCAGTGGGCGAAATTGGGAAAGCTGACGAAAGCGCGCGGTGCAATGCGCAGCAGTTCGTCGATCACCCGGTCGGGGCGCTCGGTCGTTTGCAGCGTCTGCGACAGGATCGCATAGTCGAACGCGTCATCGGGATAGTCGGCAAGGTCGCGGTTGGCGTCGCCCTGCACCACCGACTGGCCGCGCGCGATCGCCGCGGTGACGTTGGCCGGGTCGATTTCGAGCCCGCGCGCATCGACGCCCTGATCCCTGAGCGCCGCCATCAACTCGCCATCGCCGCAGCCGACATCGAGCACGCGGCTGCCCGTCGGCACTGCGGCGGCGATGATCGCGAGGTCGGGGCGCAGCGCCATCGTCAGAAGCCCCCGCCGAGCGCGCCCGCGACGATGCGGTCGAGCGCCGGAACGTCGAGTAGAAACGAGTCATGGCCGAAGGGCGCCGATAGCTCGACAAAACTCGCCGCCGCACCGACGCTTTGCAGCGCCTGCACGATGCGGCGCGATTCGGCGGTCGGATAGAGCCAGTCGGTGTCGAAGCTCACGAGGGTGAAGCGCACGTCTTTCGCCGCGGTGAACGCGCCGGCGAGGCGCCCGTCGTGCGGATCGGCGAGGTCGAAATAGTCCATCGCGCGGGTGATATAGAGATAGGCGTTGGCGTCGAAGCGGTCGGTGAAGGCGAGCCCCTGATGGCGCAGATAGGATTCAACCTGAAAATCGGCATCGAAGCCAAAGCTTTTGATGTCACGCGCCTGCAGGCGGCGGCCGAATTTCTCGGTCAGCCCCGCTTCGGAGAGATAGGTGATGTGCGCCGCCATGCGCGCGACCGCGAGGCCTTTGGTCGGGGCGCGGGCGCTGGCATAATATTGGCCGTCCTGCCAGTCGGGATCGGCCATGATTGCCTGCCGCCCGACCTCGTGAAACGCAATATTCTGCGCCGAATGGCGCGCCGCGCTGGCGATGACGACCGCCGAGCCGAGGCGTTCTGGGTAGTTCGCGGCCCATGCGAGCGCCTGCATCCCGCCCATCGACCCACCGACGACGGCATGAAGGCGTGAAATGCCGAGATGGTCGAGCAGCATCGCCTGCGCGCGCACCATGTCGGCGATGGTGATCACCGGAAACGCCATGCCCAGCGGCACACCGGTTGCGGCGTCGGGGGTCGCCGGGCCGCTCGACCCCATGCAACTGCCCAGCACATTGGCGCAGATGACGTGGAACCGATCGGTGTCGATCGGCTTGCCGGGGCCGACCATGCGCGCCCACCAACCGGGCTTGCCGGTCGCCGGATGGTCGCTCGCGACATATTGGTCGCCGGTCAGCGCGTGGCAGATCAGCACCGCGTTCGACTTGTCGGCGTTGAGCGCGCCATAGCTTTGATAGGCGATCGCCACCGACGGCAGGCTCTGTCCGCTGTCGAGCGGCAGCGATGCTGCGATCGTGACGCTGTGATGCTGGATCTGATGGAGCAGGCTGGCCATGGTTTGCGCGGGGCTAAGCGGGCGCACGAAGCCTGTCAACGTGCTGGACTAGACGCTGGACTTAGGGCGCACAGCCGTTAAACGGCGCGGCATGACCGACACGATGCAAATGCTCAGCCCAAAGCCGTGGATCAGCGGCATTGCTCCCTATGTTCCCGGCAAATCGGCTGGGGCCGATGGTCGCCCATTGATCAAGCTGAGCGCCAACGAAAACCCGCTCGGGACCGGCGAGAAGGCCCGCGCCGCATTCGCCGCTGCGCAGGCGGCGCCCGATGCACTGTCGCGCTATCCCGATCCCGGTTCGGTCGAGTTGCGCGCGGCGATCGCGGCGAAGTTCGGGCTCGATCCGGCGCGGATCATCTGCGGCAACGGGTCCGACGAGTTGCTGCACCTGGCGGCGGGAACCTATGCCGGCGTCGGCGACGAGATCTTGTACGTGCGCTATGGTTTCGCGGTGTACGAAATCGCGGCGCGGCGCGTCGGCGCGGTACCGGTCGAGGCCGATGACCGCGACTATGCGACTGATGTCGATGCGCTGCTCGCGGCCGTGACCGAGCGGACGCGTGTCGTCTATCTCGCCAATCCGAACAACCCGACCGGCACGCTGGCGTCGAAGGACGAGGTTGCGCGGCTCTATGCGGGGTTGCCCAAGGATGTGCTGTTCGTGATCGATCAGGCCTATTCAGAGTATCTGACCGACGCCGAGGATGATGGCGGGCTCGAGCTCGCGAAGACGCAGCCCAATGTCTTTATCACCCGCACCTTTTCGAAGATCCACGGGCTCGCCGCTGAACGCATCGGCTGGGGCTATGCCTCTGCCGACGTAATTTCGGCGCTGCACCGTATCCGCCTGCCGTTCAACGTCACCCGCGCAGGGCAGGCAGCGGCGATCGCGGCGATCGGCGACGAGGAATTCGTCACCGCCAGCCGCGAACATAATGCCAAATGGCGGAGCTGGCTGGCTAGTGAACTTGAA
This sequence comes from Alphaproteobacteria bacterium, assembly GCA_018823905.1. Classification (GTDB taxonomy): domain Bacteria; phylum Pseudomonadota; class Alphaproteobacteria; order Sphingomonadales; family Sphingomonadaceae; genus Sphingopyxis. Next base: position 20,375 of record JAHJHL010000153.1, read on the forward strand.
AGCCTAGGCAACCACGGCATTGGTGTGGTGCCGTCGGCGTGCAACTTCCTGCTCGTGCTGTTCGAGGGCGATGTGAGCGCCGAGACGGTGTATAACCGGCTGATGGACGCGGGCTATATCGTCCGCTGGCTGCCGGGGCAGGGATTGCCGGGCGCGCTGCGGATGACGATCGGCACCGAGGACGAAACGCGCGGGCTCTCGGCGGCGATCCGCGCGGCGCTGAACGGCTGATTGTGTCGCGGCGCGTCGAACGGCTGGCGATCATCGGGCTTGGCCTGATCGGATCATCGATCGCGCGCGCGGTGAAGGAACGGCTGCCTGATGTGATGGTCGCCGGCCATGACGCCAGCGGCGACGTGCGCGATATTGCCCGGGCGCTCGGCCTCTGCGACGCGGTGATCGATGACGCCGCAGACGCGGTCGCCGCTGCCGATCTTGTGATATTGGCGGTGCCGGTCGGCGGCATGGCCGCGGCGGCGTCAGCGATGGCGTCGGGACTGGGCAAGCACACGATCATCTCCGACGTCGGATCGTCGAAGGCGAGCGTCGCCGAAGCGCTAGCCATGGCGTTGCCCGGTCATATCGTCATCCCCGCGCATCCGGTCGCGGGCACCGAGAACAGTGGCCCCGCCGCCGGCTTTGCCAGCCTGTTCGACGGGCGCTGGTGCATCGTCACTCCTGATGCTGCGGCGCCCGCCGACGCGATCGCGACGCTGACCGCGTTCTGGGAGGCGCTTGGCGCCAAGGTCGACGTCATGGACGCCGCGCACCACGACATGGTGCTCGCGGTGACCAGCCATTTGCCGCATCTGATCGCCTACACAATCGTCGGCACCGCCAGCGAGCTGGAAGAGGTCACCGAGAGCGAGGTGATCAAATATTCGGCGGGCGGTTTTCGCGACTTCACGCGCATCGCGGCGAGTGACCCGGTGATGTGGCGCGATGTGTTCCTGACGAACAAGGACGCGGTGCTGGCGACCTTGCAGCGCTTCAACGAAGATCTGACGGTGCTGCAGCAAGCGATCCGCCGCGGCGACGCCGACAAGCTGGAGGACTGGTTCACCCGCACGCGTGCTATCCGGCGGTCGATCATTGCCGAGGGGCAGGATGATGCGGCGCCTGATTTCGGGCGGAAGCATTAGGCGGTTTGATCCTCCCTGTCGCGCAGCGATGGGGAGGGGGACCGCTCGCGGAGCGAGTGGTGGAGGGGCCGCGATGTTAGCGCCAAAGCCCCTCCGTCAGCGCTTCGCGCTGCCACCTCCCCATCGCTTCGCGACAGGGAGGATTACTTGCCCGCCAGCAGCGCCTCAGGCGGGTTCAGCGCATTGATCGCCACCCGCACGCGCTCCTCGGCCTCTTCGCGCGGCAGCCCCGCGGGGATCGTCGCGCCGATCTTGTAGGTGATCGTGCCGGGCCATTTGACCCAGCGCCGCGGCGGAAAGGCGAGGCCGCTGTTCACCGCGACGGGGATCACATCGACCCCGAGCAGACGGTACATGCCTGCAAAACCGGGGCGTAGCGGCGGCGCCTCACCGTGCGGGACGCGCGTGCCTTCGGCGAACAGCACCAGCGGGCGGCCTGCGGCGAGCGCTGCTTTCGCCGCATTCAGCATCGCGCGCATCGCCTTGCCGCCGCCGTCGCGGTCGACGGGGATCAGGCCATAGAAACGTGCCGCCTGACCCCAGACCGGAATCGAAAACAGTTCTTCCTTGGCGAACACCGCCGGATGTTTGAACAGTCCCGGTTGCTCGACCGTCTCGAACGCCGATTCATGCTTGAACACATAGAGCACCGGGATGTCGGGCATCTCTCCCTCGACCACGATCGTCTGGCCGAGCAGGAAGCGGCAGAAGATCCGATGTGCCTTCGCCCAGATACGCACAAAAAAGATCGTCCCGCGGTGCGAGAGCGGCAGTGCGACAACCCCGCCGATCGACGAGATGGCGCTCATCACGAAAAAGGCGATCCAGAACAGGATCGAGCGGAACAAGGCTATCGAGTAACGCATCGGGGTTGCGCTTACAGGCCCAGCAGGCCGCCCGCCAGCCCCGCGAGATATTTGTGATATTCGCGAAACAGGGTGGCGAAATTGGGTTCGCTGCGCACCGCATCGGGCAGGATCGTCACCTTGTCGCCGATCGCGCGGCCGATTTCATATTCGGCGCGGCGCATGTGCCAGTCAGTCGTGACCAGCCGCACCGTTTTATAGTTGCGCCGCGCAACCCAGGTCGCGACCTCGGTCGCGTTCGAGCGGGTATCCTCGGCCTCGAACCCCAGCGCGATGCAGCAATCGAACAGCGCCGTGGGGCGCTTATACTCGGCGGCGAGTTCGCGCGGTTTCACCTCGCGCGCGACGCCGCTGATCAGCAGCCGCTTGGCATCGCCCGCTTCCAGACGTTCGAGCGCGCGGTCGATGCGCCCCGGCCCGCCGGTCAGCGCGACGATGGCGTCGGTCTTTTGCGCAGGCGCGGGCAAGGGCGGCAACAGCGCAAACCACGCGAAGCCAAGCACCCAGGCCAGGAAGAGAAGGGAAATCAAACGCTTGATCATAAAATCTTCTTGAGCGCGGCGAGCAACGTCTGGCGCGCCGTCAGGGCTGCGAGCGCGATAGCCAATAGCGGCAGCGCCAGCAAGAGCGCCCAACCGGTCGGCCCGAGCGAGGCGGTGGCGGCGAGCCCCGAGGTGATCCCCGCCCATTGCCAGCCGATCAGCAGCAGGATCGCCGCGGCGACGACGGTGCCGAGCGCAATGCCGTAAGCGGTGTCGATCGCGATCCGGCGCTGGAACAGCCGGGTGATCTGACGGTCGGTCGCGCCGATCAGGTGGAGCATCTCGATCGTCGCAAAATGGGTGCCGAGCGCGGCGCGTGCGGTCATAATCACCACCGCGGCGCTGGCGAGCGTCATCAACAGTACAAGCCCGCCGGCGATCCACGCGAGCGAGCCGATCAGCTGCGCGACCGGCCCCAGCCATTCGGCGTGCGGGATGATCCGCGCGCCGGGTGCCTCCGCCGCCACGAGCGCCTGCAATTGCTCCATATGGCGGCTGCGGTTCTCGCCGACAAAATCGATATCGACCAAAGCGGGAAGGGGCAGCGAGTTCAGCACCGGATCGTCGCCGTCGGCGCTGCCGAACCACTGGCCGAGCGTCGCCTGCAACTCCTCACGATCGACCGCGCGCGCCGACAGGACAAAGGGCTGCGCGGCAGCGGCGCGGCGCAGTGCTGCGGCCTGCTCGGCGCGCGTCACCGGATTGGGGGTGACGATCTGCACCGTCACCCGTCCCGCAATCGCGCTGCCGATGGCATTGGCCGAGCGCGCCAGTCCGACCCCGGCGGCGGCGGCGAGCAGCGTCAGCATCATCAATATCGCGATGACCCATGGCGTCGGCCCCGACAGGCGGCGGTCGGGCAGCAGGCGGCGGTGCTGGACAGGGACGCGGGGGATGATCATGCCCGGTTCGCCGGGGGATAACGCAGCGCGCCAGTGGGATCGGCAAGCCGTCCCTTTTCCAGCCGCATCATCTGGGCATTTTCGATCCGGCTGATCAGGTGGATATCATGGGTCGCGACGACGACGGTGGTGCCAAGACGGTTCAGCGCCTCGAACAACCCCAGCAGCCGCATCGCCATTTCGGGATCGACGTTGCCCGTCGGCTCGTCGGCGACGAGCAGCTGCGGTCGCGCAATTACCGCACGCGCGATCGCCACGCGCTGTTGCTCGCCGCCCGACAGCGTGGCGGGGCGCGCGTCGGCGCGGTCGCCAAGCCCGATCCAGCTGAGCATTTCACCGACCGGCCCCGACAGATCCTCTTCGCTGACCCCCGCGATGCGCAGCGGTAGCGCGATATTGTCGCGCGCCGACAGATGCGGGATCAGGCGGAAATCCTGGAACACGACGCCGATGCGGCGGCGAAAACCGGGCAGCCGCTGGCGCGGCATGTTGACCAGATCCTCGCCGAACAGGCGGACGATGCCGCGGCTGGGCCGCTGCGCCAGATAGAGCATCTTGAGCAGCGACGTCTTGCCCGCGCCCGACGGCCCGGTGAGGAAATAGAAGCTGCCGGGTTGCAGGTTGAAGCTGATGTCGCAGAGCACTTCGGCATCGGGTCCGTAGCGCAGGCCTACGCCGTCGAATTCGACCATCGCGCCGCCGGGACGCGGGCTTGGCGCATCCGTCATGGCGTCACGCGCGCGACGGTTTGCGCGGGAAAATGGGAACGAAACAGGGGCGCGGCGGCGCTCATGCCCCGCCTGTTACACGGCTGTAGTGTCAGGTAAAGCGGGGAGTGGGCGCCCCGCGGCGACGCGGCGCTTGCAACGCCGCGAATCAGCGTGTTTAGAGGGGGACCATGATCCTCGCCTGCCCGTCCTGCCATACACGTTATGTCGTCCCCGATACGGCGATCGGCCCGACCGGGCGCACCGTGCGCTGCGCCAGTTGCCGCCACAGCTGGTTTCAGGAGCCCGCGAAGATTGAGCCGGCGGCGGCTGCGCCCGTGGTCGAGCCGGTTGCGGCGCCGACAGCCGAACCTGCGCCATCCACTACCGAAAGCCCGGCGCCGGTGGCTGAGCCTGCGCCGCCGCCGCCCCAAGCCTTTGCCGCCGATCCGGCACCGCGGTCGGCGCCGACGACCGTTGACGAAGCGCCGCTGCCGTTTCGCCGTCCGCGCCGCAATCCGGCGAAGCGCTGGACGCTGGTCGCTGCGAGCGCCGCAGTGCTGATGGTCGCCGCGACCGCGGGCCTATACTATTTCGGCCTGCCGAGCTGGGCGCAAGGGCTGGGGCTGCCCGGTATGGCCGCCGAACCCGATCTGGTGATCGAACTGCCGCCCAATCAGGATCATCGCGAACTCGCCGACGGCACGATCTATTTCGCCGCTTCGGGGGTGATCATCAACCCGACCGATCGCGAACAGCGGGTCCCGCCGATCCTCGCCGAATTGCGCGATGCGCAGGGAACGATCGTCTATAGCTGGACGATCAAGCCGCCGGTGCGGATGTTGCCGCCCAATGAAAAGGTCAATTTCAGCGAGGCGAAGCTCGACATCCCGCGCCGTGCGACGCAGCTGACGGTCAGCTGGGCTTTGCCGAAAACCTAGGTTTTACAAAACTATGACATGACGGCATGCCGTCATAAGCTCAGCGCAGCGGCCAGCGACAACAGAAAACTCGTCACCGTCGCGACGATGATCGGCGCAAAGCTGCGCCAACCCTGATCCAGCAGCAGATGCAGCCGCGCCTTCATCGCAGTCGCGACGATTGCGAGCAGGAGCAGCGTCTGCGCACCCGTTGCGGCTCCGTCCTGAACGGGCACGGGAATGGCTACGAGCGAATTGACCGCAGCGACGGCGAGGAAGCCGACAATAAACCAGGGCAGGCGGAGCGGGATTTTCCGCGTCCCATCGCTTTCACCGCGGCGCCCAAGCCACAGCGCGACGAGCATCAGCATCGGCGCGAGCAGTGCGACGCGCGTGAGCTTGACGATCGTTGCGACTTCGCCCGCCTGCGGCGAGAAGGAAAAGCCGCCGCCGATCGCCTGCGCGACGTCATGGATGGAGGCGCCGATCAGGAACCCCGCCTGCGCATCGGTCAGGTCGAGTTCCGCGGCCAGCACCGGATAAAGCGTCATCGCAAAGGCGCTGGCGACGGTGATGCCGACCAGGGTCAGCGTGAAGCGCGCCTGATCGACGCGTTTGTCGCCGATCAGTGAATAGAGCGCAAGCGCTGCCGACGCGCCGCAGATTGCCGTCGCGCCGCCCGCGAGCAGCGCCGCGTGGCGGTCCTGCGCGAACAATCGCGCGGTCGCGACGGTGACGATAATCACCGCAAGCATGATCAGCACCAGCAGTGCGAAGGGCAGCGGCCCGAGCTCGGCGAGCTGGTCGGCGGTGATCCGCGCCCCGACGAGCACGATCCCGATCCGCATTGCGGTCTGCGACATCAGGTCGAGCCCGGCGTGGGTGCGCTGATCCTGCGACAAAAAGCTCATCGCCAGCCCGATCAGCAGCCCCATCAGCACCAGCGGCGCGGCATAATGGTCGGCGAGCCAGGCGGCGGCGAGCGCCGCGATCGCGGTGACGAGCGCCCCGGGCAAATAGTCACGCCAGCGCCGCTTCGCAGGCGGATGCGCCTCAAGCTGCATTTCGCCATACAGGTCGGCAGCCATCGGCCAGCTTCGTTCGGTTGATGCGCTCACGCAGCGTTCCCCATGCCCATGGCGCCGCTTCGCACATCGCCGCGCGATGGTCGATAGGCCATTGCTGCGCGGGCGCGCTCTTGCTAGAGGCCGCGCTCTATTGGCACCCGTAGCTCAGCTGGATAGAGCGCTGCCCTCCGAAGGCAGAGGCCAGGGGTTCGAATCCCTTCGGGTGCGCCATTTTTCAATGACTTAGCCCGGTCGTAGAAATGGCGTACGGAAAACGTACGGAACAAATCAGGGCTGCTCAGAGAATCGCATTGGGTTCCGGCAGTGTCCTCCCCCGACTGACTGAGCATTTATAGGAACCCCGTCGCGGCGCTGAGACGAATTCTCGATCGCTTGGAGAGTTCATTTCTACAAGCGCGACGCCTCCATCAGCCACACGGGATCCGTTTCCCCGCGATTTTTTTTTGCTTTGCTACAGCCGAAAGCGTTCGGCTGGTCAGTATCCAGCCAGTAGAATGGTACTTCCCAGAATCAGGCCAGTGCCGACAAGTGCGTAAGAGGTAAGCGCAAGCCTTTTACCAAGCTCGTCACTGTACCAAATGCCGCGACGCAGTTGAACTTGGCGGTCAACTGCGAGATATAGCGCGAGGGCCACCGCGATATTCAACACGTATTGCGCTAGAACAAAGGTTTGGAAGTCGAGAGGAAGCCACCGCTTCGAGACGAAGTTCACTGCAAACACGCCGATCCAGTGGTTAAGATAGAGCGGATAGGAAAGACCCCCCGCGGTTTGAGCCAAGCGCGCGCGCCGTCCCGGCTTGGCCAATGCGATCACGGTTGAAACCGCGAAGATCGGCCCCCAAAAGCTCGATTTTGTCCAGATGATTACGCCGGCGGTTGAAACAGCGACAGCCACCGCGGTCCAACGAATAACAGACGATGCAGAAAATGCGGTCCTAGACTCGACGATGGCAGCGCATACGCCGAGGGCGATAGCCGCAAAATGCGATTCAAATGCTCCTAGCATTATGGCGATTATCAGCCATAACCACAGCGATTTTCCCTGCTTCACGAACAAAATTAACAGCGGAGCGATCAGGTAGAACTGTTCTTCGACCGATATGCTCCAGAATTGGTTCCCCGATCCGTCGAGCGGCATTTCATCCAAAGCCGCCGGAAATATCGTGAACAGCTGATGCGTGAATGTCACATCAAATAGGAGGTACTTGAACCAAAATAAACTTGCGCCCTCGTGGAGTAGGGCGACGCCATAAAGCAATACGATCGCAAGTGCGTACGGAATCCATATCCGGGTTGATCGGTTGAAAAAGAATCGAGGCAATTCGCGGCGATCTGTTCTCAGCAATATGCCGCCAATCAGCCACCCGCTCAATGCAAAGAACACTTCGACCGCCATGTGGCCGCCGAACGCTGTCGGGAACTGAATGCCCGCGTGCCCAATAACAACGATCGACGCTAGGACAAACCTTAGCCAATCAAAAAGAGGATAACTGTTGAGCTTTTCAGCTTCCGGATTTGCTGCGGAAGTGTGGGTCATCCAACATCTCCCGTTTGAGGGGGTCTTCTCGCACACGGCACACGAACGCGGTACAGAAGCTCAAGCCTTACCAAATCCGCGTCAGCCACCTTGCTTAGCCACAAGAGGCTGCCACCAGTCTTCATGAGCGAGATACCATGCGATTGTTTCTTGGAGGCCTTGGGCGAAATCGCGCTCGGGCGCATAGTTGAGATCAGCGCGCGCTTTGCGCTCGTCAATTGCATAGCGTCGATCGTGACCCTTCCGATCAGTCACGTAGCTTTTTAGTTCGGATGAGGAACGGCCCTGCGCAGCAGGGGCGGTAGGGAAACGATCTGCCAATCGGGTATCGCGTTCGAATGCGGCATCAACCGCGGCACAGATCTCGTCTACCACCTTGATGTTCGGAAGTTCCTCGCCGCCGCCGACGTTATAGGTCTCCCCGGGGACGCCGTGATGCAAACATGCCTCGATGGCTCGGCAATGGTCGGCGACATGAAGCCAGTCGCGGACATTCATGCCATCCCCGTAAATCGGCAATTTCTGCCCGTGCAGCGCGCGAATAATGAACAACGGGATCAGCTTTTCAGGAAACTGGTAGGGTCCGTAATTATTCGAGCAGTTCGTGGTCGTGGTCACCAGACCGAAGGTGTGGTGATAAGCACGGACGAGATGGTCCGCCGACGCTTTGGAAGCTGAGTAGGGCGAGTTCGGTGAATAGGGCGTGGTTTCGCTGAACGCTGGTTCGTCGGGTTCGAGCGAACCGAAGACCTCATCGGTAGATATATTGTGAAACCGGTGCGGTCGGCCAGTGCCCGCGTCGAGCCATTCGGCTTTCGCGGCTTTTAAAAGGCTGTGCGTACCGATAATGTTTGTGTCGATGAACGCGTCTGGCCCCTCGATCGAGCGATCGACATGGCTTTCGGCCGCAAAGTGAACGATGGTATCGATCTTCCGCGTCGTCAGCAGTTGGCGCACCAGGTCGGTGTCGCGGATGTCGCCGACGACGAGTTCGACATTGTCGATGCCTTTAAGGCTTGCCCGGTTTCCGGCGTACGTGAGCAGGTCGAGGACCACGATTCCCCGATCTGGACTCTTGTCGCGAAGATAGCGGACGAAATTTGATCCGATGAAGCCGGCTCCGCCAGTGATCAGTAGATTATCCATCGGATTTGATTGCCTCCAAGACGTCACGAAGATTTGTCCGCCAATGCGGAGGTGCGCGGCCGAGAGCTTCGATCGTGTCGCGTTTGTCCAGAACGGAATAGTGCGGCCTTTTGGCCGGAGTCGGATATGAGCTGGACGGGATGGGTATGATATCGACCGGCTGGTCGAGAAGCCCGATGGCAATAGCATCTTCCAGGATGGCTACGGCGAAATCATACCAGCTCGCGACACCGCTATCGCTGTAGTGCATAACGCCGCTATTGTCGGTTTGGGCCAATCTCCAAAGGGCGTCTGCTAGCGAAAGCACGCTCGTCGGCGTGCCAACCTGATCATCGACCACGCGGAGTTCTGGACGTTCCCGCATGAGACGCAGCATCGTTGCGACGAAGTTATTGCCATAGGCGCTGTACAGCCAGCTGGTCCGGATAATCAGAGAATTGTGCCCAGCGGCCCTCTCGCCAGCCAATTTTGTAGCGCCGTACACATTGAGCGGGGCGGTGGGCGCGTCGGTTGCATAAGGATGTGACGCCATGCCGTCGAAGACGAAATCGGTGGAGATATGCACCATTCGAGCGCCGCTGCGCTGCGCGGCCTGCGCGAGATGGGCGACGCCGAGATGGTTCACACGATCGACCAGTTCGGGCATCTCCTCCGCCGCATCGACTTTCGTATAGGCCGCCGCGTTGATTATGATGGCCGGTGCGTGAGCGATAAACGCCGCGTCGACTGCAGCGCGGTCGCTGATATCCAGCTGCGCTGACGTCAGCGCGATCAGCTCGATGCTTGCTGGCGCGTGGGATGCCAAGGCGCGGCCCAATTGCCCGTTCGCTCCGGTGATCAGCGCTTTCATTCTGGGAGCGCGCTTTCGGCGAGCAACTTGCCGGCTTGGTCCTTTGCCGAGAGTTCGGGCGTCAGTCCCTCCAGCGGCCAGTTGATCGCGAGGTTCGGGTCATCCCAGCGCACGCAGTGCTCCGCAGCTGGCTGGTAAAAATCGGTGCATTTGTACAAAAAGTCGGTCTGGTCCTCGAGGGTCAGGAAGCCGTGGGCAAAGCCCGGCGGCACCCACAGCATCCGCTGATTGGCTGCGCTGAGTTCGACGCCGATCCAGCGGCCGAAGTTCTTGCTTGACCGGCGAATATCGACGGCCACGTCGAGGACACGCCCATTTGCGACCCGAACGAGCTTTCCCTGCGGATTGGGATCTTGATAGTGGAGGCCGCGGAGCACCCCACGCGACGAGCGGCTGTGATTGTCCTGCACAAACCTCACATCAAGACCGGCGTCCGCAAAAACGGCTTGGTTCCAGCTTTCGAGGAAAAAGCCGCGGTCATCACCGAAGACCTTGGGCTCGATGATCAGCGGACCCGGAATGTCGCATTCTACGAACCGCATCAGAAGCTTCTATTTTCCAGTAGGTTAAGAAGATAATCGCCATAGCCCGATTTGCGCAGGGGTTCGGCGACTGCCTTGAGCTTTGCATCATCGATATAACGCAACCGCCAGGCAATTTCTTCGGGGCAGCAGATTTTCAGACCCTGGCGCTCTTCTGTGATGCGAACATAGTTGCCAGCATCGAGCAGCGATGCGTGCGTGCCGGTGTCGAGCCAGGCAAAGCCGCGGCCCATGATTTGTACCGAGAGACAGCCATCGTCCATGTAGGAGCGGTTGAGATCGGTAATTTCCAGTTCGCCCCGGGCGCTGGGTTTTAGCGCCAGCGCGCGCTCGACGACCGTCTCATCATAAAAATAGAGGCCGGTCACGGCATAATTGGATTTGGGATTCGCGGGCTTCTCTTCGATGCTGAGAGCGTTGCAGCGGCCATCGATCTCGACGACCCCATAGGCTTGCGGGTTGGCGACCTGGTAAGCGAAGACGCTGGCGCCAGCTTTCCGGCTGTCCGCTTCCTGCAGCATCTCGCCAAGACCATGGCCATAGAAGATATTGTCGCCGAGGATCAGGGCGCTCGGAGCGCCATCGAGGAAATCGGCGCCAATATGAAATGCCTGCGCGAGGCCGGCAGGCTCGGGTTGCACCGCATAATGCAGTTCGAGACCCCAGTCGGAGCCGTCGCCGAGCAGCCGCTCGAACATTGGCTGGTCTTCGGGCGTGGTGATGATCAGGATTTCGCGAATCCCGGCGAGCATGAGGACCGCAATCGGATAGTAGATCATCGGCTTGTCGAAAACGGGAGCGAGTTGCTTCGAAATGGCTCGCGTCAGCGGATAGAGCCGCGTTCCCGACCCTCCGGCCAGAACTATTCCCTTACGCTGCACCTTTGCCCCCTGTAGATATTGTGTCGCACCGATTCTGCGGGGCTGATCTGTACCCATTATGGGATATCTCAAAGCGAATTGCCGCCGACGGTGTCGCGCTTTCCACTCGCACAGCCCTTTTGAGCCGTCAACGAAACCAATGGCTTCGGCGCAATCCCGTTTCCGGACATCCAGCTTGGCTTCCGTTAAACAAGCTAGGCTTACGACCTTTTTTCGTTCGTCGGAACGATGCGCCTGGTTGTCAATTCACAGGGGTACCCGGAAAGCCGCCTCAGACAATAAGCTGCTTGGCGATTCCCGGGCGGCGATCTCTTTTCTCGTCGCTCCACAGATGACTGGACAAAAATAGTGAAACCGATCCGCAAAGCCGTTTTTCCCGTTGCCGGTCTCGGCACCCGCTTCCTGCCGGCGACCAAAGCGATCCCTAAAGAGATGCTGCCGATCGTCGATCGGCCGCTGATCCAATATGCGGTCGACGAGGCGCGCGAGGCGGGGATCGAGCAGATTATCTTTGTCACCGGCCGCGGCAAGAGCGCGATCGAGGATCATTTCGACATCGCCTTCGAGCTGGAAAAGACGATGTCCGAACGCGGCAAGGATCTGTCGGTGCTGGAGCCGACGCGGCTTGGCCCCGGCAATTGCGCCTATGTCCGCCAACAGGAACCGCTGGGCCTCGGCCACGCGATCTGGTGCGCGCGCGCGATCGTCGGCGACGAACCCTTTGCGATCTTCCTGCCCGACGAGTTCATGCACGGCTCACCCGGCTGCATGAAGCAGATGGTCGATGCCTACCATCAGGTCGGCGGCAACCTGATTTCAGTGCTCGAAGTGCCGCGCGACCAAGTATCGAGCTATGGCGTCATCGCCCCCGGCGCGCGCGACGGATCGCTGACCGAAGTCACGGGGCTGGTCGAGAAACCGTCGGTCGCCGACGCGCCGTCGAACCTGATCATCTCGGGCCGCTACATCCTCCAGCCCGAGGTGATGCGCGTGCTCGAAGGGCAGGAAAAGGGCGCGGGCGGCGAAATCCAGCTGACCGACGCGATGGCGACGATGATCGGCACCCAGCCATTCCACGCCGTGGCCTTTGACGGCGCGCGCTATGACTGCGGATCGAAGGCGGGGTATATCCAGGCCAATCTGGCGGTTGCGTTGCAACGCCCCGACATTGCCGCAGAAGTGCGCGCCTTTGCGGTCGATCTGCTGAAGTAGTACTGGGCAATCGATTTACCTCGTTTGCGGTCATTGACCGCCTCCGATCTCGGCGCACATGCAGGTACCGTCAGAGATTTGCATGCGTTCGTTGACGTGGTTGCGGTCGAGGCGGATAAGTGAAGCAAATGTGGGTATAGGCTGATCGTATATGGCAATTTCGGGTGTTCTCGATTTCCCGGCATCGACGGGCGGGCTGCTTCGGCTTGCGCTCCATACAGCGCCGCCGCGCGAAGGATGGCGCCAAGTTCCAGTGCAACTGCATAGCCTTTCGACTTCGGGCATGTTGATCGAAAGCGATTATCCGCTGAAGCTTGGCGACAAGATTGAAATGGCGTTTGCTGATGCAGCGATTGCGCTGGGGAAAATCACCTGGACCGGGGCGAAGTTGTTCGGCTGTCAATTTGATGAGGCGGTCGCCGCGGACCTTCTTGAAAGGGCCGTTTCGCGCGCGATTGATGATGAGTTAAACTGGCAAAGCCTTTCTGAGCCCGGCGAAACCTTTGGAGCCAGACTCCTGCGACTAAGAAAAGCCAAACGGATATCTCAGATAGATATTGCCGAAAAACTCGGCCTTACCGCGGTGGCCATCAGCAATTGGGAGAGCGATCGGTCGCAGCCGCGCCGCCATCGAATGGCAGAGTTGGCCAAGATCTTGGGTGTTCCCAGCCAGCAGCTCATGAGTCATTCGATTCCGCTTCCCGAATCCCTCCCCGAATTGATTGCCTCAAGCAAAGCGCAAGTCGCGAGCCTGCTTGGGGTCAGCCCAGACAGCGTGACGATCAGCGTCAAATTGTAGAATATCGCGGCCAAGCCGCGAGCTATTTTACCTCACGAGAGTAAGGCGGTCTCCATCGATATGAACTGCATCAAATTGAGCGAGCGCGTTCTGTCCTAGCAGCGAGAGACCGACATCGCGCCGCGGGATCGCCGCCTTGAGGTTCTTGATGGAATGCCCTTCGAAGGCGATTTCTTTAATGACAATCCAGTCGACGGCAATTGGACCGCCAGCCGTCATCACCATGCTCCTGTCGCCCACGCCCGTATAGGCATCGACCTTACGGGCATCGGCATGACTGAGGATGACGTGGCTCGCCCCGGTATCGACAAGAAAACGGATCGACTTTTGCCCCACATCGCCGCCGATATAGAATAGGCCATTGTCCTCACGGCGGGTTCCCAAGCTCTTTTGGCGCGTGTCGATTTCCACTGCTGCTGAACTCGCGGCGAAGGCGGTCGGGGCAAATCGCTGATTCTGGGGCGCGACGAAGGGAGCTGCCACAATCGCAGTTGCCATGCCTGCAAGGAAATACAGATATTGCCGCATGAAGCCGACTTAACGGCTTCTCTTTGTACTTCGGTTTCGCGGCGTGGCTAATGACGGGTTAACGATTGTGAGAATGCAGAGCGCGATGCCGTCGACTCACTATCGGGATGCAAGGTGTCGACCTGCCCCATCCTCTTCGACCGTGATGCTCTCGGCTGGCGCAGGTGCCTCCAAGTGCCAAAAGACCCGTCGCGCACACCGTTGATCTGCGCTAGATGCCGTACCGAGCAGAACGCAACGCTGGATATGAGGCAACATTGACCGCGCGAAAGCCTAACATGGACGCGACTTTTTGCGTCGCGGGTGAACGTAGGCATCAATGCGATTTCGATCAGCATAACTGGCTGTCGTCGCGCGCTGCTGCAACATACGGTTCCAAGGAGGCGGAATGATGGCGGTCAAAGTCAGCCTCATTGCGGGCCTCCTGATTGCCGTCATATATCGGCTGCTCCGGCATCGGGCTATTTTTCCGGGCGCGCGGGAAGGCGGCAAAGCGATCGCTTGGCTCAAGATAATTGGCATAACGCTCTTAGTAGCGGTCTTCTTATGGGTACCGCTCACGGTCCTCGAGAATTTCCCGGACTGAAGACTATCACGAACGTCCGCTGCTGTAGCAGTGGTCAAAGCCTAAATTTGACAGGAAAGCGCTCAGGAAATCGCTTCAGCTGGGACGTCTCAAATCGTCGGAGTGACGAGATTTCCGTGCTCTTCCTCGAGCTTTTTCACGCGCCGGGTCTGCATCCGTCCGAATAACACCAAAAAGGCCGCGAGGATCGTCCACTGGATTGCTTGCAGCCAGTAGCGGATCTTCATCGAATATTCGTCGCGATAGAGCGTGTAATGGGGCTCGCTGATACCGAACCCGAGCGAGTTGAAAAGCACACGGGCGGTTCCGGGCAGACCACCTTCAACAAGGATGCCGGACCAGGCGGGGCGCTGCGTGATATTGGCAAGCTGCGTCTTGTTCTTGGCTTCGAGCTGAACGAAAACGCGCACCAGGCGTCCTTCACCTGCAGCACTATAGGGCGCAAACGCCATCCGGTCGTCGCCAATGAACCAATCTTGCCCAAAAAAGACGATCGTGCCAAGTTCGCCGCCAACTAGGCGAGCTGGGCCTTCCTTGACCGCAATCGTTCGGATATCGCTGGCCGCGATCGTCTGCGCATTGCCCTGCGGGCTTGGAAGCAGGAACAAAATGAAGACGACGAAACCGACAACGACAACCGTCGTTGCTGCCGCGAAGCCGTACAATATCGTCCGCAGCCTTTTACCGCGCTTGATCTGCAGCGTGAGCGCCTCGGAGATACTTTGCCCTTCCTGTTCTCGCCGGCGAAGAAAGCGCAGGACGAGCCATGCCGGGAGCGCCGCAAGGCCAAACAGGAACAGGAATGTTAGTAGCGGCGCATAGGCGCCAAAATAATGGATCTGAAGCTCGGCGAGCCGCCCAAAAATGCCGCGATAATTCATCGCTTCCCACAGGAAGTACAGCCCGGCGAGGCCAAACCAAGCCTGCGCTGCGAGCTTCAGAAGCGGTGACCGCTTCGACGATTTCTTGGTCTGGGTGGCCAAAGTCTTCAGCGTGCCGTTACGCGTTGCATCACTGGACGTTGCCGCCGACGCCGCAGCGCAGCCCCGATCCCGAAGAAGCCGAGGATCAGCGAAAGCCAGGTGGCGGGTTCGGGTACTGCGGTAACCGGATCGGTCCCGGGCTGGCCGCCCGTATCGCCGCCCGTGCTGCCGCCGCCCGTTCCGCCACCGGTGCTGCCGCCATTGGCTGGCGGGGGGAGACTGGCTGAAAACACCGGCGTTGCCGTTGGCCCGAGCGCCGGGCCAAGCGAAGCAAATGTCGCAGGCGTGCCGGCGGCCGGTGCAAAAGCGTCGTTGACAGCCGCTACGGTGGCTGCGTCGGCCGGGGCTCCGCCAATCGCGGTAGCGGGGGCTGCGACAGCTGGACCGACGCCGCGCGCGGCGACGGTGTTGAAATCCCGATCGCGCAAGGCGCGGCGAATCCGGTTGCGAGGAACGCGCGTTGCGTTGGCAACAGGCACAACGCCTTCCGGATCGTCAGCGTAAGAGCCATCGTCGGTCTCTTCGGACGGCGGGATCGCCATGGCGGCCATCGCGCTCGGCGCTGCGCCCGGCATCTCCACAATTGCGCGATCCTCAAGGCGGCTGAAGCCGATGAGAGCGATGCCAAGCAGCAGGATGACGCGAGTCTTCCTGTAGCCCTCTTTGGCTTGTGGCGCGGCCCCTTCGATACTCACTGCAACCCTCTCTTTCGACTCGCGACGCTTATGCTCGGTAGTTGACTGTATATCAACCAATTAGCTGTCTCAGCGTGGTACATCTTTTCGAAATGGGCTGTGTCGGTCCGGCGACGATGCCGCGATCGACGCCAGTTGCCCGTTCTACTTCGCCGCGGTCTTTTTGGGTGGCGGAGCCAAGCCGTCCTGATAGGAGATATTCGCCTTTGCCTTGGCCTCATCCAGGCGCGTCCGAAGTACTTTACCAATGCTCTCGGCACGCATCGTCTGTGCGGCCATTGGGCTGGCTTGCGCTTCGGTCGTCGGTACAGGCTGGCGACCGGTGATGACGCTCACGATCGCCTTGCCTTGCATCGGGATGATGAACGGTTCGCCCGCGGGGAGCGCCAAGATTTGGTCGAGGACAGCAGTCGGCATGGTTCCGGAGTCCATGCTGTTTGCCCCCTTCGAATAGTCAATCTTGAAGCTTTTCAGCGTTTCTTCGACGTCTGCCAGCGACTTGTCCGCCTCAAGCGCTTTCAGCACGGTCGGATCGGACGGAAAATCGAAGCTGATTTGATCGACGAGATAGGCCGTGCGCTGGCTGAATTTGCCAGGGTTGTCGGCGAGATATTTCTTCACCGACGAGGCGTCGGGAACACGCACGGTGTCGGCGGTCTTCACGCCATACATCTGCACGAGCAATTCTTCCTTCAGGCGCCGTTCGCGGATGACATAGGTGGGATCGCGATCGAGTCCGTCTTCCTTGGCGACCTGTGCCATCAGGCGGCGATCGATGATCTGCTGAAGGATCTGGCGGCGTACCGCCTGCTTGTCGCCGACTGGCGGAGCAGGAAGCTCGGCGATCTCGGCGTTGAGTTCCTGCTGGGTAATCTCCTCGCCGTTGACGACCGCGACGACCTGACCGGTCGGTTCGCTGCTGCAGGCCTGAAGGGTGATCAACGCCGCACCGGCCAATGCCAGTCTTGCAGTTATGGTATAATTCACTTACGCCCCCTGAGGATCGCAGATCGCAAATTGCGAATTTCTGCCCTGAAATTAAGCGGGTGCAATAGCGACCCTTAAGACTACTTTACAACGAGGATTCCGAATTGGAAACTGTCTACGATTGGGTCACCGTCGCCGTCTTCGTGGGGCTCGCGGTGCTATTCTTGCAGCGGTCTTCAGAGGAAGAACCGCGCGACAAAATCTATCATTATCTTCCGCCCGCCGTCGGCTGCGCCGTTTCCAACTATCTCGGCAACGAAGGCTATATGATCCCGGCCGTGATCGTGATCGTCGCCGTCATGGCCTACATCTATCATTTCCTGAAGCCGTTCGCGGCACCGGACGAGAAAATCGGCTAAGCTTTCTGCTGCCGTCGCTGTTTCCAGCCGAGGCTTTTTTGTACCGCCAAATCGAGCAGATAGATCGTCGCTAGCGAGATGGCGAAGGTCGTCATCCCCGCAAAATTGTGCAGGAAACCCTGCGCCGCCGCTTCACCGCCATGATAAGTGATCAGGATCAGCAGCAGTACGCGCACCATGTTGGAAAAAATTGCGATCGGCACCGCCGCCGCGATTAGCAGCGTCATATAGCGCCAATTGGCGCGGTGGCTGAGATAGACATAGAATAAGGTCAACGCGGTCAGCGTAATCAGCGAGTTGAGCCCCGCGCAGGCTGCCGCGACCAGCAGCTGATACTGCCCGATCTGGATAGTGACCCCGGCGCTGGCAATGGGATATCCCGCCAAGTAGAGAAGTGACACCGCGCTTTCGCTGATCCACATTTTTAGCGGGTTGGTCATTGCTGCGACTAGGCTCTCGGGGAGGGGCACTGCGAACAGCAAATAAAAGAGCGGAAACCAGAGGGTTTGTAGCGCCCGCCCGCCGATGTAGCTGTACAGCACCGCGACGAACAGGCCGTACATCGCATAGACCTCAAGTTCGATCACCGCCGCGGTGCGAAATAGGATGAGCGCCGCGGCCATCGCGACAATCGCGCCGTAGGAGCGCCACGGGAGGGGCTGTTGCCGCACTGCCAGGGTTTCGGGAAACATCTTGACGAGCAGCCAGATTCCCGACCCCAGTACAAGCGGGCCGTGAGAGCCTTGCTCGGTCGACCAGCTTTCGGTCGTGATGAAGCGCCAAGTGGGAAAGGTAATCGCGACAAGTCCCAGCAGCGCCGGCCAGCAATGCTGTAGCCAGGCCCAGGAAACGCGCTTCACGGTTTTTGTGCCCGAAGGGTGCAAGTTCGACTTTCGCTTTTGCATCGGGCAAGAAGGCCGTTCCGTCACCTTGACGGATTTGACGCTCTCCCAGGCTTGCGTCTAGCAAAGGTTCGGCGGCGGGCGCAAGCGGCCTGACGGTGGGGGCTGGCGGGCAATGTCGCGTCGGTCCCGAATCCAGACACGTTCTCCGCGCGCGGGCTCCTCCGAGTGCCGGATCGCTGCACTGTTTTCCCTCGACAAGCATTAGCCGGATGCTACCGCGTGCAGCGACAACGTCGGCATAAGCAATAATCGGATCGGGCCTGAATTCCGTGCAAGTAAAGCAGCGATTGGCATTTCTGAAGACGCTTGTGCTGGGTCAGGATGCGGGAACGTCACTGGGGTCGCGAGCGACACGGTCGGGCATTTGGGTGGGTGGCGGATTTGTCGCGCAGCGCGCTCTTCAGTTCGCTTCAAATCTCATCCTGACCAGATTGCTTTTTCCTGAAGCCTTTGGGCTGATGGCGCTTTCCACGGTGTTTCTGATCGGGCTCGCAATGTTCAGCGATCTAGGTATCAAGCCTGCGATCATTCGCGATCCGCGCGGCAACGAACCGGCGTTTCTTAATACCGCTTGGACGATTCAGGCCATCCGCGGTGCTGCGCTGTTCGTCATCGGTTGCCTTTTGGCTTATCCAATTTCGTTGATTTACGGCCAGCCGATCCTCTTTCCGCTTTTGGCGACGCTCAGCACAACAGCGCTTATTTCCGGGTTTGCCTCGGTGCAGATGGCCACTGCAGAACGCGATCTGAATCTAAAAACCGTAACGATAGTCCAACTCGGTGGGCAAGCTGCGGCGATCATTGTTATGGTTGCACTAGCCTATTGGTGGCGATCGCTGTGGTCCTTGGCGGTCGGCAATATCGTAGCGTCGATTGTGACGCTTGCGCTTGGCCACTCATTGCTGAGGAGCCATAGACACCGATTTCAGCTCGATGCTGAATCAGCCAAATCACTTGTCAATTTTGGCAAATGGATTTTTCTGGCGACGATAGTCACGTTTGTCGGCGGAGAAGGATTGCGAGCCATTCAGGCCGGCTTCCTCACAACTGCCGAGTTTGGCATTTTGGCAATCGCCTACACAATAGCCGCTATTCCAATAGAATTGTCATTGAGACTCAGCACTTCCATTGGATTGCCCGCACTGTCCGAAGCCTATCGTAACGACCCTGAAAAGCTGCACGAAAGGCTCCATAAATTCCGTAAGCGCTTGCTCACTTTGTCGTTCCTTCTGGTGTCTGCCGTCGCGGTTACGAGCGAGCCGCTGATTGAGCTGCTCTATGACCAGCGCTATCATGATGCAGGCCCACTGGTTGTTGCGATCGCGCTCTCCGGCGCCGTTACGCTCATCTCCAGCGGTTATAGCAATGCACTGCTCGCTATCGGGAAATCAAAAGACTATCTGGGGATCATGACGTTCGCGGCGGTTGTTCGGGTCGTTGGCACCATTGTAGGTTTCGAGCAATCGGGCATCTTTGGTCTGTTCATCGGTATTGGCCTCGCTAACATATTGGTTTTAGTCGTGTGTCAGTTGCGCGGGAGGCCAGTTAGAATTTTCGATCCAATTGTTGATTTTCTCGCGATTACGTACATTGCGCTGTTAGCTTTGGGGCTGTGGGCGACGTGACGTGCTCGCACCAAAAACACATATGGAACAACTATGACTGATCATATTTCTAAAGTAATTCGCGAGTGCTCATCGGACGCCATTGTTTTTGTACCAAACCCAGGTAATGCTGGAGATTCTTTCATTGCTCATTGCACGTACAATTTTTTTGATAAGATCGACCTGAAATATTCTATTGGCGAAATAAACAAGATCTATAATGATAAGGTTATAATCTGTGGCGGCGGCGGGTCTCTAGTCGAGCCTTACAGAGAAATGTATGACTTCATCAAGCGCAACAAGGTGCGCGGAAATAGGATCATTGTTCTCCCGCAGTCAATTCGCGCGTATCCAGATATGATATCCATGCTCGACGAAGCGGATCATATATACTGTCGGGAAAAGAGATCTTTTGACTATGTCAACGATCATAGCGCGGGGTGTAATGTACACCTAGCTCATGATATGGCTTTTTCTTGGGATCCAAAAACCACGTTGGAAAAAATAGGAAGGGAATCCTGTTTCCAGATAAGTGACATGGAACTATTTTTAAGAAATAGCAAAAGAATTATTAGAAGGAAATTGCATAATCTAAAGAGCTTTGATCAGTCAACGTTGGTATGTTACCGAAATGACGTGGAGAGAACTGATATTAAAATTCCATTTGCTAACTTTGATATGTCTCAACTATTTTCAGCCGATAATTTGGGGAGAAGCCAGTCCTTGTGGGCTACGTGGCACATGATGAGTATGATTTCTAGTTTTGATACAATCTGCACAAACAGGCTGCACGTTGCAATAATGTCACTGCTATTAAAAAAGAAAACCGTTGTCTCAGATAATTCCTACGGAAAACTCAAAAGTGTTCTTGATTTTTCATTTGAAAAGTGGCCCGATAATTTAACGTTTAACGATGTCAAATCTGATCAGGATTGAATTATGTTGAACTTAACAGACGTGTTCGATGCTGTAAGGATAGTAAATCTTCCGCATCGCGTCGACAGGAAAACTGAAATTGGAATTCAGTTGGGGCGCTTGGGGCTCGATTGGTCAAGCAAGGGCGTACACATTTTTCGGGCGAAGCAACCGGCAGATGCTGGTGACTTTCCATCAATCGGTGCTCGCGGTTGCTTTCTTAGTCACTTAACGATTCTCCAAGAAGCCGTCGAAAAATGTAACGAGAAAATTCTAATAATAGAAGATGATCTCGATTTTTGTAAAGACGCGGTAAGCAGACTGGATACCGTGCTTAGGAAACTTGAAGAAACTGATTGGTCGGTATTTTATGGTGGCTATGAAAATTTGAACACCAGCAATGGGTGCCGTGTGAGCGAAGACTTGCTATTGGTAGATGCCGATTTGCCCATTCAAACGACGCATATGGTTGCATTTCGCGGTAGCGCTATCCAGGCCGCAAAGGATTATCTGGAGGCAATGCTTGCTCGGCCACCCGGATCTCCTGACGGTGGGCCGATGCATGTGGACGGTGCGTATAGCTGGTTCCGAAGGGATCATCCGGAAATGAAGACCGTTGCTGCGGTCCCACCGCTGGGGTTTCAGCGCTCATCAAAGTCCGACATCGACACGTCAAAGTGGTACGATCAGGCGCCGGTAGTTTCCGTTCTTATTGCACTTGCGCGAAATGCTAAAAACTGGCTTCTTCGATAGACAAAATCGTGTCGATGCGATCACATGGAAAGAGCGGTGTGTGCTACATTGAAAATCTCTACTGAGCACCTCAACTTCCGCCAAATTTTTCTACCTAATATTAAGATTGCAATTTTAAGACTAAAAATTCCTCAAACATATCAATTGATTTTTCGATAGAAAAATTGCGCGATATAGTTTCTGCACTATATGATAATTTTTCCCACTGATCAAATTTCATTTCTGATATTTTTTCTATTTCAATGGCCAGTTCTTGATGGTCGTGACTATTCAAAACAACACCACCGCCGTGGATCAGAATATCGGGCGCGGCGCCGGCGGGCATTGCCAAGACGGGCGTCCCGCATGCAAGTGCTTCCAGTATCGGCAATCCGAAACCCTCCTCTCGGCTGCAAAATAGCCAAGCAGAGCATTTGCCGTAAATTCTGCGTATTTCTTCTTGGGACGGCGCTTGAACATATTCCACGAAATCGGGAAGAGCCAAACTGGGCTCTGGCGGGTTGTGGCCGAATGCGATGCCGCGCAAATTTGGAACTATTGCTTTTGCCTTCGTGATTGCAGCAATTGCGATATCTGTCCCCTTTATGAAGAGAGGAGAATAAACAAAGCCGATGGTTGGCGTATCGGGCATTTGACGTAGAGGTAATGAAAATATGGCTTTGTCTACGCCGTTAAATATCACCTTCGGTTGATCCATTCCTAACTGATCTACTAAGACATCCTTCAGCCAACTTGAGATCGTAATCTTTTCTGTCGGCAACCTTAGGGATGCTTCGACTCGATCTTTTTCGCCGTTCCAAATTTCATAGCCTTGTACAAAATGAACTTTTCTACCGTACTTGTCAGGAAAAGATGCGATCCATTCGGCGGTTTCCCACCAAGTTGCAATTATCAAGTCTGCGGGGGGAACATCAGAGGCTCGAACCGGCCTGTACCGTTCAAGAAACTTAATCTGTACTCTTGTATCGTCAAAATGGCTTGCGGTTACGCCAGTTTTGCGCGGGAAAAACCTGTTACGGAACTTTTCTATCCGACCGTATGGGTACGGCGCCGGTGATACGACCAACACCTCGTGCCCTCGCTGTCGCAATGCTTCAGCGTATTGAGCGATCACACGAATTCCACCCCCCAGATCCACTGCCGCGACAACGAATGTAATTCGCATTAAACCTATCCTACTGAAATCAGGCTCGGACCCACCTGGCGGTCAGCAGCATCAATTTTCGTGCGCCCACTTTTTTTAGCGCCAACCGCAAAAATTGCCCCTGCGATGAGCCACGTAACTGGCCTGACTGACGCGTTCGGAATGCTATCCAAAAGATTCATGCTCAGAAGCAGACATAGTGAAGCCGATGCTATGGAAATTGTGCTGTGTGTCCTTGAACGCCACCATAACCGAACGCTTCCGAGGCAGAACAGCCCAAACATCGCAAGGTAGCCCGCCCAACCCCACATCCCGAGCGTAATTATCCACGCGCCGTCGGTGATGCTCAGATCCTTCCCGTCCTCCGGCGAATAGATGCGATTGCGCCCCCAGCTACCCCAACCGAACATCGGCTTTTCGGCGGCGCGTTTCAGCAACTGGTCTTCATTGACCAGCCGGACTCCTAGCGATCCCGCCCGATCAGTGCTGAATGATTTGGTTAGCTCGGATATCGTGACCGTGGGAACCAGCCCAGTGCTTCGTATGGCGGGATATAACAGCAATATGATGCAAGCCGCCGCACCGATTGCCGCGACCCGCTTCGCGCGCAAAAACGCGACGATCGGCGTGAAAAGTACTGCTAAGATGATTGCGCCGAACGATTTGCACAGCAGCAGGACAACGCCGAAATAGATCGCGATCAAACCTGCTCGTGTCCTTTGCCGACCTCTCGATTCGCGCCAACGCGCGACCGCCGCCGTCACCGCCATTGAGCAAAAGATCGCTACCAGCAGTCCATGGCCCAGAAAAACCACGGAGCGAAAGCCGCCGCCGCGCATCTGCTGGCCGAAACTATGCGG
This sequence comes from Alphaproteobacteria bacterium, assembly GCA_018823905.1. GTDB lineage: Bacteria > Pseudomonadota > Alphaproteobacteria > Sphingomonadales > Sphingomonadaceae > Sphingopyxis. The sequence continues at coordinate 43,828 of JAHJHL010000153.1, forward strand.
GAAAAAACCATAGACCATGCGGTGCAGCTGCGGGCTCAACCGCACTTCGATCAGCATCAGCACCGAATAGGCCAGCGCGGCCGTCACCAGGATCGCGATCACGTGCCACCGCCGCTGATCACTGTTGATCAGGCCATAGGCGGCGACGAACGGGATCAGCGTGATGCCGTTGATCGCTGCTTGCGCGAAGGCATCGTACATTGTCATCGCGGGAAGAAGGCGGTCGGCGTAGAGCAACGGTTCGGGATTGAAGAATGCGGTTAAAAAGGGCGAGAAGACAAAGGTCGACGCGAGCACGACCACGGCCGGATCTTTCAGCGCGCCCAGCCATTTTTCCCGCACAAAAAGGATGCAGCACAGCAGGATCGACAGGTTGGGTATGGTCGTTTTGTCGAGCGGCGGGACACCCGGAAGCTCGAACGCGGTGCTCACCGGCAATACCAGATAGGCGCCAAGGACCGACCAGATGAGCGCGCGGTGCGCGGGCAACAGGATGAACAGCATCATCGTCACCACCGGCCATACCGCCAGCACCGCATAGGCAAATAGATTTGGAATCGCGGTGCCCCTTCGTCAGCGCGTCATGGCTTAGGCGCGCGCGACATTACAGTCCAGCAAGGCGCGCATTTTGGGACTTTGGGCGTCGGGGATGTCATAGCTGGCCTTGGCGCCCCAGCTTCCCCAGCGCGTGCCTTGCCGCCCGACGCTGCTGAAATGCGCGAACAGGCTGCAACCCAGATCGCGATTCAACCGCAGCAACTCGACATACAGGTCATACATGCGCGGGTGCGTTTGGGCCGCCCCCAGCGCCGCGTTATAGGGCAATTCGGCTTGGCCCTTTGGCTGGAGATGCTGACCACCTTCATAGGCAACGAAAGCCAGACCATGCTGTATTGCAAAGGCCGCCGTCTGCAAAAAACCGCCGGCGCCCCGCATCGACGCCAGAACTTCCTCCATGTCGTCGATGACAGTTTCGGCGGTCAGCGCCGCTCCCAGCGCCGACCATTTCTGGTACATCGCGTCGGTCGCGCCGAAATAGGCGGCTGGCGACACGGCGTCGACGCCGCCATTGTCCAGACACCATTGGATCGTCCGCTTTGACGCATCGAACCACGCCGCCTGGACCGCGCCGACGCGCACCAGCCGCTTTCGCGCTTCCCCCGCCCATTCGCGCTCCCAAATCGCGAAGGTCCGGCGAAACAGCGCCCCTATCCGCTCGGGATGGCCTTCCCCTTGCGTCTTTTCGCTATCCTTCCATGCCTTGCCGCCTTTGGCCTCGACCAACGCGCCGACGAGCGGCGAGCGCAACATCCAACCGGCCTGGTGAAATCCCCAGTTCCAAATCTCGTTAGAATATTCGAGATAGACCTTCAGGTTCGGGTCCAGCTTCTCCAGCACCAGCTTGGCAAACTGCGCAATATAATCATCGGTGGCGCGGTGCGGGATGCAGAACCAAGGGTCGATTTTTAGCATGTTGCACAGCTGTATCATCAGCTCGATCGCCACGCCGCCTGAAAATTTGAGCTCGAAGGGTGTTGGGGCAGGCCCGTATCGGGCCGCCGGATCGCCCGAGACTGCCACCATGGTGTAAAAGCTGGGGCGCTTGCGGTTTGTCCAATGCTCTTCGGTCGAATTGTTCGTGCCTGCCCACCCCATGAACCGCAGGCAGCGGAACGGTCGGCAAAAATCGAGGAACTCGGGCAGAAACGGATCGGCAGCAAGATCGCTTGCTTCATGCTCTTCGGCCAACAACCGGATGTTTCGGACGTGATTTCCCAGTTTCGAGCGCCTGATGACGACAGCTTCGTACCGATCGGGAGCGTGGGCCATGCGCAAAATCAACCGCCCCGGCTTACGCGAAATCACCTTGGTTGAATCTAGCCCGTCAATTTCACCGTCGCCATCATAGAGCAGGACATACCTACCGGGCTTTCGGCAGTTGGGCAGATAGGTAAAAACAGTTTGCGGCTCGGCTGCTCCGGGAAAGGCGACGGGTACCTGAATTGGATAGCCGTCATCGTCGTACCGGAACGCAGCCTGGGCTTTGGTATTGTGCGGTCCCGTCCCACTAAGATTGCGGGTGGTCCAGGGTCGCGCGCCAAGAAACAGGTTCTTGAATGGAAACCCGGGCTCCCAGTCGGCGATGCCCGCCAGGTTCATCCCGATCGGCAGTTTGGGGAAGCTTTCATCGCGCGGCAGCGGTTCGACGGCGCTGCTTGTAAAACTGCCAGACCGCAGGCCGACAAGACCGAGGGCAACAATGCCTGCTCCCGAAGCCGAGCCGATGAGTAAAGAGCGTCGGTTTAGTCCCATCGTTTGACCTTTGAATATGCCATGAGATCAAGCCGATCGGGCGACCCAACGCTTCTTATCAGAAGAGAACGGTCTCTCGGAATGACGGGCTGGAAGTGGCGATGAACGCCTTGATGAACATCCTGAGCGCGCTAGCCGCCCGTTCGGGGTCATCGTCGATCGTCGATACCCTGAAGAGCACGCCGTCTGGTGTCAGGCCTCCGGCATTCGATAGCGCCATGGTCAGTCGCTGTTCGGCCCATCCGATCGGGAACTTGTCGCCGACCCGCACCCAATAGATGATTCGTTCATTAAGCCCGCCGCGGTCGGCGAGGAGTTCGCGCCCCAATAACGTTCGGCTGCCGACATCGATTGTCGCCGGTTTTGTCCATAGGATCGGGAAACCCGCCGCGGGATAGCAAACCTCCGGACGGTGGACCTGCACGTCGTTTCGCTGGACGCTACTGTAGGCGATCAGGAACATCATCGCCGGCAAGTCATTGCCTTCGTAGATTCGCGTCTCGAGGTTCTCGTAGAGTTTGTCTTGGCCCTCATCCTCTGCGGGCAGCACCAGTTCGGCGCTCTTGCGGGATGTCCAGCCGCCGACCTTGGCGGGTATCAGCTGCTGAAACCGCGCCTCGGCAATTGGCGCAGCCAAGGCACGGGGGGTGTTGAAATATGACAGCGCGGCGCCCGCAGTGAGGCCGAGGCCGACGATAGCAGTGCGTCGGTCGATTGCTGCGCCGCGCATCGTTGCATTGCCATTTAGAGGGGGTTCAGTATTTCCCATGTCGATCACGCTTAGTCGGGGCGGCTGACGTTCGCCAACGAAAAAGATCATTAATGAAATCACCCTGTTCTTGCAAAGACGCGCAAAGGCCGTAGGCGATGGCGGGACGCTATTCGGGGGCTGAACGGGTGAGAATCGCCTATCTGACAAATCGTTATCCGGCCGTGAGCCACAGCTTCATCCGCCGAGAGATCGAGGCGATCGAAGCTGAGGGTACGGCGGTGTGTCGGTTCTCCGTGCGGGCAGCCGACAAGAACAATCTGCCGGACGTCCGCGACCGGGCCGAATTTAACAGAACATGCGTGCTTCTGGACGTCAGTGCGCTCCGACTTTTTGTTGAGGTTCTGCAAACATTCGCGAAGTCGCCAATCCGCAGCGTGACTGCTTTGAAAGTCGCGTTTGCAAAGGCCGATTGGAGCCCCCTTAGCTTGGTACGTCGTGCGGCCTATTTCGCCGAAGCTGCGGCCTTGGCACATCGAATGCGAAAAGAGCGGATTGACCATCTGCACGCGCATTTCGGCACCAACCCCGCCATGGTGGCGCGGATCGCAGGAAAATTATCCGGCATTTCCTACAGCTTCACGGTTCACGGCCCCGACGAATTCGACGCGCCCATCGCGCTTGATCTGCGAGGGAAAATAGCCGATTCTTCATTTTGCGTCGCGATCAGCAGCTACGGACGCAGCCAGCTCATGCGTTGGAGCGCCTTTGCCGATTGGTCCAAAGTCGAAGTCGTGCGCTGCGGCGTCGACGAAGGCTTTTTGGATGAGGGCGCGCGTGTTCGCTTGCCAGCTGGTCCAGCGTTATGTGCGGTCACGCGCCTCAGTGGCCAGAAGGGGATTCCCTTGCTGATCGAGGCGGCATCGCGTTTGGTTGCTGCGGGTAAGAGATTTAGTCTGACGGTCGTCGGCGACGGCGAGATGCGACCCGAAATCGAAGCGATGATCGAGAGTCTGCAACTGCAAGACGTGGTGAAGATTACGGGGTGGGCGAGCTCCGATGGGGTAATCGACTGTCTTCTCGAATCGCGAGCGATGGTTTTGCCCAGCTTCGCCGAGGGTCTGCCCGTCGTAATTATGGAAGCGCTGGCGCTAGAGCGCCCAGTTGTTGTCACCGCGATTGCCGGAACGCCCGAGCTGGTGGACAGAGAATGCGGCTGGCTGATACCGGCCGGATCAATCGACGCGCTGGTCGCGGCCATGACTGAGGTGATCGATGCGCCGACTAGCAAGCTGATTGAGTTGGGGCAGACTGGGCGTGAGCGCGTCTTGGCGAACCATGATTCGCGAACCAACGGTCGGCAACTGAATGCACTTTTCCATCGATACCATGAGGGACGCGGTTGATGCTCGTCCTGCTTTGCTGGCTCGTTGCCTTCCCTCCCGTTGTGGCCCTTACGATTTTCAGTCTCGAGACATTTTTTGGCACTGTCCCTCTGAAGGCAACGGCACGTTCAGGACCGATCGCGTCTACCCGAATCCTCATTCCCGCACATAATGAGGCGGGTTCGATCGAAGCGACGCTTGATCGGCTGGCTGTCATCTTGTCGGAGGATGTGCGCCTCCTCGTGGTCGCGGATAATTGCTCAGATGCGACCGCAACGATCGTCCGGCAGTCGGGCCACGAGGTTATCGAGCGGATAGATGCTGAAAAAAGAGGCAAAGGATATGCGCTCGCCTTTGGGCGCGATCACCTTCGTGTCGCCCCCCCAGAATGTGTCATCGTGTTCGATGCCGATTGCGAGACTGACGCCGATTCGATCGCCGCGCTAGTAAAGCGCTGCGTAGGGGATCAGGTAGTTGTGCAATCACGGTACATCTTGATGCCGGACCGCATGGCTGCTCCCAAGGTGCAAATCTCGAACTTCGCATTCTGGGTAAAGAATGTTGTGCGGCAGCGCGGCACCTCGCGGCTTGGGGGCGCCGCGGTTCTCACTGGAACAGGGATGGCATTCCCTTGGCGCATATTTGACACCGCCCCGCTTGCCACCGCCAACATTGTCGAAGATCTGGCGCTTGGAATATATCTGACGCAGATCGGCGACGCTCCTGTCTATTTGGAACGATCAACTGTTACCAGCATCGCTGCGAGTGAGGCGGCAACTTTGGACCAGCGGGCGCGATGGGAGCATGGGTTCCTGGCCACCGCAAAGTCTCACGGGCTTGCCGCGATCTGGGATGGCGTCCGGCAGAGAAATCGCAAGCTTGTTCAACTCGGGCTTCATTTGCTGGTTCCACCATTAGCCCTGCTTCTCTTTGCCTCGTTTGCGTTTCTCGCCCTTCTGGGAGCCGCAATGCAGGTGACGGGATACTGGCCGGCCTTCGCAGTGCTGGCGCTTAGTGTGTGCGTCGCGATCGCATTGGTTCTGGTGAATTGGTCGATCGAGGGGCGACACTGGCTCAGTCCGACGGCCATGGTCCGCTTACCGCTCTACTTGATCTGGAAGATTCCCGTTTATCTTGGCTTCGCCAAAGGCGAAACACCAGGTTGGACGCGTACTGCGCGGCCCAGCGATGCCGAGGATTAATGAAGTTGTGACCGAAATTCTCGTCATCATCGTGAACTACCGAACCCCGTCTCTAGCGGAAGCGTGTCTTGAGGCAATTGCCCGCGAGCGGGCAGCAGGCGTGAACCTGAAGGCGATCCTAGTTGACGGCTGTTCAGGCGATGGTTCAGTTGCGCAGCTCGGCTCGTTTCTGGATCGCACTGGGATAGGAAGCTGGACCGAGCTGTTGCCACTCGATCTGAACGGCGGATTCGGATGGGCGAACAATCAGGCGATTCAGTATCGAACCGGTTGCCTTCCGCCTTACATTTACCTTGTGAACCCGGATGCTCAGGTGGAACCTGGAGCAATCTCTGTGCTCGCCAAAACCCTTGACTCCTACAGAGATGTCGCAGCGGTCGGCAGCCAGCTGGTCGATGCAGATGGCTCTCCGACCGCCTCTGCGTTCAGCTTTCCTTCGATTGCCGGCGAATTCGTGCGAGGAACTCAGACATCCGCCATCGCGAGAATTCTGGGATCGAACCCGGTTGTAATCGAACGAGCAGAAGCCAGCGAAGTGGACTGGGTAACGGGTGCCAGTGTGATGCTGCGCACCGAAGCGCTCCTATCCACAGGCCTGTTTGACGATGGGTTTTTCTTATATTTTGAAGAAGTTGAACTGATGCACCGGCTAAGGCGTCAGGGCTACAAAATCTGGTTTGAGCCGCGCAGTCGGGTCCAACATATTGGCGGCGCGGCGACGGGCGTTGACCAGCCCAACATCCGGCGCGTACGGCCGAGTTATTGGTTTCAGTCCAGGCAACGCTTCTTTGCTCTGACGGGCGGGCGAACATACGGATTTATGGCAAATCTGGCGTGGTTACTCGGGCATTTTTTTGTGGGCATACCCCGCCGTCTTCTTTCTTCGTCATTTCGTTTGCGTTCGCAGCCGGGCGAATTGCGCGGACTGTTAAATACAGGGCTTTGGCCGCGTAGAGCTGCGGCCACCCCTGCGGCTGCAGTTGTTTCGGGCGAACCCAATCAAAAGCCGTTCTGGATCGAGCAGGCGTGATTGGTATGTCAGCGCTGGGTCTTGTTGTTATCGGGCGGAATGAGGCCGCGCGCTTGCCCACCTGTTTGGCGAGCCTGCCAAGCGATTTTCCTATCGTCTACATTGATTCAGGCTCGCGCGACTCAAGTTGCCAAATTGCCAGGAATCTCGGTGTGCCAACGGTGCAATTAACCGCTGACATCCCGTTCAGTGCGGCCCGCGCGCGGAACGCCGGATTTGAGCAAATTACAAAGGCTAATCCAGAGGTTCAGTTTGTCTTCTTCATAGATGGCGACTGCGTCCTGGATGCCCAATTTCTCCCACATGCGTTGCCCATTCTGGAAAGCAGAAGCGATTGTGCAATCGTGGTCGGCGCGGTGAAAGAAGAGGCAGCGGAGAAAAATGTCTTCGGCCTGCTGGCTGAGCTTGAATGGAGCAACCCTAGCCCTGGGGAAATTGTTGATTTCAACCTTCTCGGCGGCATCATGCTGATCCGCGTGGACGACTTTATCGCGGCGGGCGGCTTTGATTCGTCGTTCGTCGCTGGAGAAGATAGCGAACTGGGTATTCGGCTGTACCTGCGCGGGCGTCGGACATTGCGAATTGCAAGCACTATGGCACATCATGCGATGGATATGGACACTTTCGGACAATGGTGGCTCCGCTCGGTGCGCGCTGGTCAAGCATTGGCGCATCGGAATGCGGTTCACGGCCGGTCAGAACTGGCTGACAGTCGCTCGGCGGTCAAAAGCACCCTGGTTTATGGGATCATCGTCCCGTTCCTAATTCTCGTCGGAACGCTTGGCTTGGGTCTGACGGGTCTAATACCGATCGCGGCATATGCGTTTTTGGCGTGGCGCTTTTTCAAATATTATCGACGCAAGGGTGCGTCGTGCAAGGCTTCGATGATTGGAACAATATTCGGCGTTTTGGGTAAGTTCGCCAATGCGGTCGGATTGGTGCGCTATCACGTCCAGCGCGCCAGGGGGCGTTTTCTTATCGTCGAGTATAAGTGAAAGATAACACACAAATGATCAAAGTTGGCATGCTGGGGGCCGGGTTTATTCTGGCATCGCACGCGCGCAGCGTAGCGGCGATTCCGGGAACCATTCTATCGACTATCGGCGATGTCTCGACCAGCCGCGCCGCGAAGGCTTCACAAGATTTTGGCTTTCGGAATGTCGTCACCTCGATCGAAGCGATGGCGGTCAGCGATTGCAACGTGGTGCACATACTGCTTCCGCCGAGTTTACATGAGCGGGCTGCACGAATGATGATCGAGGCGGGCAAATCGGTTTTCATAGAAAAACCTTATGTGCTCGATTCAGCGGACGGTAACTCTCTGGCCGATCTCGCCGAACAAAAATGCGTGCAAATTGGCGTCAATCACAACTTTCTCTTTGGAAATGGGTATCAGCCGCTCCGCGAGATGGTCCGCGAAGGCGGATTGGGCCGTCTCGATGCGGTGGCAATCGATTGGCAGTATCAGCTGCCATTTATCAAACATGGCCCGTTCGACAACTGGATCGTTTCCGGGCCGACAAATCCCCTCTACGAAATTGCGCCCCATCCTTTAGCTTTCGCGCTCGATCTGACGGGCGGTTTCGAGATCGTTCACGTCGATGCTAGCGATCATGTCCGGCTACCATCGGGTATTTCGATGCCGCAGCGGTGGAGAATCCTGGGAAATAGCCCGCAAGGTAGCGTCGTAATTCACGTTGCCTTGACGTCTGGGCATGAATCACGTGCCCTGAGTGTTCGCGGCGAAGGCGGTGCGGTCCGGTACGATTATGGCCGCGATATCGGACTCCTGGAGCGGCGAAAGTCGGACAATCCCATGTTGGACACGTTCATGATCGGTCGCGCCGCGATTATCGATCTTAAAAAACAAGTTGGTCCCGATCTTCGTCGGCGCGTTCGCGCAGCACTTGGCAAGCAGCCAGCTTCTGCGCCATTTGAGGAATCGATTGCGCGAAGCATAGCCGCTTTCTACCAAAATCTCGATCGCAAGGTCGATCCAAGGCATGAACCGCGCTTCGCCGCGGAGACGATCCGTCTTGTAGAAATGATCTCGCAAGCTGCAAAAGTCGGCGGCCCAAACAACGAACCACTCACCTTCGACGTGCCTCCACCTCTGCGGGCCAGCAATATTCTTGTGGTCGGAGGGACGGGCTTCATCGGACGCGCACTCGTAAAGCGCCTACTGGATCAGGGACATGGTGTCCGTGTGCTGACACGCGGGGCGAACGGAGCCGCACTTGCGCTGGCGGGCTTGCCGGTCGAAATCTTTGCTGGGAGTCACGGCGACGAGGTAACGGTTGCTGCGGCGCTTGACGGCATCGAAGTCGTGTATCATTTGGCGAAATGTGAGGGCCGTCGCTGGCAGGATTATGTGGATGGCGATCTCGGTCCGACAAAAGTGCTGGCAAAAGCCGCTGCCGCTGCGAATGTTCGGCGATTTATCTATACCGGAACGATCGACAGCTATGATTCTGCTCATGCTTCGAAGCGAATCGTCAATGGAACGCCGGTCGACAAACATATCCGAAGCCGAAATCTCTACGCGCGATCAAAAGCGGCCTGCGAAGAGGTATTGCGCAACATCGAACGGGACTCCGGCTTGAACGTGGTAATCATGCGCCCCGGGATCGTCATCGGGGCCGGTTCGCCGCCCGCCCATTTGGGAGTGGGTCGCTTTACCAGCGAGACCGAAGTCGAATTCTGGGGGGACGGAGCCAACAAGCTTCCGTTTGTCCATGTCGACGACGTCGCAGACGCTTTGGCCAAGGCCGCAAACGCGCCGGATATCGATAGCAAATCTTTCCTCGTGAGTGGTCCTCCCTTATTGTCTGCCCAAGACTATGTGGCGGCTCTGGAAGAGTTTTCCGGGTCACGCATCGCTACGAAGTCAGGCTCCCCATTTCGGTTCTGGTTGGCAGATTTTGTCAAGGAGACAGCGAAAGCAATGGTTCGGCATCCCAACCGCCGCAGCTCCACGCTCCACGATTGGCAATGCCGGGCGCATCGGTCGCAATATGATTCAACCGAAACCGAACGCCTGCTCGGGTGGCGGCCCATTGCTGATATTGAGACGCTGCGTCGCCGTGGGGTCGCAGAAGCGGTTTCCGCCTGACGGCGACGGACTTGCACGCAAAAAACTTCCCGAGGTCGTGCCATCGGTCATTTTGGAGGCAGTAGGCGTCCCGGATTTCCAACCACTACGCCGTATTCAGGCACGTCCGTGAGGACGACCGCGTTGGCACCTATCCGAGCATGGTCTCCTACTTTAACGGGTCCAAGTATCTTTGCGCCCGCCCCGATATCGACATGGCCGCCGATCGTTGGAATTCCCTTCGAGGTTGCCCCAATTGTAACCTGTTGAAAAATAAGACAGTTACATCCGATGTTTGCGTCGGGATGTATCACAATGCCGTTGGGATGAGGGATCAGAAGTCCCCCGCCAATCCTGCTGTTTATTGGGATGTCAGCGCCGGTAATGATCGACCAAAGCCGGTGCTGCAACACCGCAACCTTCCGTACAAGTGGTCCATAAACACCCTTTGCGCTGCCATACTTTCGGATGCTTTTCAGCAAGGCTTTGGAAGGATTCCAACTGTTTTGCGATTCACGCTCCCGTGACCAGTCGGGATACTCTGCCGATATGCAGTTTTCGGTTCGACTTTGATCTCTGATTTCCATTTTGTTAATCGTGCTTCCTCGCAAAAGGATCGTATAAATCAAATTTAGAGGTAACGCTTTTGCCAAGCTAACAGAAATATTCGTGGGCCGCTGATTAGGTACCTCTTCCAAAGCCGTCGGGGCTCGCTTAGCAAGCGATACGCCCACTCCAGACTCAAGCTTTGCATCCAGTGCGGCGCGCGACGTTTGCGATCGAGCAGGAATTCGATTGAGGCACCAATACATAGTCCGACGCCAACCGACTTCCCGGCGCGCGCGCACTGATGTGCGACAATCTCGCTCTGGGGTGCGCCGATCGCCAGCAAGACATAATGCGCGCGCTTTTGCTCGATGAAGGCGATAATGTCGTCGATGGCGCGAGGGTTCTTGAGCACGCCCATCGGCGGCTGGTGCTGGACGATCCGGACGGCTGGAAAGCGCTCGTGCAGTTCGGGGACCATGTCTGCATCGCCGCCGATGATCGCCACCGTCCGCCCATCCAGATAGCCCTTTTGAAACAGGTAAGCCGTGAGATCGCTGCCGGTGATCACGTCCAGCTTGACGCCATGGCGTCGCGCCAGGCGTTGAAGGATGCGGCTGTCGCACAGCTGCATAACGGCCGCGGCGTAAGCTTGCTGGAAGGCCTTTGTTGTCGGCGTCTGCGCTTTTGGGTGGAGCATCAGGACATGATCGACATTCGGGGTAACGACGAAGGAAAAGCGGTTCTGTTGCGATAGCCGCTCGAGTTCATCGACGACCTGTTCATAGCTTCCACTGTCAAACTCGATGTCAAGAAAGCGCGCGCGTGGCGCCGCCGCGTCAGTAGGCATTTTTATCCCAGACCAGCTTTAGCACCGTTTCTATCATGATCCGGATATCCAGCAACGGCGACCAGTTTTCGATATAGTAGATGTCATATTCGACGCGTTTGCGTGCGCGCTCGGTCGTCGCGATTTCGCCGCGCAGGCCGCGGACCTGGGCGAGGCCGGTGATGCCCGGCTTGACGCGGTGTCGCGCGGTATAACCCTTGACCGCGTCGAAATAATATTTGTCGCCGACGCGCATCATGGTCGCGTGCGGCCGCGGCCCGACCAGCGACATGTCGCCTTTGAGGACGTTGAACAACTGTGGCAACTCGTCGATACTGGTGCGGCGAATGAAGCGTCCGACCCGGGTAACGCGCGGATCATTTTTCTGCGTCCGTTCGGCGCCGCTGCTGTCCTGCCGATCGACATACATCGAGCGAAATTTCAGCACTGAAATTTCGTTGTTGTTGAACCCGAAGCGCTTCTGCCTGAATAAGATCGGGCCTTTGCTCTCCAGACGGATCGCCAGACAGGTGAGGAGCAGGATCGGTGAGAGCAGAATGAGCGCGACCACGGCCAGACCGCGGTCGAGCATTTCCTTTAGCACGCCATCGACGTCGCGGATCGGTTGTTGCCAGATGGCAAACACCGGCAGCGACCCCAGGAAATTGACGCGATAGCCGGTTTTCAGTTCGAGCGTCTCGCGGGGCAGGACGCAAAGGTCGATCGACGCGGCGCTGAGTGTATCGGCGATATATTCCAGCCGGTCCTGGCGGATCTGGGGCAGCGCAAGGATCACTTGGTCGAGCTGCCCGGTTCGCGCCATTTGCAGCAAGGCGTCGAATCCGCCGAGATAGGGGAGCTCGCGCTCTTCGGGTCTGGTCTGCCTACGGTCGTCGGCGTAACCGATAATCCGCAGGTGCGGCAGCCGCTCTAGCTCAAGCAGTTTGGCGACCTTGTCGGCCGCCTTGGCGCTGTCGGCATAGATTGCGACCCGCTGGCCCACCACGCCCTTGTCCATCAACTTCCAGATCAGCTTGCGGAACGCAATCCGGCTCAGAAAGAGCATGATCATGCTGAAGCCGATGAAGTAGAGGGCGAATCCACGCGAGAACTCGCGCATCATTTCGAGTTGCAGAATGACCAATGTGGTCAAGCCGGACGCGAGCAGGAAGTCAGCGAGCGAGCTACCACCAACATCTTCGCCCTGACCCTTCACCGCGGCATAGCCGTCGCGCGAGACGCGGATCAGGAAATAGTTGATGCACAGGATGATCGCACCGGTGCGATGCAGCCGCGCGTCGTAATAATAGCCGATCGTCAGGTCATAGGCGATCATCGCCAGCACATAGGCGCAGACGAAGCAGGCGACGTCGTTGACGATACCCAGCGATCGCAACACATTCGATGTGAAGCGGATATGGCCATTCGTGCGCCGCGGCGGCGGGGTCAGCTTCCCGTGCATACGCCCCCCGTCGTCGCGCAAATCTGCTCGGGCGTGATGCGCGCGAAGAGGCCGCGGCGCTGCGGTGTACCGGGAGGCTCGTCGATGACGAAGCTTGATTTGGCGCGGGCCAAGCCATTTTCGACTTTGCGCGCACAAATCTCGTCGCCATATTCTGTGCAGGCGCGCGAGAAGGCTGTCCAAGCCGCAACCGAGGAAGGTTTCGCCATCGCGAGGTCCTGATAGAGCGAAACCACCCTGTTCGTATCTCCACGGGCGACGAGAAACTTTCGGTAGGCGTCCGCGAGCAACTTGCTCTGCGGCAAAGAATCCATCCCGCGTTCGAACGTCTGGCGCGCCCGAATCGCGCTGCCTTTTGCGCTATAGGCACCCGCGAGTACAACATAACCCAAATATTCTTGGGGTGAGTCGGCAACCACGATGTTGGCGTCTTCGATCGCCCGATCAAATCGGCCGTTAGCGAGATGGCGCTGCGCCCGGACGAGCAAGGCGTCCGCGTTTCTGGGATCGGCTTGCAGCAACTTGTTGGCCACGACGTCGGCGCGCTTGGCGTTTCCCAGTGCTAGCATGACCCGTGCCATCATGCCTTGAGCTTCGGCTACACCGCTGTCCGACACACGCATGAGGAGTCGCTGCGCGGCGTCATCATCGCCGATTTTGTGATAGAAACGCGCCAACGCGATCTGTGATGTTCGGGTGCCGCTCTCGGCGACATAGGTCAACTGCGCAGCGGAAAGCGGCCTGCGATCATATTCAAGCCACAAGTCGCTCAGCATGTTGAACAACTGGGCGTCGTTGGGATGGGATTCGATGGCCTTTAGCGCAGTGGTCCGCGCGGCGCTGACGTCGCCCATTTTGTAGAGCAGGTTAATGTAGTCGAGCTGGTATTCGGTGTCCCCGTCCATGCTTGTGAGCACCTCCGGAAAAACGCTCCGCATCCCCTTCGCATCGCCTTGGATCCGATAGATTTCGAGCAGGGTGACATTGAGCGCGTTCGTCGCCCCAATCGCCGCAATGCCGTTTTGGATGGCGGCCAACGCCTTTCCCACATCGCCTCGTAATGCATCGATCCTGGCTGTCAGAATGATGCCGCCCTCATCATTGGAATTGCGCGCGAGGATGTCGGCCGCCATGCGTTGGCCTTCGTCCAATTGGCCGTTGTCGATCGCAATGAAACCTTTCACCAGCATCGCGCGCGACGATCCGGGCGACAAGAGCAAGATTCGGTCTGCGGCTTCCTCTGCTTCCTTGATGCGCCCCGTCTGCAATCCAAGCTCGGCGATACTCTGAAGCACCTCAGGATTGTCCGCTTGCAGGTCGAGGGCCATGGAATAGGCATTGAATGCGCTTGCGGGACGCTCGGCCTGCAGTTCGATGCGCCCAAGCAGGATATAATAGGCCGCGACATCATCGCGCGCCGCAATTGCGCGGCGAATGCTTTCGCGCGCCTCGTCAACATTTCCCGCCGCCAGCTGCGACTCTGCTACCGACGCATCATTAGCGGCGGTCTGGAACGCGTCGTCGCAGCCCGTAAGCGCAAGCAGGCACGCAGCAGCAGCGAACAGGCCGTTTCGGAAGCGGGAGGCGGGGAGGAGGTTCAAAGCGTCTGCCTGGTTAATATCTTAATTGATTTGATGTTTTCGCTTAGTCTTTAACATAAAAATTGATAGAGAGACCTCGGTTAATCCGGTTGACTTTCCGTGTTGAGTCAGTCCAATCGCCCCATTCGCTGGGGCACTGCGTTTCCGTTAGAGGTGATAAGTGAAAATTGCGTCAGCATTGTTTTGTCTTGGCGCGGCCCTGTCCGCGACCACGGCGAACGCCAACGGTTTGATGCCAGCCGCGATTCAGTCCGCCCCGTCGGCTGCTAGTGCGCCGCGCGTAGGGGTCGGCCTCCCCGTGTACCGCATCAATCCTGGCGATGAGCTCGAGATCAATGTGTGGCGCGAGGATCAGCTTCAGCGCACGGTGAAGGTGTTACCCGACGGGACGATCAGCTTTCCGCTCGTCGGTTCGATCCAGGGCGCCGGCAGAACGACCAAGGAAATCGAACAATTTATCTCCGCCGGCCTCGCGGGCAAATATGTCGATGGCAATGTTCCCGATGTGACCGTTGCGGTGCGCAACCCGGCCGGTTTGCAATTCTCGGTCATCGGAAAGGTCAAATCGGCCGGCACGTTCACTCCGGGGCGCTACGTCACCCTGCTGGAAGCGCTCAGCCTCGCGGGCGGCGCTGACGAATTTGCGAGCCTCGACAGCATTGTCATCATTCGCAAGACCGACGGCGGCCTGGTGACGATACCTGCGCGGCTGTCGGGTATCTTGCGGAGCAAATCGATCAGTGCGGAAGCGGTCCGGGCGATTCCGATGATCGAAAGCGGCGATACCGTCATCGTACCATGAGAATTTTCGTGTCGTCAGGCGAGCCATTTTTTGGTTCAAAGTTTCAGGGACTTATCTTGGCAGGCGCTGCGGCGCTCCTGCTGGCTTCGCCCGTCAGCGCGCAAACCGGCAGTGACGTCGCCGTCACTGCGTCGACAGCCTATGACAGCAATCCGTTTCTGGCGTTCGGCGGCGACACTGATGTCGCATCCTTCCGTCTTGAGTTGGCGCCGAGCATTTATCGCTCCGACGGGATCAGCAGCCTCAAGGTTTCAGGCCGGGTCGAACATGTCGAATATATGCGGCTCTATGATTCGGCGCAGAATCTTTCCGCAAATGTGTCAGCCAGCCACCGGATCAACGAGCGGCTCGACGTAAGTGCCGTTGTGGCGATTTCCAGCAGTGTATCGTCCACCGATTTTGCCGGGCCGATTGGTGGTGGTGGCGAAGAGCCTGGACCCGAAGGCCTGCCACTCCCGGTCGATAACGATATCACTTTGCTTGGCGATCGCCAGCGCCGGAATAGTGCGGCTGCCGATGCGTCGCTGCGCTATACGCCGAGCGAATTTGACGAGATCCGCTGGTCGAGCTCGGTTCGCGCCAATCGCTACGGCTCCGCGCGGCTCGAAGATTCAGATTACGCCTCGCAGCGGCTTGCCTATTCGCGCCGGATCAACAGCGGATTTACGATCGGCGGCCTTATCGATGCGAGCGTGAGCAATTTCAAAGGCGGCCGGATTGGCGATGCTAGGACGCTGTCGCCGCAACTGGCGGCGAGTGCGATGCTCGGCACCCGCCTTCAGGCGTCGGGGAGCTTTGGGCTTTCGTTCACGCGCACCGAGCTGGCCGCTGGCCGTGATACTTCTACTGCCATCACCGGTAATGCGAGCCTGTGTTACAAAGGCTCCTTGAGTAATTTTTGTCTGACCGGCCTGCGGCAGGTGCTTCCGTCTGCGATCGGCGGCGTCAGAAAGCAGACCTCGATCGGCACGACATACTCGTTGCGATTGTCCGAGCGAGAAACCGTGCAGCTTGGCGGCAATTATTCGACCGCTTCGGCGCCGCTCGCCGGCCCCGGTGGGGATTTCGAAAGCATTAGAGGTTATGCGCGTTACGAGCGTCGGCTCAATGAGCGGACCCGTCTGTTCGCCAGCGCGGGCTATTCGGATACGTCGGACGATCGTGGTGTCCGCCGGTCCAATGTGCAGGGCGCCGTGGGCATAACATTCAAGTTCGGAAGCACGCGATGACCAGCGATCGTTTTGACAGGGAAGAAGAGGAAGGCGGCAACCTGCTAGCTCATCTCCCGACCATCGTCCGCGAGCGCTACCGTTGGCTGCTTGTTCCGACCATTCTCTGCTTTATTGCCGGGATCGTGGCCGCCTTCACGCTGCCGACGGTTTATCGCTCAACGGCCACGTTGCTGGTCGAATCCCCCCAGCTTCCCGAAGATGTCGTCGGCGAGCAGGATATTGATATCATCGATCAGCGGATCGCCAAGATCCGCCAGCAGGTGCTGAGCCGTCCGCGTCTGATCGAGCTGATCCAGAAGCACCGCCTCTACACGGAGGAGCGTTCGAGCAAATCGCTGTCCGAGATCATCGAGAGAATGCGCAACTCGACGTCGATCGAAACGGTGTCTGCCGAACTGCAACGCGCAACCGCCGGTCGGTCGTCAACCATCGCGTTCGCGCTGAGCTTCGATTACAAATCGGCGCCGCAGGCGCAGGCGGTTGCGCAGGACATGACCGAGCAGGTTCTGCTCATCGATGCGACCAAGAGTTCGGAGCAGGCAACCAACACGGTGCAGTTTCTGACCGACCAGGCTACCGCGCTGCAAAGCCAGATGGCGGCGCTCGAATCCTCGATCGAAACGATTAAAGCGCAAAACGGGTTCGCGCTGTCCAGCCCGGGGATGATGGTGATGGGCGGATCGAGCGGTAGCTATGACGCCCAGATTATCGCCCTGCAGCGCGACAATGCTTTGCTGGCGGCGCAGCGCGAAGCGCGCAAGTCGTCGGCTGAGCGCGACCCGCTGGTTGCCGGCGCCGAGGCCGAGCTCGCCGCGGCGCAGGCACGCTATTCGGACGGGCATCCCGATATTGGCATCGCGCGACGCCGCCTTGCCGAAGCGCGGCGATTGGCCGCAGCCAATCTGGCGAAGATGCCATCGGATACAGTCGATCAACAAATTGCGTCGAACAACGCACAGATTGCGGCGCTGCAGTCAGTGAAAGCCCAGGAAATCGGGCGTTTGTCGGCGGCGCAAAGTGCGCAGGCACGCGCGCCTCTGGTTCAGGAACAGATCGCGCAGCAGCAACAGAAGCTTGACGGGCTGAACACCCAATATGAGAGCGTATCGACGCGGCTACTTGCAGCGCAGGCGAGCGCGAAAGCGGAAAGCGAGCAAAAGGGCGAGCGGCTGTCGGTTATCGACCCGCCGGTGGTGCCCGAGGATCCGAATTCACCCAATCGTCCGCTGCTGATTGCGGGCGGACTCGTATTTGGCTTGGGGTTCGGGCTGTTCCTGATCCTTCTCGTCGAACTTTATTATCGCCCCATTCGCGACATGCTCGATATTCGTGCTGTAACCGGCGAAATGCCGCTTGTGTCGATCCCCACGATCGACCCACAATCATCGACGCCGAAAACATGGTGGCAGCGATTGTTGGCTTTCCTGCCCCGTTCAGGTCGCGTAATGCGTCGCGCGAACAGCTAGAGCGGATCGATGAACAGCTTCCCCAACCTACCGAAGTCGCTGGGCGGGCCGAAATCGGCCGCCGCGCTGCTGCCCTTGCCCGGCATTGGCGAAGTGCCCGAAGTCGACCAGCCGGAAATCGGTCCCAAGCTGGTCGGGTTTGAATCGAAAGATGCGCGATCCCGCCCGTTCAACCTGCTCCGCGCCCAGCTCATCAAAAAGCTCGCGGAAACCAACGGCCGCCTGATGGGCATTACGTCGCCAGCGCCAAATGCGGGAAAGTCCTTTGTCGCGTCCAATCTTGCCGCATCGATGAGTCAGCTCTCCAATAAGCGTACCATCTTGATCGATCTTGACCTCCGCCGGGCAACGATTGCGCGGATTTTCGGTTTGGAAGGCCCGGAGGGGCTC
This sequence comes from Alphaproteobacteria bacterium, assembly GCA_018823905.1. Lineage (GTDB taxonomy): Bacteria > Pseudomonadota > Alphaproteobacteria > Sphingomonadales > Sphingomonadaceae > Sphingopyxis. The sequence continues at coordinate 61,886 of JAHJHL010000153.1, forward strand.
ACCGAATATCTGCTCGGTGACGAGATTGCGCTGCCTCAGATTGGCAGGCGTATCGGCGACAGCAGTCTGGTTGTCTATCCAACCTTTCCAGCGCCGGTAAATTCGGCCGAGCTGATGGTTGGCGATCGCCTGCACGAGCTCGTGGCCCGCGCCCGGGCGCTCGACGACGATGCGATCGTGATCTTTGATCTGCCGCCAGTATTTGCCAATGACGATGCGATGCTTGTCGCTGAACAACTCGACGGCATCCTGCTCGTCGTGGAGCAGGGTGTCACCACCAAGAAGCAGCTGCAAAGCTCGATTCAGCTGCTGCATCCCACGCCGATATTGGGGACGATCTTTAATCGTTTTACCGGCGGCGCGGGCGATCCCTATGGCTATGGCGGCAAATACGACGGCTATTATTCCAGCTAGTCGACAGGACGTTGCTCGTAATCTTTAGCCACTGTTCGTTCTAGCATTCTCGAGGTGCCAATGGCCGGACCGGAATGCGGGCAGACGGGGTTGGTTTAGCGCGCCGGTCGCATGTGCGAACGTCGCGGTATCTGCTGATAACGGTGCTCATCGACATGAATTCGGCTAGTGGGGCTGGGCCGCGATGGCGTTGCCGGTCAACGACGATGCGTGACATAGCACTTGGCTCCGGCCGATTATGCGGAACAGCAAAATGCATTTGATTTGACGTTACGCGTGTCGGCCCCGCGGCGCACAGCGTTTGCTATGCCGAAACCTCGAATGGCTCATCTGCCTTGATGGAATCTGGCTCTCAATACAGCGCACACAAAAAACCCGCCGTCAGCACAGCCAACGGCGGGTCGATTTGTGGGATGATTAAGCGATAACCGTGCGATTGCCGAAGCCAACACGAACCCGCCGGCGCATTGCACCGCCGATCAGGCCGAAGCCGAGCAGCATCATGGCCCAGGTTGCCGGTTCGGGAACCGCCGAGACGGAAACATTGTCGAGTGCCGCACCCCACGATCCAGCATTCTGCGAATTGAACGCCAACGTCGTCGAGGTGTCGTTTGCGACGAAATTATAGGTAAACTTTGTCCAGCCCATGTTGGCCTTGTTGAAGCCGGTGGTGTCGAACGCAAACAACTGACCGTTCACGCCATTCGTCGTAACGTTGATAGTCTTAATGGTCGGGCCGTTGTCCGGATTGCCTGCAAGCCAGAACGTGATCGCATAAGCTTGATTGACGATCGTGTTGAAGGTTTGTGCAATGCCACCTTGGCCGGCGCCATTGAGGTCGATCGAGTTGGTACCTTGGTTCGCCTGCCAATAATTGCCGATAAAATCGACGCTATTTCCGAGAACCGTCCAGCCGGTAATGGTGCTGCTGTTCCCGCCTGCGACAAGACCGAACGGGTTCGTGACGCCGCCCTGTTCAAAGCTGCCGTTGATGATGTCAGCAGCGTGCGCGCTGGTCGGCAGCATTGCCATGGCTGCAGCTGCAATAAAAATTTTGCGCATTTACGAGTCCCCTTTGCGAGAACCGTTTCCACCGCCAGCCACATGGCATCGGATCAAGCGAATCGGTCCTGAATGTGCGCGTGCTAACAGATTCTAACCGAATCCTAAATGGATTTTGGTCGTGATATGACTCCTCTTTACTCGTGTTGCCCCAGAATGTGACAGATTCACGCACTATGTAAGGGCGACGGCAGAGCGCTCAATGCGGAACGGAGCGTCGCCGATAGGGAAGCGGTCAATCTCGCTTCAGCCGTTGAATTTACATCATAATTGCGCCGATATTCGGACGCTGTTTCATCGAAGCTTGTTCCGACGGCCTGAGCGAAGACGAGTGGGATGACGATAATCCCACAACCGCTTCACCGACAATCATCGCCTGCGCTTCATTGTCTTAACTTCTCAAGGACACGGAGTTGTTGCGGGCTTCTAGGCGCGTGGCATCA
>JAHJHL010000154.1 GCA_018823905.1 Alphaproteobacteria bacterium
CCGTTGTCGGTTCTGGCCTTCCTCGCGGTGTAGGCCTTTAGCGGCCCCCGCCTTCGCGGGGGCGACGAGAATCTGCTTGACGTTAGCGCGGATAAACCTCGTTCATGCTGTCCCAGCTGAGCGATACAAGCTGTTCCAGCACCTCCAGATCGACGTCCGCCAGCTTGTTGATGTACAGGCAAGACTTGCCCGTCTTGTGCTTGCCCAGCCGCGCGAACAGCGCGTCGGCCTCGTCCTGCCGGTCACAATAATTGCCCATCAGATAGAGCGTCAACGCCGCCTTGCGCGGGCTGAACCCGGCGCGGCACATCGTCCCCGAATGGCCGCTGTCGTATTTGTAGTCATAGCTGCCGTAACCGATGATCGACGGCCCCCACATCTTCGGCTCCAGCCCGGTGACGCGGCGGTGGATCGCGTCGATCACCGCCGCCTCCTCGCGCCGCCGCGCCTCGGGGACCGCGGCGATGAAGTCGGCGACCGACACCTCGGTCGCCTTGGTCTTCAATTCACTCTTGGCCATCGCAGTCCCTCCCGGCGGGCGATTATCGCCGCCCTGCGCCACCCGTCAGTTCGGCGACAAGCGCCCGAGCGGGCCAGATTTTCTCCAGCCCTTCCTGAATCGCGGCGGTCGATACCGCGACTGTCCGGTTCAGCGTGCCGTCGTAACCGAAATTGCCGCCCAGCGAGTGGATATTGCCGTCGAAGGCGGTCCCGATTACGCTGCCATCGCGCGCGATCACCGGCGATCCTGAATTGCCGCCGATGATGTCATTGGTCGTGACAAAGTCATAGACGACATTCTTGTCGATGCGGGACTCGGCTTTCACGAACCCGTCGGCGAGCTTGTACGGCAGCTGCCCCGTCGCGCGGTCGTAGGTGCCGCCCATCACGGTGGTTGACGGCACCGGCTTGCCGCGCTCGGTCCACCCCTTCACCTGGCCATAGGACAGGCGCAGCGTGAAGGTCGCGTCGGGATAGAGCTTGTCGCCATAAGCGGCGAAACGCGCCTTCGCGAGCCGTGCCTGCGCCGCGGTGACGGGGGCGTCATAGTCGCGGTCGAACGCCATCTTGATTTCGCGCGAGCGCGGATCGAGCTTGGCAAAGAAGCGGATCATCGGATCGTCAGACGCCGCGATGGCCGCCGCGCCGCCTTCCCACAATTGCTTGCGATAGGCGGGGTCGGCAAGCTTGCTGCCCGTCACCAGCCGACCGGCGAGCGCTTCAGGGCTTTCCTTGCCGAGCAGCGCCTGGATGTCCGCATTGTCGGTGCCAAGATATTCGCGCGCCTTGCTCGCCCAGAAACCGACCCCCAGTTCCTCGAGCCAGGGATAGGTCGGCACCGCGTCGGTCAGCCGCTTTTCGGTGAGCGGAAGCGCGGAATCGGTGAAACCGGGCAGGCGTTCGTTGTTGGGCTTGGCGCGCTCGGTCGCAGCGCGGACCAGCGTCTGTGCGTAGCCAGCCAGCCTCGAATAGGACGCCGGGCCGCGCTCAAGGAACACGCCGTCGAGATAGGTGTCGCGGCGCCCCGCCATCGCCGTGTCGATTTCGGTCCACGGATCGCCGATTTCGGCATTGCCCTTTGTGCGCGCGCGCAGGTCGGCCTCGTCCGCCGCCATCTTGGCCGTGAAGGCGGGGTCGTTCAGTGCGCGGAACTGGCCCGATTGCGCCTTGAAGCTGTTTTCATAGCCGAACAAAGTGTCACCGCCTTCACGAGTCTTTTCGGGGCTGCCTTCCATCATGGCGATCAGCCGCCCGCGATATTCGGAGGTCAGGATCAAGGTCAGCGGCAGGCGCTCGGCGCGCTGGAATTCGCGCTGCGTTTCGGTCAGCAGACGCTGGGTGGAACCGGGGTTGCCGACGACGAAGGTGATCTCGCCTTCCTGCGGCGCGCGCGGGTTCCATTTGAGGTGGGTGGGCGTCGCCACCGGCTTGCCGTCCTCATAGGCGCGCAGGAACGCCGCATCCATCGCATAGCGCGGAAAGTTGAAATTGTCGGGATCGCCGCCGAAGAAGGCCGCTTGGAATTCGGGTGCCCACGCGATGCGGACATCGCTATATTTGCGATATTGATACAGCTTGTACTGGCCGCCGCCGAACAGGGTGACAACCTGGCACCGCGTTTTGGCGCGGTCGGTGCAGCCTGCCGACTCCATTTCGGCGATCCGCGCGTCGCGCGCCTTGACCAGCGCCTCGCCGGTCAGCGCGGCAATCGCACCCTGAATGTCGCCGGTCACGTCGGTGATCGACGTGACGACTTCGGCCTGTTGGCCCGGACATTGGCGCTCGCGCGCCCGATCTGCGGCGTTGAAGCCTCCCGCGACCAGATCGCTGTCGGCGGTCGACAGATTTTGCAGGCAGCTGATGACGCAATGATGGTTGGTCAGGATCAGCCCCTCGCTCGACACAAAGGACGCCGAACAGCCGCCGGTCAGCCGCACCGCCGACGCCTGTGTCCGTGCGAGCCACTGTGCGTCGGGCGCCCAGCCATAGGCCTTGCGAATTGCGTCGGTCGGCACCCCGTCAAAGGTCCACATGCCTTCGTCGGCAGCGGCGGGAGCGGAGGCGGCAAAAGCAGCGGCAACGGCGGCGAAGGCAAGGGTCAGGCGCATAAAAATCCTCATCCGTGAGATATGGTATCATCTGATACTAGCGAGCGTCGGCCGCGTGGCCAAGAGGATTGTTGTCGCAGCGCATCGCGGTTGCACCGTGGCGGGCGGACTGCTAGCCGCGCCCGCGTCTGTCCTGTGCCAAAGGTGCCATCATGTCCGAGTCCTTCAAACGCGTCGTCCTCGCCTATTCGGGTGGTCTCGATACCAGCGTCATCCTGAAGTGGCTGCAGGTCACCTATGGCTGCGAAGTAGTGACCTTCACCGCCGACCTCGGGCAGGGCGAAGAGCTGGAGCCCGCGCGCGCCAAGGCCGAGCTGATGGGGATCAAGCCCGAACATATTTATATCGACGATCTGAAAGAGGAATTTGTCCGCGACTTCGTCTTCCCGATGATGCGCGCCAATGCGCGGTACGAGGGTGATTACCTGCTCGGCACCTCGATCGCGCGGCCGCTGATTTCGAAGCGGCTGGTGGAGATCGCCAAGGAAACCGGCGCCGATGCCGTGGCGCATGGTGCGACGGGCAAGGGCAATGATCAGGTGCGGTTCGAACTGTCCGCCTATGCGCTGAACCCCGACATCAAAGTGATCGCGCCGTGGCGCGAATGGGATCTGACCAGCCGCACCGCGCTGATCGCCTGGGCCGAACAGCACCAGATTCCGGTGCCGAAGGACAAGCGCGGCGAAAGCCCGTTTTCGACCGACGCGAATTTGCTGCACACCTCAAGCGAGGGCAAGGTGCTCGAAAACCCGTGGGATGAGACCCCCGACTATGTCTATTCGCGCACCGTCAATCCCGAGGACGCGCCCGACACCCCCGAATATATCACGGTCGATTTCGAGCGCGGCGATGGCGTCGCGCTGAATGGCGAGGCGATGTCGCCTGCGACCCTGCTCGCCGCGCTCAATGATCTCGGCCGCAAGCACGGCATCGGTCGCCTCGACCTTGTCGAGAACCGCTTCGTCGGCATGAAGTCGCGCGGCATGTACGAGACCCCCGGCGGCGAAATCTATGCGCGCGCGCATCGCGGCATCGAAAGCATCACCCTCGACCGCGGCGCTGCGCACCTCAAAGACGAGCTGATGCCGAAATATGCCGAGCTGATCTACAACGGCTTCTGGTTCGCGCCTGAGCGCGAAATGTTGCAGGCGGCGATCGACCATAGCCAGGAAAAGGTGTCGGGCACTGTCCGCCTGAAGCTCTACAAGGGCAACGCGAACGTCGTCGGCCGCAAGTCGCCGAACAGCCTCTACAGCGAACGCCATGTGACGTTCGAGGATGACGCCGGCGCCTACGACCAGAAGGACGCGGCAGGGTTCATCAAGCTGAACGCGCTGCGCCTGAAGCTGCTGGCCAAGCGCGACCGCTGAAGCGAGGGCGGGATCGTCTCGTCCCGAATTTTTGCGGCGGCGCGTCGAGCCGCCATATGGCCGCGCCAATCGGCGTGGATCAGGCCATAACGCCGCCATGGATGCGCGCTATTAAGGCGCAGTAAATAGGTGAAAATATAGAAGAATTGCTTCGCGGGTGGGCCTAATCGGATGGTGCGCGATGCAGAATGAACATACCTTGGAAAATTCGGAATATGATTGGCGTCCCTGCCGATTGGCGATCCCGCGCGTCGGCCTGCTGATCGACCGGCACGGGGCTCGCACGCGCATGTTATGGCCCGGCCAATATGATGTCCGTAAATCGCGCACGTTCGGGAAGCGGATTTATCGACGGCATTCGCCAGGTTCCGCCGCGTAACGGGATTCGGGACCGCGATCGAAAAACCAATGGCTTCACCGTCTGCAACGCGCCACAATCGGCGGTGACGGGAGAAGCGCGGCGATGCGGCTGTTCGATTTTTCATCATGGCAAAGTATCGGCACGACATTATTGGGGCTGGCGCTCTTCACCCTAATCGGGGTCGGCATCCGGCTGATGGTGATGATGACCATCCAGCAGCGCCGCGAGCGTATGAACCGCCAGATCAACGAGCGGCTGCGCACCTTGATGGCGGCGTACAAGGTGCTGGGTGGCTCGTTCACCGGCGACCTGACAGTCGATCCGCGGCATCTGCGCGATATCCGAAAGCCAAAGCCGGTCGAGGGTGAGACTGCGCCACCGATTGATCTGTCGGGCGAAAGCGCAGACGGGGAATCGAGTGACGGCGAATCGGACCGGCCGCGCCGGATCCGCGATGCCGTCGAGGCTGCATTGTCGGACATCATTCTGCTCGGCACCGAAGACCAGGTACGCCTTGCCAGCCGCGCCGCGCGCGAGCTGGCCGACGGGCGGCCCGTCCATGTTCACGATCTGGTGATCGCGCTGCGTGATTTCATTCGCCAAGCGCTCGATCTCGATCCGGTGCCCGACGATGTCGTCATCCCGCTGCAAGGTCCGGCGCGACCTTCGGGTAGTGGCGGCAAAGGCGGCAGTTCTGCGCGCGGCCAAGGTGGCGGAGGCGGCGAGCGCGGCGGCGGCATGGGCGGCGGCGGCGTCGGTATGGCCGGCGGGCTGGGTGTCGCCGGAGGTGCAACAATTGCCGGGGGTGCTGCTGATGCCGCGGGCCGTGAGGCTGTCAATGAAACGCAACCGAAATGAAGGGTTAGCATGACAGACGGACCTGCGCTAAGGCGCGATTCGTGACTGCGACCCGCTTTTTCTCCGACAATGCTGCAACGGTACATCCGGCGGTGATGGAAGCGATGGCGGCTGCCAATCACGTCGACACCGCTTATGACGGCGATGCGCTGAGCATGTCGCTCGACGCCACGTTTTCCGAGCTGTTCGAGACCGACTGCGAAGTCGTGTGGATCCCGACCGGCACCGCCGCGAACAGTATCATCCTCGCCCATTTCGTGCGGCCGTGGCAGGGCATTCTCTGTTACGAGGAAGCCCATATCGAGGTCGACGAATGCGGCGCCCCGACCTTTTATTCGGGCGGCGCCAAACTGATGACGCTGCCTGGACGCGGGGCGAAGATCGACGCTGAAGCCTTGAAAGCCCGGATCGCGGGCATCCGCCAGGACGTGCACCAGGTGCAGCCCGCGGCGATCAGCATCACCAATGCCACCGAATATGGTCTCGTCTGGCGCGCCGACGAGATTGCCGAGATCAGCCAGATCGCGCGCGCCAATGGCATGAAGCTGCATATGGACGGCGCGCGATTTGCCAATGCCGTCGCCTATCTGGACTGCGCCCCCGCCGACGTCACCTGGCGTGCGGGGGTCGACGCGCTGTCGTTCGGCTTTACCAAAAATGGCGCGATGATGGCCGAGGCGATCGTCTTTTTCGGCGGCAGCGGCGGGCCGGGGGTGCGCGAGCTCAAGAAGCGCGGTGGCCATCTGCTCAGCAAAGGGCGGTTCGTCGCGGCGCAGATTCGCGCGATGCTGACCAACGACCTGTGGCTCGCCAACGCCCGCGCCGCCAACGCCGGGGCGGCGACGCTCGCAGCCGCGTGCGGCGATCGGCTGATGCATGCGGTCGAGGCGAATGAATTGTTCGTGCGGCTGACACCGGAAGAGGCTGCAAAATTGCGCGGTGCGGGTTTCGATTTTTACGATTGGGGCGAAGGCGCGGCGCGTCTGGTCGTCAGCTGGGATCAGGATGCCGACGCGGTTGCGCCGCTGGCGACCGCAATCGCGGCGCTATGAGCGCGCCGCCTAGCCTGCTGACGCCGCGCGTATTAATTCCCTTCCTGTTCGTGACTTTGATCTGGGGATCGACGTGGATCGTCATCACCGGACAACTCGGCGTCGTGCCGCCGAGCTGGTCGGTCGCCTACCGGTTCTTCGTCGGGGCGGCGGCGATGTTTGCCTATGCCATGTGGCGCGGGGAGCGACTGACGCTGTCGGGGGCGGGCTGGGGGTTCGCCGCGCTGCTGGGCTTCGCGCAGTTCGCGTTCAACTTCAACTTCGTCTATCGCGCTGAGCAGCATATCACATCGGGACTGGTTGCGGTGCTGTTTGCGCTGCTGATCGTCCCGAATACCTTGCTTGGCCGCCTGTTCCTGAAAACGAAGGTCGAGGCCCGCTTCCTGCTCGGCGCGGGGATCGCCATCGTCGGCGTCGGCATGATGATTCTCCACGAATATCGCGCCGCAAATGTCGGCGCGGGCGAAGTGCTGATCGGTACCGTGCTGACGCTGTGCGGCGTGATGAGCGCGTCGGCGTCCAATGTGATGCAGGGATCGAATATCGCACGCGGACAGTCGATGGCGGTGATGATTGCGTGGGCGATGCTGTTCGGCGCCTTGGGCGATGCCGTTTTCGCATGGACGACCACCGGCCCGCCGGTCATCGAAACCACACCAGCCTATCTGGTCGGCGTGCTGTATCTGGGGGTGATCGCGAGCGCCGTCACATTTCCGTTGTATTTTAACATCATTCGCGCTGTTGGGCCGGGGCAGGCGGCATGGTCGAGTGTGCTGATCCCGATCATTGCGATGGGATTTTCGACTGTATTCGAAGGCTATCGGTGGGCGCCGCTGTCGATCGGTGGCGGCGTGGTCGCGCTGATCGGGCTGGTGATTGCGGTGGCAAAGCGGCCCGAGCGGCCGACGGTAACCGGCAATATGGTAGCGGTTCCGGTGGACGCCGATTAGCGCCAGACGCTAACCCGCGCTGATCCGTTCGATGTCGGCGCCGACCGCTTGGAGTTTTTCTTCCAGCCGTTCGTAGCCGCGGTCGAGGTGATAGACGCGGTTGACCTCGGTCGTGCCCTCCGCCGCCAACCCGGCGATGATCAGGCTCATCGAGGCGCGCAGGTCGGTCGCCATCACGGGCGCGCCGACGAGGTGATCGACCCCGCGCACCACCGCGCTGCGGCCGCGGACGTCGATGTCGCAGCCCATGCGCGCCAGCTCGGGAACGTGCATATAGCGGTTTTCGAAAATCGTTTCGGTGAACAGGCTGGCGCCCTTGCCGAGCGTCGCCATCGCCATGAATTGTGCCTGCATGTCGGTTGCAAAGCCGGGATAGGGCGCGGTCGACAGGGTGACGGGTTCGGCGCGGCCCGACATCGCAACGCGAATGCCGGTCTTGGTTTCCTCGACCGTCGCGCCTGCCTGACGCAGCGCCGACAGCGTTGCCTCCATCTCGTCAGCCTTGGCGCCGACCAGCTCGACGTCGCCCTCGGTAATCACCGCAGCGCAAGCATAGCTGCCCGCCTCGATCCGGTCGGCCATCACGCGATACGTCGCGCCGTGCAGGCGATCGACACCCTCGACCGTCAGCGTTTCGGTGCCGATACCGTCGATGTGCGCGCCCATCGCAACCAGGCAGTTGCACAGGTCGACGATCTCGGGCTCGCGAGCCGCATTCTTGAGCACGCAGGTACCCTTGGCAAGCGACGCTGCCATCAGCGCATTTTCAGTCGCGCCGACCGAGACGACGGGGAAGGTGAACTTGCCGCCCCCAAGGCGCCCACCGGGGGCCACAGCTTTCACATAGCCCGACGTCAGCTCGATCTGAGCGCCAAAGGCTTCCAGTGCCTTCAAGTGCAGGTCGATCGGGCGGTTGCCGATCGCGCAGCCGCCGGGCAGCGACACCGTCGCCTCGCCAGCGCGCGCGAGCAGCGGCCCGAGCACGAGGATCGAGGCGCGCATCTTGCGCACGATGTCATAGGGCGCGATGGTCGAGGTCAGCGTCGTCGTCCGCGCGGTCATCACGCGGCCGAAATCTTCGGGCCGCGACCCCTCGATCGTCGTTGAGCAACCGAGCTGGTTGAGCAAATGACCAAAGCCGTCGACGTCGGCGAGCCGCGGCAGGTTGCGCAAGGTCAGCGGCTCGTCGGTGAGCAGCGCGCAGGGCAGCAGCGTAAGCGCCGCATTCTTGGCGCCGGAGATGGGGATACGGCCCTTGAGTCGCTGGCCGCCGCGAATGACGATTTGATCCATCGGTTGTCTTTAGCGCAAGGGCGCGGACGCGCAAGCGCGGGCACCTTTCGCCATGGCTTTCCGGTCGGAAATGTGAAACTATCCTGCACGAGTTCGGATCGATCTGGGCAGGGCGAACCGAAGGGCTTTCACGGGGGAGAGCGTCATGCGCAACAGGTTCGTCACGATCATCACATCTTCGGCGTTGATCGCCAACCAGCTGGTCGTTCCGGCGATGCCGCAATCGACCTATCCCTATCCGCCACCCACGGCGGACCCGGCCTATAGCGGCGGCTATGCGGGTACGCTGCGCTGCGAATCGCGCAACAACAAGCTTCAGCGCTGCAAGGTCCGGACCGACAATCGTGTCGACCTGATTCGTGTTATTGGAGGGCGCTGTTCGAAAGGCCGTGATTGGGGATTCACCGCAAACCAGATCTGGGTGTCGGGCGGTTGCCGCGCCGAGTTCGGTTATGGATATGCCAACAATGGCGGCTACCCGACCCCGTTGCCGCAGCCGGTCGATGATTATGCCGGGACGCTCCGCTGTGAATCGTGGAGCTATAAATATCAGCAGTGCAATGTGCCGACGAACAATCGCGTCGAACTGACCCGCAAGATCGCGGGCAAGTGCAATGCCGGGCGCCAATGGGGTTACACCGGCGACTATATCTGGGTCGACAAGGGGTGCCGCGCCGAGTTCGCCTATGGCTATCGCAATGTGCAGCCGACCCGCCCCGACAAGGACAAGGGGCCGAGCACCGGGCTCATTATCGGCGGTGTCGTCGTCGCCGGCGGGCTGCTCGCGCTGCTGCTCAGCAAGAAGAAAAAATCGGCCGACGGGGCGACCGAAGAAAGCGCGGCGACGCACCCGCCGCGCGGACCGGCGACGTTGAGCGCGAACCTTAGCGGCCTGCCGAGCGCGGCGCGCCCTTCGGTGCAGAACTGTATGACCGATGCTGCGCGGCAGATCGGGATTACGGGTGGAACGAAGCTGTCGTATGATAAGCTGGTGTCGCTCGAGCAGGGTAATGGCGGCTGGCGCATCCGCGCCGCGATGACCGCGACCTATCCCGATGGCGCCAAGGCGATCGAAATGTACTGCCGCGCGACGCCGAACGACATCATCCAGCTTGATTTTTCGTAGCGAGGATTTTTGTTCCGTCATTGCGAGGCGCCGAAGGCGACGCGGCAATCCGGAGCGGTGGCAGGCCGCTCCTGGATTGCTTCGCTTCGCTCGCAACGACGAGGCTATTCTATGCGAGCAACGCTTCCTCGACCTGACCCAGCCGGTCCTTGCCAAAAAACATCGCGTCGCCGACGAAAAAGGTCGGGATGCCGAACACCCCGCGCGCGACGGCGGCTTCGGTGTTGGCGACGAGCTTGGCCTTGATTTCGGGCTCCTGCGTCCGCGCCAGCAGCGCGGGGCCGTCGAAGCCGTTTGCTGACAGGAAGGTCGCGATCACCTTGGGATCGTCCATCTTCAGCCCGTCTTCCCACATCGCGCGGTTCACCGCGTCGATATAATCGTCGAGCAAACCCTCGTCATCGGCGACAATCGCGCCGCGCATGATGGTCAGCGTGTTGACCGGGAAATGCGGGTTGAGGCGAAATTTGCTCAAGCCATGTTTTTCGATGAAGCGCCGCATTTCCAGATTTTCATAGGCGAGCTTGGCGGGGGCGTCGGCATATTGGATCATCGGCGCTCTGTTGCCGGTAGCCTTAAAAATACCACCGAGGAGGCTGGGGGTGATGAGCAGGTCGGCCCCGCTGCGGTCGAGCAGTTCGGGCAGCGCCTTCATCGCCAGATAGGCGTTGGGGCTGCCGAAATCGAAGATGAGTTCGAGGGCCTTGGTCACCATTTTTCTCCCCAAGGGCGAAGGTCGAGTTCGTGCGTCCACGCGCTTTTCGGCTGCTTGTGGAGCATCACATAATTGGCGGCGATCGCGGCCGGATTGAGGATCAGATCCTGCGCCTTGGCATTGTCGAAATCGGGATGGCGGCCCTTGATAAAATCGGTGTCGATCGCGCCGTCGATGACCGTGTGCGCGACGTGGATGCCCTGCGGCCCCAGTTCGCGCGCCATCGCCTGCGCGAGCATACGAAGCGCGCCCTTGGCGCCCGAGAAGGCGGCATAGCCCGATCCGCCGCGCAGGCTCGCGGTTGCACCGGTAAAGATGATCGTGCCGCGGCCGCGCGGGGTCATTCGCTTTGCCGCCTCGCGGCCCATCAGGAAGCCGCCGAGGCAGGCCATTTCCCACACCTTGGTGTAAACGCGCACCGTCGTTTCGGTGATCGGGAAATTGACGTTGGCCCCGATGTTGAACACCGCGACCTCGACCGGGCCAACCTCGGTCTCGACCTGATCGAACAGCGCGATCATCGCCGCTTCGTCGCGCGCGTCGGCGGGGAAGGCGCGGGCGCTATAGCCGTCGTCGCGGATCGACTGCGCCAGTGCTTCGAGCTGATCGGCGTTGCGTTCGCGGCGGTTGACGCAGGCGGTCAGGCCTTCGGCGGCGAAGACGCGGGCAATGGCGCCGCCGGTAGCGTCTCCGGCCCCGATGATGACGGCTGCGGGATTGGGCATGTGCGACTCTCCTCTTGCCTCTGATAGTAACTATGATAATCATAGTGGCAAGGGATTTTTTTGTCGTTGGAGAGAACGTAGAGTGACGATGTTGGGCAAAACTCCGTCATTGCGAGCGAAGCGAAGCAATCCAAGGTGGCGTAAACCGCTCTGGATTGCTTCGCTTCGCTCGCAATGACGCGGCTTTGAGGAATATCGATGCCTAAACGCGCCGATCTATCTGCAACTTTCTGCCCCGTCGGGCGGTCGGCCGAACTGCTCGGCGATCGCGCGGTGCTGTTGATCTTGCGCGATCTGTTCTTTGGCAATCGGCGGTTCGATGTCATCGCGGCGAACACCGGGCTTGGCCCGCAGCTCGTTTCGGCGCGGCTCAAGCTGCTCGAGAGCGAAGGCGTGGTTGAGCGCCGCGCATATCAGGAGCGCCCCGTCCGCTACGAATATTGGCTGACCGACAAGGGCAAGGATCTGTTCGACGTCCTGTACGCCATGCGCGGCTGGGCCGAGCGCTGGGCATATCGCGACGGCGAGACCGACGGTGGCCCGGCGATGCGCTATATCCACCGTGCGTGCGGGGCCGACGTGGGGACTGCGGTGGTGTGCCCGGGATGCGGCGAGCCGCTGGGCTACGGTGATTTGAAGGGAGAGCCGTCGGCGGCGCTCAAAGCGGAGCAGGCGCGGCGCGCGGGTTAGATTACGCCTTCTCCAGCGTGCATTGCAGCGGGTGCTGGTTCTGCCGCGCGGCGTCCATCACCTGATTGACCTTGGTCTCGGCGACCTCATAGCTGAACACGCCGCACACCCCGACGCCCTGCTGATGGACGTGGAGCATCACCTGCGTCGCCTGTTCGATGTCCATGTTGAAAAAGCGCTGGAGCACCATCACGACAAATTCCATCGGAGTATAATCGTCGTTGAGCAGCAGCACCTTGTACATCGACGGCTTTTTCGCCTTCGCGCGGGTGCGCGTGGCGATGCCGACGCCCGGGGTGCCGGGCGCGCCGTCGTCCTTGTCCGCCATCGCGCGGACCGGCTGGGTGGTCGAAACTGGAAACATCATGGGCAGGAATATCGCAAGCCGCGGGCGAAGTGCAAGGGGCGTGCGCGCGGTTTTTAACCTCTTGTTCGCCAGCCGGGGTCGGCTGGTCGCACTAAAACAAGAACCGCCCGCTTCCAAGGGAAGCGAGCGGTCTTGAGAGTGTCGGCGCAGGCGGGGAGGGGGAGGGTGCCCGCGCCAACGGAAGGTAAAGGTGCCTTAAGCGGCCTTCATCTTCGAAGTGATGACCGATACGCGGTTCGAGATCGGCGCGAAGCTGTCGTTGGCCATCTTGACGACCAGTTCGCTGGTCTTCGAGGTCTGAGCAACGGCGGCGTCGAATGCCTTCTTGCTGTTTTCGGCATAAAGCTTGAAGAATTCCGTCGGCGACTTGACCGAGGTGTAGCCCTTCAGCGCAGCGGTCGTGTCTTCAAAGCTCTTGCGAGCGAAGGTCACGCCTTCCTGGCCCAGAACTTCCATGTTCTTGGCAGCGATCTTGCCGGCTTCGACCAGCGCTTCGACGTTCGCCTTGTTGAATTCGACGGCTTCTTCGGCCAGCTTGCTGGTCTTGCTCATCGCTTCCTTGGCCTTCTCGTTGAAGTCGGCGGTCAGGGCTTCGGTGCGGGTCTTCGCTTCGTCGGCGAACTTCTTGACGGTGTCGTTCATGGTCTTGATTCCTTTGCTGACGGCGGCAACCGGTTTCGGTGCGGCCTTGGGGGAAATTTTCTTCACGGTCGCCTTCTTGGGGGCGACCTTCTTGGCAACTGCCTTGGGAGCAGCAGCCTTTTTCGCGGCCGGCTTGGCATTTGCCTTGACCGTCTTGATCTTGGCAGGGGCCGCAGCCTTCACCGCTGCGGGGGCAGCGACAACGGCGGGGGCAGCTGGAGCTTCCACCGGCTTGGCGGCGGTTTCCAGCGTCGCGGCTTCGAAAGCCTTTTCGGCACTATCCATCTTGGTAGCCATGGGTAAAACTCCTTTATGTTGCAGTGCACAATATAGGAGTGGTTCGGCGATTTCAAGGATATTTTTGTGCAGCGCACAAAAATTATTCTGATCCTCGCCCGCTGGCAGGATAATCGCTAGATATTACCGCTGTTTGACATAGCGACCGGGCGCGTCCTCGATCACCTTTTTGGCGCTTTTGCCGGGGATGCGGGCGCCTTTGACCGCGACCTTTTCGTCATCCTGGGCCGCAATCCAGTCGATCCAGTGCGGCCACCAACTGCCTTTGGTCTCGCTCGCGCCGGCGATGAATTCGTCGAGCGTCGCGGCTTTGCTGTCACCGGTCCAATATTGATATTTGCCCGCGGCGGGCGGATTGACGACCCCGGCAATATGGCCCGACCCCGCGAGCAGGAAGGTTTTGGGGCCGGACAGATTGTCCATCAACCGCCAGACGCTGGCGAGCGGCGCAATATGATCCTCGCGCCCCGCCTGGATGTAGGCGGGGGTTTCGATCTTGCGCAGGTCGATCGGGGTTCCGCACGCCGACAGACTGTTGGGGATTACCATGCGGTTGTCGCGGTACAGGTCGACCAGATATTGCCGGTGCCATTTCGCGGGCAGGTTGGTCGTGTCGCCGTTCCAATAGAGCAGGTCGAAGGGCGGATAGTCGTTACCGAGCAGGTAATTGCTGACGACATAATTCCAGATGAGGTCGCGTCCGCGCAGGCTGTTGAACGTCGCGGCCATATAACGCCCGTCGAGGTAGCCGGGCGCCGACAGCTGTTCGAGCAATGCCAGATAGCTGTCGTCGACGAACATCTTGAGGTCGCCGGCCTGTTCGAAATCGACCTGCGCAGTGAAGAAGGTCACCGATTTCACCCGCTCGGCCTCTCCGTTCGCCGCCAGAATCGCGAGCGTCGCGGCGAGGGTGGTACCGGCGACGCAATAACCGATCGTGTGGACCGCGGGGACGTCGAGCGCCGCGCGCACGGTGTCGATCGCATCGACCTGCGCCGCGATATAGTCGTCCCACACCACGTCTTTCATCGACGCGTCGGCCGATTTCCACGACACCATGAACACCGACAATCCCTGTTCGACCGCCCAGGCGACGAAACTTTTGGCGGGGTTGAGGTCGAGGATGTAGAAGCGGTTGATCCACGGCGGGAAGATGAGGAGGGGTACGGCGAGCACCTCCTTGGTCGTCGGCGTATATTGGATCAGCTGATAGAGGTCGGTCTCGTGGATCACCTTGCCGGGGGTGGTCGCGATATTGACCCCGACCTCGAACGCGTCGGGATCGACGTGGGAGAGCTGCCCGCGCGACAGGTCGGTCAGCATATGCTGCAAACCCTTGAGCAAGCTTTCGCCGCGCGTTTCGACCGCGCGCTTGATCACTTCTGGGTTGGTGAGGGCGAGGTTGGTCGGCGCCATCGCGTCGGCGATGCTTTTCGCAGCAAACTCCATCTTGGCACGCGCTGCGGGATCGACCCCCTCGAACTGGCGCGTCGTCGTCAGCATCTGTTCGGCGAGCAGGCCGTATGTCTGGCGGATCATCGCGAACACCGGGTTCGACGCCCAGTCGGGGTCGGCAAAACGGCGGTCTTTGGTCGCGGTGTCCGGCGCGGGCGGGGTCATCGGGTTCAGGGTCGCGAGCGAGGTCCAGAAGGCGACGCCTTGGTCCCACATCTTCGACGACTGCTGTGCCCACATCTGCGTCGCCGGGTTTTCGAGCCATGTCGCGGGATCGAACATCGCTGCGGCGCTGGTCTTGCCGTCATTGGCCTGACCCAGCGCATATTCCAGCATCATCTGCTGCGCACGCCCGATCACGCTCGTCCAATGCTGGATGTCGTCGGGTGACGGCAGGAAGGGGTTGGGAACGTCGGTCGTGTCGCTTTTGTCTGCGTCGCTCATGCTCGTTCCTGCTGGTCAGTGCCGATAGAAGCCTATAACAAGCCGCGGTGCGGCTGGCGAGGCGCCGTTCGCACCTAATATCCGATAACGAAAAGGAGTTGTTCTAGTTTCCCATGTCCGAAGATGAATTCTATCGCATCAAGCGCCTGCCGCCCTATGTCATCGCCGAAGTCAATGCGATGCGTGCGGCCGCCCGCGCCGCGGGGGAAGACATCATCGACCTGGGGATGGGCAACCCCGACCTGCCGCCGCCCGCGCATGTGATCGAGAA
>JAHJHL010000155.1 GCA_018823905.1 Alphaproteobacteria bacterium
ATACCGCCTGTGGACAGCGATGGCGAAGACGAATCCGATGCGCTCCGTCCGCTTCCCGATCGCCTCGTGTCGGATCTCACCGCATGGCGCACGCTCGCGCTCCAGGACGCCTTTGCCCAGGATCCGGCCATTGCCTTCGCCGCCGTACTCCATGCTCTCGTTCTCGGCTGTTTCTATTCCGCTACCCGCGAAAGTTGCCTCGAGATCGCGGCGAACCGCGTCTATTTCAGCAACGCGCCGACGAACCTGCGCGATTGCGCTCCGGCGCAGGCGATCGCCGCGCGCGCGTCGGCATGGAAAGAGCGGCTTCCGCATGACGACAAGGAGCTTTGGGACTTTCTGCTGACCCTCGACGGCGAGGAGCAGGCGAAACTCCTCGCGCATTGCACCTCGCTCTGCGTCAACGCCCAGGCCGAGATCGTTCCCAAATATGACAATGGTCGCATCTCGGCGCACGGCGTTGCGCGCCGGATCGCGCATAGCGATGTGCTGGCGCGGGCGGTTGGGCTCGATCTCGTCGCGGCGGGCTGGCGGCCGACGGTCGAGGGCTATTTCCGCTCGGTGACGAAACCGCGGATCCTCGCCGATGTGGCCGAGGCGCGGGGGCCGCAATTTGCCGAGATGATCGATCATCTCAAGAAGGCCGACATGGCGCGCGAGGCGGAACGGCTTCTCGAAGACGCGGCCTGGCTCCCCGAACCGATGCGCACGCCGGGGCTCGATGAAGGCGGACCCGAAGGCACCGGTGGAGAAGGCGGCACCGAACTGCCCGGCACTTTCGCCGATGATGCAATCGATCCGGGCGATCACGAGCTACCCGTCGCTGCCGAATGAACCGGTGGGCGGGGCGCAACGCCCCCGACTGACCGTCCGTCCTTGCTGGGCGACATCGATGAAGGCCGCCCATTGGCGGTCGGCGGACCGCGATCAGATCGCGGTCCGCTAGCCCGGGCGCCGATGCCGCGCCCGCGCTGAGTCCCCGGCAATTTTTCCGAAAATAATCCGGCCCGCGCCCCGATGCGCGCGGCCTGTGGAGTCACGTCCATGGCACAGTTCCAAATCTTGTGTCCGCACTCGGATAGCGAGTGGCGGCCGATCACGATCGAATTCCGTTTCGCGCCGACCGAAGATCAGCAATATCTCTGGCCTTCGTTCGAAGAGGCCGAGGCGGCCCGGCAGCAATTGTTGCTACGCGCCCCCGATGCGCGGCTCCGCGTCGCGCTCGCCGGCGCCGATATTGGCGACGTCGACTGGCAGATCCGCGAGAAGCTGCGTTTTGCCGACGGCAGCTATGAGCCCACGCCCTGGCATGATGAGCCCTGGTACCAGGCGAAGCACGACGAACATTTTTGCCATATCTCGACCGAGCAGGCAGGCAAGATCGCCTTCACCGAGAATTCGGCCAAGGGGCAGCTCGACCGGCAGCTGGTCATGTCGCCCGGCCGCTATCTCCACCGCTTCTTTTCAAACGATCTCGACAACAACGCGATCGAAGGCTGGTGCGCCCGGCTCTCGGTGCAGTTGCAGGAAGATGCGCTGAAAATCACTCAGGACGCCGATGAAATCGAGGATGTCTATGTCGGCGGCCCCAGCAGTTGCATGGCGCATGACGCGAGCGACTTCGACAGTTGTTGCCACCCGGCACGGATCTATGCCGGTCCCGACACGGCGCTCGCCTATATCGGTGCCCGCGAGGACGCCCGGGCGCGGAGCGTGGTGTGGCCGGAGCGCAAAATCCACACCAGCATCTATGGCGACGTGTCGCGGCTCAAACTGCTTCTCGAAGCGGCGGGCTACAGGGAAGGCGGCCTCAATGGTGCGCGCGTTCGGCGCATCGTCGACGGCGAGAGCTTCGTCGTCCCCTATATCGATGCGGGCGATGACCTCGCCGACGATGGCGAATATCTCATCATCGGACACGGCAATATCCCGTCCGAGAACACCAACGGCCTCGGCGATCAAAGTTGGTATTGCCCGCGCTGCGACCACGCCACCACCGCGCACGACACAGTCTATTACAGCGACGGATCGTCGGAGGAGTGGTGCTACGGTTGCTTCACCGATCGCACGACCTTCTGCGCATATAACGAGTGTTCCTACAGCGATGCTGAGACCTTCGTCACGGTCCTTGCCGATGGCGAAGAGCATGATGTTCTTGAAAAGGACGTCGAAGCGTTCGGCGCCGTCTATCTCGAAGATCGCGGCGAATGGTGGCAGCTAAGCAGCTGCCGGCAATGCGATGCGTCGGGCGAATGGTTCCACGCCGCCGACCTCGTCGAATATCACGGCGAATGGCTTTCTGCCGATCATCTTCCCGAAGCTTTTGACGATGACCACCCGTTACTCGCCAACGCCCATGTCCTCGCCCACGACCGGTTCCGATACGAAATGTCGGAGATCGAAATCGAGGTGGCCAAGTGGCAGGCAGCCGGCGAGCGCACGCGCGACGATCGTCTGAGGCGCGAGCAGGAAGCGGCCGAACGTCTTCGCCTAGAAGCTGTGCACTCCCGGCCTTTTGAGCCTTGCGGTTGCGCCAACAGCCATTCTCCCACCGCACCGCTGCGGGCGGAAAATCTCATCCCCGCCGCTGCCATTTCCTCAGCTGCGATTTCCACGCCTTCCCCGACAGGAGCCTGACCCATGACCGATGAACTGACGGGCCGCTCCGGCCTCCTCGAAATCCTCTCCTGGGCGCGGCCGCATGACAGCGCCACCGAACGCGCCTTCTGCCGCGAATTTCTCGACCCGGTTCCGGGCATGTGCGCCGATGCCTTCGGCAACCGGATGCTCATGACCGGCGATCAGCCTCGCACCCTCTGGAGCTGCCATGTCGATACCGTCGCGGCGGTGGGCGGACCGCAGCCGGTGGGTATCGACGAGCACGGGATTGCGCATCTCTGTGACGGCAAGGCCGGCATGTCGCTCGGTGCCGACGATGGCGCGGGTCTGTGGATCATGCTCGGCATGATCGGCGCACGGCGTCCCGGCCTCTACCTCTTCCACCGCGGCGAGGAAGAAGGCTGTCTCGGGTCGCGCTGGATCCAGCATCATACGCCCGAACTGCTCAAGGATATCGACGCGGCCATCGCGTTCGACCGCGCGGGCCTTGGCGACGTCATCACCCATCAAAGTTACGGGCGGACATGCTCCGACGCTTTTGCGGCCAGCCTCGCATCCGCGCTCAATGGGTTAGACGGCGATTTCCGGTACGCCCCCGACGACACGGGGGTCTATACCGATACCAATGAATATGCCGGGCTTGTTCCCGAATGCACTAACCTGTCGGTCGGCTATCAACGCCAGCACGGTCCCCGCGAAACGCTCGACGTCACGCACTGCGAAAAGCTGCTCGCCGCCATGCTCCAACTCGATGCGTCGCGGCTGGTGATCGAGCGCGATCCGTCCATCGAGGAAGTGGATCGCTGGGGCTGGTTCGACCGCGATCGCGGCCGGGGCGATCCTTTCGCCGAGGCGGTCGCGGACCATCCGCTGCTCGCCGCCTGGATGCTCGAACAATGCGGCGTCACCCTCGATGACTTCCAGATGGCGGTATGGGCCGAGGAGATGGACGAGGATGCGGGCTATCGCCCGCTCATGGCGTCGTGATGCATGACCCTCGCCGCCTCCACCGACGGGCAGGTCATGTCGGCGATACACGGCGCCAGTTCGGATGGCTCTGCTTCGTCGTGTCCTGCGCTGAGGGGTCGAAGATGTTTATCTTGATTTCGCGGATCCGGTTGTGGAAAATCCTTGGCTACGTGTCGGCAGGGGCTGCCGGCGCCAGTGTGTTCGTGATGCTCGTCGATCAGTTTCCGATCGAACGGGCCAGCGATCGCATGGCCGCCTGAAGGAGCCCCGCCATGGAAAATCCGGTCCGTGAACTTGCGCGTCGTCTCGGTGAAAATGCCGAGGCGGTGTGCCGCCACTACCTTTCGAACGGTCGCCGCGAAGGCCTTTATTGGATGGTCGGCGATAAGGGCAATGCACCGGGGCGCAGTCTTTATCTGCGTCTGGTCGACGGCGATGGCCGCCGCACGGCGGGCAAATGGACCGACGCCGCGACTGGCGATCATGGAGACCTGCTCGACATAATAGCCGCCAGCTGCGCGCATAGGAACCTCGCTGAAACGCTCGCCGAGGCGCGGCGATTCCTGAGCTTGCCTCCATCCGACGCGGGCACGCAGGGGCCGCGTCCGCGTCCGCGTCCGCGCCGGGCGCCCACTGGCAGCCCGGAGGCGGCAGCGCGGCTTTGGGCGGCTTCGAAACCCATCGCTGGGACACCCGTGCGCACCTATCTGGCGAGCCGTGCGCTTCGGCACGTCGGCGATGTGCCCGCGCTGCGATACCACCCGCATTGCTACTATCGCCGGTCCGAGGAGGATGGCTCGTCGGTCAAGTCGGCCTATCCGGCGATGATCGCCGCGGTGACCGACCTCGGCGGCTCGCTCATGGGCGTTCATCGCACATGGCTTGATCCGCACCGATCGACCAAGGCGCCTGTGGCGTATCCGCGGCGCGCGATGGGACATTTGTTGGGTCATGGCGTCCGCTTCGGGCTGGCGGGCGAGGTGATGGCATTCGGCGAGGGCATCGAAACCATGCTCTCGCTGCGCGAAATCGCCCCGGCACTGCCGCTCATTGCAGGGCTGTCGGCGGCCCATCTGGCGGCGCTTGAATTTCCTGCGCCGCTTCGCCGCCTCTATGTTGCCCGGGAACGGGATGCAGCCGGACGCGCCGCATTCGCCACCCTTGCCGAGCGAACCGCACCGCTGGGGATCGATATCCTTCCGCTCGATCCGGCGCTGGACGATCTAAACAGCGATCTTATGCAGATAGGCCGTTCGCAGCTTGCCGCTTTCATCGCCACGCAGATGCAGGTCGTCGATGCCGAGCGGATGCTCGATGCAGCCTGATCGCGCCTGGCGCGAGCGTCGAAACGCCTCCAGCATCGCGACGGCGAATTGCGACGTCGCAATCGCGCGCACCATCCTCATGATGCCCGAAATCCCACAGCTATTTTAGCCAGCGGCGTGCCGTCTTGCCGCAGGGATCGGATCAAGCCGGGCCGGGAAGGGGAAGCCCGATCATCCTGTTCTCGGGAGGCCGCACCTCGGCCTTCGCTGGAGGGCGACTGCGGCAGCGTGCGCGGGCCGCGCAATGGCTCTGCTCGCGGCTATTTTCCGCCGGGGCTAGCGCCCCTTTGCATCGCGAAACAAAATAGCCGCGAACCCGCCATCCTTCGCTGGCGCTTCGGCCGCGCGGGGTGCCGCGCGGTGCGAACCCGCACCCGCCGCCGCCGAGGCGTCGCCGCGAAGGCCGCGAGAGGCGCGGCCCCAGACAAGAGAAACGACAATGACCGACCTGTCCGACCTTCCCGAACGCGGCGAACCGTATGAGCCCGGCGCCAGCGCTTATCTTCTCCAGGAAATGCAGCTTTACGGCCATCGGCCCTATGAGGACGAACCCGACGCACGGCCGCTTCCAGACGACCGGCTCGCTGGAGGTGCGGTCGCTGACATCTTCGACGCATTGGCGGGCTGCCTGGTCGATACCCGCATCGAGCCCGATCTTGAAGATCTGCTCTGGGGCATCGTCAATATCTTCCACCGGGCCGGCGAACGGATCGAGCGCGAACTCGACCGCAACGAACAGGCGCAGCGCCAGCTCCAGCGCGAGCAGGATGGCAGCGAAATCCGTTCGGTCGAACTCGAACGCGCCATTGCCGAAGGCATTACGATGATCGAGCGCCGCGACACGATGGAATTTTTCCGCGAATGCGCTGCCGAACAATTCCGCATCAATGCCCGCAAGGCCTGGACCCCGCGCACGGGGTCGCGTGTCCGTCACAAGACGATGACCGCGGCGATGATCGACAGCCGAGACTTCATGGACAAGCGTCTCCGCGAAAAGGCCAAGGCCCTGATCCCCGAGGGAACCCGCATCGCCTTCAGCGGCGGACCGACCTGCAACGATCATCGCCACATCTGGTCGGCGCTCGACAAAGTGCATGCCCGCCATGCCGACATGGTGCTGATGCATGGTGCGACCCCGACCGGTGCTGAACGCGCTGCGGCCTGCTGGGCCGACAAGCGCGGGGTGCCGCAGGTCGCTTTCCGCCCCGACTGGAACCGGCACAAGAAAGCGGCGCCGTTCAAGCGCAACGAGCGGCTGATCGACGCGATGCCCGCCGGGCTCGTCGTCTTCTCGGGCACCGGTATCCAGGACAATCTCGTCGACAAGGCGCGGGCATTCGGCATTCCGGTCTGGGATTTTCGCATCAAGGAAGGCGGCTGAGGTGCCGATTTGGATCTGACGGCGCTTGCCATCCGGCGAGCAGGATTACAGGATGAAAATCAATGAAAACCGATCTCGATCACCTCCCGGCGAACAAGCAGCGCG
>JAHJHL010000156.1 GCA_018823905.1 Alphaproteobacteria bacterium
GCCGACATCATCGCCTTCATCGCGGCGCACAACGAAAACCCCAAACCTTACAAATGGGTCAAATCCGCAGATGAAATCCTCGCTTCCGTCAAACGCTTCTGCCAGAAAACAATGAACCGAACTTCGGATTCAGGTGACTAGGACGTGCACTCATAAAATGGTGGCACGAGGCGGTGATTGCTGATTCAAGGTTTGCAAAGGAGAGCAGCCATGAGCCAGCGGCGATACGAACTGACGGATTTCGAGTGGTCGATTATCGCACCGCTCCTGCCGAACAAGCCTCGCGGAGTGCCGCGGGTCGATGACCGGATGGTCCTGAACGGCATTTACTGGCGTTTGCGGACAGGATCGCCTTGGGCCGACATCCCTGAGCGCTATGGTCCTTATACGACCTGCTACAACCGCTTCGTGCGCTGGGCGAAGGTCGGCGTCTGGGATCGGATCTTCGCCGCCGGATCTTCGCCGCCGTATCTACGAGGGAGACGAGCAATCGGTCGACAGTTCCTCGATCCGGGTTCACCAGCACGGCGCCAACGCTAAAAGGGGGGCTCCGAGACCGCCGGCGTGGCTGACCTTCGAGCCTGCTGCATGGGGCGTTCGCGAGGCGGTCTGACGACCAAGGTGCATGCCGTGACCGATGCGCGCGGCCTGCCGATCACGCTCAAGCTCACTGCCGGGCAGGCCCATGACGGACGCTCGGCCCGCGACATGCTCGGCACGATCGGCCCCGGCCAGGCGCTGCTGGCGGATGCGGCCTATGACAGCAATGTCCTGCGCGCCCATCTCGCCGCGACCGGCGCAAAGGCTGTCATCAAACCAATCCCGCGCCGATCCGCCCCGCCACCGCTCGATCGCAGCGCCTATCGACGCCGCAACCGAATCGAACGGTTCTTCTCAAAGCTCAAGCACTACCGGGCCATCGCCACGCGCTACGAAAAGCATGACGCCAACTTCCTCGCCCTCGTCAAACTCGCCGCCACTCGAATCTGGCTACGCGCTTATGAGTCGGTGTCCTAATCCAACTTGGAGGAAAATCAGGGGGGTCACGTCACCTCCGCGCCAAGATGGGCCTTCACCTTCACCGCCCAGACAAAGGCCAACCAGGATTCGCGCCACTCCGATATCTTTTCGCGAGTGAGCCAAGCACCTATCAGAACGCAGCGATATCAGTGATCGCGCGACCCAAAATCAATGCGTGGATATCGTGGGCGCCTTCATAAGTGTTGACGCTCTCTAAGTTCACCATGTGGCGGATGACTTGATATTCTTCGGAGATACCGTTGCCGCCAAGCATATCCCGGGACTGACGCGCGATATTGAGCGCCTTTCCGACATTGTTGCGTTTGACCATGGAGGACATCTCGGGCGCAAACCGACCTTCTTCCATCAAGCGACCTACGCGCAGGCTTGCTTGCAGGCCGAAGCCGATGTCGCACATCATATCCGCCAGCTTCTTCTGATAGAGCTGGGTTGCAGCAAGCGGTCTGCCGAATTGCTTGCGGTCGAGGCCATATTGGCGCGCAGCATGGAAGCAGAACTCCGCTGCTCCCATCGCCCCCCATGAAATGCCATAGCGTGCTCGGTTGAGGCATCCGAACGGCCCATTCAACCCTTCGGTAAAGGGAAGCAAACCATCGGCTGCGACTCGCACTCCGTCCATCAGAATCATCCCGGTGGTTGACGCGCGTAGACTTATCTTGCCTTCAATCTTGGGCGTTTGAAGACCTGCCATGCCTTTCTCGAGGAGGAAGCCCCGGATTGCACCGCCATGCGCCTCCGATTTGGCCCAGATAACAAGGACGTCGGAGAATGGCGCATTGCTGATCCAAGTCTTGGTGCCGCTAAGGACAAATCCATCGCCATCCGGCTTGGCGACGGTGCGCATCCCGCTGGGGTCGGAACCGGCATCGGGCTCGGTCAGGCCGAAGCAGCCGATCAGCTGGCCCGACGCGAGGCCGGGCAGATATTTGCGCTTCTGCTCCTCCGAGCCATAGGCGTATATCGGATACATGACGAGGCTGGATTGGACCGAGGCCATCGATCGGTAGCCCGAATCGACACGTTCGATCTCGCGGGCCACAAGCCCATAGGCGACATAGCTAGCGCCCGCACCACCATACTCCTCCGGCAAGGTCACGCCCAACATGCCCGCCTCGCCCATCATCGCGAACAATTCCGGCGCGTCCTTCTCCTCGCGGAAAGCCTCGATCACGCGCGGCTGCAACTCGCCTTGAGAAAAGCCGTGCGCAGAATCGCGCACCATCCGCTCCTCCTCGGTAAGAAGCTCATCGAACCTAAAGGGGTCTTCCCAATCGAATTTTGCCATGTCCGCCACGCTTAATCTCCTTTACCTAAGCAAAATGGCCGGGTTGTCTCATTCGCACAATGACAATAAATACCGAATATGATCGCGAATTGGAATGACCTGTGATTGACGGAAAGTGTCTTGCTGCTTTCGTGGCAATTTCGGAAACGCGCAGTTTCTCACGTGCCGCTGACGTGCTGGGTATTGCTCAGTCAGTCGTGAGCAAACGTCTGCGGCGGCTCGAAGACCAACTCGGCGTTGAACTGATTGATCGCAGTGCGAAGGTCAACATCCATGCCACCAACGTTGGACAACTTTTCTTGGAAGAAGCTAGAGAGACGCTCCGTCAGTTGGATCGGGCTGAGCGATCGGGCCGTAATCTCGCTCGCGACAGCAGTGGTCCGCTTAGCATTGGCTTTGTCTTCTCAGCCGCGATGAATGGCTCGTTGGTTAGGATCCTGTCGCGCTTACGAGCGGCACTGCCTGAACTGACAGTTTTGCCACGCCTGATGGAAACGCCTGAGCAGCTTGCCGCGCTGGAAGCTGGCAGCCTTGACATGGCGCTGGTCAGGCCGCGCCCCTCCTATCTACCGGGTGGCACTGCAACGGTCATCTGTTCCGAGGCGCTGATGGTGTGCATGTCGTCGACCCATCGTCTTGTTGAGGCAGACGAGATCATATCGAGGGAGTTGTCCGGCGAGCGCTTCATTGTGCCGCAATTTCGCGAACAGGTCGGGCTGAATGATTCCGTTCGTCGCCTGGCGAAGGCAGGTGGGATCGTGATGCCGGAAATTTTAAGTACCGAAGACTTCGTAAGCGCAGCCTGCCTTGCTGCCGCCGGCGTCGGCCTCGTGCTCGCACCGGAGTCGCTTTGCAATCTTGGTCTGAAAGGTGTAGTCTTTCGTCCACTGGGGGACTATTCCGAATGTCTCGAGACGGTTCTGGTTTGTCGCAAGGATGCGCCAACGCGTGCCGCCAATCAGATCCTCACGCTATTCGATAAAAGGCCGGCAATTGCTTTGCAAGACTGATTGCTAGAGAAGTGATTAGAGGAAAGGAGAGCGTCGGAACAACTATCCGGTGGAAGTTGAAAACCCCTTGCTAGCCATACAGCTTGTTAGAATGCCCAGTCTTCGGCGTTCCCGGCGCAGAAGGAGGCGAATCGAGACACACGGTTGTGTTGTTGAAGTTGGCGAGGCCGCGCCCGACGCGAAACTGATAGCGGTTTACAAGCGAGTAGTTAATATTCTCAGGTCCCCCCGCTCGATAGAATATCGCGAAGCTCCTGCGCCGTATTTGTGAGTTATTGAAGGTGCTTGATACTGAGTTGAGGGCATCTCGTTGGACCGCGCATGGTAACCGGTAACCAGGCAACATGATCTGTGTGATTAGCCCCACGGTCCACTGGCGTGGGTTTTCTGTGAACATTGTCATTGGCCCACGCGAGCCTCGGCCCACTAGCTTCGAGGAACTCGATACCTACGTCGAGCACGACTGCGTCGATTTCGGGATGCAGGACCAGAAGATAACGGGCGATGGTGTCGTCACCGGCAGCGGCACGATCAACGGGCGACTGGTCTACGTCTTCAGCCAGGATTTCACCGTATTCGGCGGCAGTCTGTCCAAGCGTCATGCGGAGAAGATCTGCAAGGTGATGGACAACGCCATGAAGGTCGGTGCGCCCGTCATCGGCCTCAACGACAGCGGCGGGGCGCGCATCCAGGAAGGCGTGGCCAGCCTTGGCGGCTATGCCGAGGTGTTCCAGTAGAACGTTCTCGCCAGCGGGGTCGTGCCGCAGCTCAGCCGCATCATGGGGCCGTGCGCGGGCGGGGCGGGATACTCGCCCGCCATGACCGACTTCATCTTCATGGTGAAGGACAGTTCCTACATGTTCGTGACCGGGCCGGACGTTGTGAAGACCGTCACCAACGAGGAAGTCACGCAGGAGGACCTGGGCGGCGCGGTGGTGCACACCACCAAGACGAGCGTTGCCGACCTTGCGCTGGAGAACGATATCGAGGCGCTGCTGGCCGCGCGCGAGCTGATCGGCTTCGTGCCCGAGAGCAACCGCGATCCGCTGCTCGAACTGCCGACAGACGATCCGTGGGATCGGCACGAGGACAGCCTCGACACGCTGATCCCGGCCAGTTCCAACATGCCCTACGACATGCACGAGCTGATCCGTAAGGTTGTCGACGATGGCAACTTCTTCGAGATTCAGCCAAAGCACGGCGCGAACATCATCACCGGCTTCGGCCGCATCGAAGGCAAGCCCGTGGGCTTCGTCGCCAACCAGCCGATGGTGCTCGCTGGCGTGCTGGACATCGACGCCAGCCGCAAAGCCGCCCGGTTCGTGCGGTTCTGCGATGCCTTCTCCATCCCGATCGTGACATTCTTGGACGTGCCCGGCTTCCTCCCCGGCAGCAGCCAGGAGCACAACGGCATCATCAAGCACGGCGCAAAGCTGCTGTTTGCCTATGCCGAGGCGACCGTGCCCAAGATCACCGTGATCACCCGCAAGGCTTATGGCGGGGCCTATGACGTGATGGCATCCAAGCACCTGCGCGGCGACCTCAACTACGCCTGGCCTACCGCCGAGATCGCGGTGATGGGCGCGAAAGGCGCGGTGGAGATCATCTTCCGCCAGGACCGCGACAACCCTGACAAGATAGCCGAGAAGACGAAGGAATACGAAGACCGCTTCGCCAACCCCTTCGTAGCGGCATCACGTGGCTACATCGACGAAGTGATCTACCCACGCTCCACCCGCCGCCGCATCGCGCTGGGCCTGCGCAAGCTGGCAGGCAAACAGCTCGAGAACCCGTGGAAGAAGCACGATAACCTGCCGCTATGACCGACAAAAATACAAAGATTGACTGGCAGGAGCGCGCTTCAAAGGAAATAAGAGGCCGTGATCTTGTGTGGCGCACGCCGGAGGGGATCGAGGTTCAGCCGCTTTACACGGCGCAGGATGCGGAGGGGCTGGATCCCGGCCTGCCCGGCTTTGCGCCCTATACGCGCGGCCCCTATGCCAGCATGTACACAGGCCGCCCTTGGACGATCCGGCAATATGCGGGTTTTTCGACGGCGGAGGAATCGAACGCTTTCTATCGCCGTAACCTGGCGATGGGGCAGAAGGGCCTCTCGGTCGCCTTCGACCTTGCCACCCATCGCGGTTACGATTCGGACCACCCGCGCGTGCGCGGAGACGTGGGCAAGGCGGGCGTCGCCATCGACACCGTGCGCGACATGGAGATCCTGTTCGACCAGATACCGCTCGACGAGATGAGTGTCTCGATGACCATGAACGGGGCAGTAATCCCGGTCATGGCGTTCTACATCGTGGCGGCAGAGCGGCAGGGCGTGAGCCAGGAAAAACTCAGCGGCACCATCCAGAACGACATCCTGAAGGAGTTCATGGTCCGCAACACCTACATCTATCCGCCTGCGCCCTCGATGCGGATCGTGTCGGACATCATCGCCTACACCAGCCAGCACATGCCGCGCTTCAACTCGATTTCGATCAGCGGCTATCACATGCACGAGGCCGGGGCGACGGCGGTGCAGGAACTTGCCTTCACCATCGCGGACGGCAAGGAATACGCCAAGCGCGCGATGGAAACGGGCCTCGATATCGATGCCTTCGCGCCGCGCCTGTCGTTCTTCTGGGGGATCGGCATGAACTTCTTCATGGAGATCGCCAAGATGCGCGCCGCACGCCTGCTGTGGCACGAGGTGATGACCGAGCTTGGCGCGAAGAACGAAAAATCGAAGATGCTGCGCACGCACTGTCAGACTTCCGGCGAGTCGTTGCAGGAGCAGGATCCCTACAACAACGTCATCCGTACCACGCTGGAGGCGCTGTCTGCCGTGCTTGGCGGCACGCAGTCGCTGCACACCAACGCGCTGGACGAGGCCATCGCGCTGCCGACAGACTTCTCCGCCCGCATCGCCCGCAACACCCAGCTGGTGATCCAGGAGGAGATACGCTACGTGCTAATGTCGCCCGCGCTGAGCGGATTGATGGCGCGCGCTGCATTCTTCGGGGTTGGCGCCGCTGCAATCCCCGCGCTTCTGCCGATTGCGGCGAAGAACTTTGCCGGAAGTCCGTGGGCTTATGGTCTGTTGCTCGGAGCATTCGGGGGCGGCGCAGTCGTCGGCGCAAGCGTTCTTCCCGCGGCTAGACGGCGTTATAGCGCGGAGGCATCGGTGACGAGCGCCACGTTCGCGGTTGGCATGGGCACGATTGTTTTCGCGGTCAGTGAGGCATTGCTTTTGAGCTGCGCCGCTATCGTCGTCGTCGGGGCAGGGTGGCTCGTGAAGCTCTCGACCTTCAATGTGACGGTGCAGCTTGCGGCTCCCCGCTGGGTCGTGGCGCGCGCGCTTGCGATTTATCAGACGATGGCGTTTGGAGGCATGACCATCGGCAGCTGGTTGTTCGGCTGGATCGCGGAGCGCGCGAGCATGGAAACTTCGCTAGTCTCGGCTGGACTCCTAACCCTGGCGTGTCTCGCAGGCGGCTATTATCGCCCTCTTCGGGAGACCGAGGGCACGGGTCTCGATCCACTCGACGGCTGGCGCGAGCCGCATATGGCGATGCCGGCCACAGCACGAACGGGTCCGATCCTCATCGCGATCGAATATCGGGTCTCGCCAGCATGCGAGGCGCGGTTCCTGCGAACTATCGCGGAACGCCGCCGTATCCGGCTGCGAGACGGAGCGCGCGACTGGGCGCTGGTACAGGATCTTGCGGACCCGGAAATCTGGGCCGAGCAGTTTTTTGTTACTACATGGGTGGAGTATGTCCGGCACAATCAGCGCCGCACCAAGGCAGATGCCGGGAACTGGGCGGAGCTCCGCTCATTCTGCATAGGCGATGACGGGCCGCGCGTCCGGCGCTTCGTCAAGCGCTCGGTGGGGCGTTAAGCGAGAACGGTGGCAGCGGTTTTTTGCCTTCGTCACTGCAGCCTATCACCCGGCGCCGGATACGCTCGAGATGCTCGTCGTACTTTTGCGGCAAGGATAGTCTGGTCCTGAGTTTGAACCCAATTGGTTACCGGAAATTTCTTGAGCCCAGGAATCGATATCGCTAAAACACAGAAATCCACAGAAATCTGCGGCTTTCGGCTTGGCTGTTGCTAAGGGTTTCTAGCTTCTAAGCGGCTTTTGATGCCGCTGTGCTTTGCATCCCATAATTTCCCCCGTTGAGGTCTCCCTGGTCGCCTGCACCGTCTCTACGCGACCTGAGCCCGCGCTCGTACTGCGCTGGAAGTAGTAGCGAGAAAAAAAGTGATTGATCGTAATAGTACAGTTCAATAATATTAGAAATCCGGCAGATTTCCGCCGATTTCGCCGCGAGGCGCGATGGTGGCTAGCGACATCATAATCCGCGTCCCGAACATGTGCAGCGCCAAGGTTGTCCGTCTGAACATTTCCCTCATTCCTGCGGGTAGGCTGCTCTCTTCTAGGTGAGCGAAGGGGGAACAGGCGGGTGGTAACGGCTACATTTGGCTTCGTAGGACCGAAATTTTCCAATGAATTGAGTGCCCATTTTCGTCGTCTTCGGGGCACCATTTCCTTTTTATTGCTGGTTGGGCTGAATTGCCCCGTTGGGGCGACCCATTTCGGTCGCGGCTGGCGCTGTTGTTGGTGGAATATCGCGCGGCAACGAAATGCAAGCCAGCGGCAGGCTGGCCTGATCACTGCGCGGTGGGCGCAGGCCGTCCGGTTACAGATTTTCGGGAGCTAT
The DNA here is from genome assembly GCA_018823905.1 of Alphaproteobacteria bacterium. GTDB lineage: Bacteria > Pseudomonadota > Alphaproteobacteria > Sphingomonadales > Sphingomonadaceae > Sphingopyxis. The sequence goes on from JAHJHL010000156.1 coordinate 8,055, forward strand.
GGTGCCGCTTACAGGACTCGAACCTGTGACCCCATCATTACGAATGATGTGCTCTACCAACTGAGCTAAAGCGGCAACGAGGCGCGCGTGTATCAGCGAGATGGAGCGAAAACAAGCGGTGTTGCACAGATTTTCCTTAAGGATCGCGGCCTATGCTTTTCGCGAGCGGTCCATCGTGATCGGCGGAATTTCTGCGCGGCGGCTTGTTCTTGGAATAGGCAATAAAAATGGCGTAATTCGATGTGCTTGGGGCTCTCACCTTATGTGAACTAGTACGTTTCCCTTTCTAGTGGTGACTTGTTCATTTCCCTAGGGTTCGCCGCGGGCGCCTTTGCCATTTGGCGGGCTGCGCGGGGAACGGAATATCATGAATCTTGCGGTTTTGCGCTTGGCGATGGCGCGGTGGATGGCGATTGCGGTGCTGATCGTGTTTGGCGCGATGGTGCCGCAGGCTGCCAGTGCGCAGCATACGTCGGCGGAATGCCCGCCGCAGAGCGCCACGGTGACTAGTGGCGGCACCGTGACGATCAACATCTCCGATTGCGAATTCCCTGGAAACGGGGGGCTCGGCGATATCGACGGCGGGTCTTCCGTCCCCGCGGACTTTGAGGATCATGGCACCGCAACGACAAGGCGTACGGGCGGTCAATGGTTTCTGGACTATAGTCACAACGGCACCACCGGCATCGGCTCGACCGACGTCTTTGAACTTTCCGACGGCTCTCTGGCCGGTTCCGGTGATATTCAGTTTACGATCACGATCAATGCGTCGGCCTCACCGATCACGGTTACTCCGGGTTCCTTGCCGACTTTGACCGCGGGCGCTGCGTTTTCGCAGGCTTTGACTGCAAGCGGGGGGCTTGCTCCCTATAGCTACGCGCTGCAATCGGGTGTCTTGCCGCCCGGTCTATCGCTCACAAACGGTGGTATATTGTCGGGGACGCCAACGCAGCGCGGCGCCTATTCGTTCAGCGTGCGCGCCACGGACAGTACGTCGCCGACGGCGCAATTCGTTGACAAGGGCTACACCGGGACGGTGCAGAACCCCAGCCTGTCGCTGGCAACGCCGACGGTCACATTGGTATCGGGGGCGCCCGCATCGGCGCAACTGGCTACCAACGGTGGCGTGTCGCCGTACATCTATGCAACCGAGCCTCCGGGTACGCCGATGCCATTCGGGCTGAGTTTGTCGTCGAGCGGACTGATTACCGGAACGCCCACCGGCACCGGCACAGCGACCATTCAGTTGCGGGTAACCGACGCGAGTACGGGGCCGGGTCAATATTACGAACTCGAGACCTTGACCATCAACGTGATTGCGGCGCCGACCGTCTCGATCGCGGTATCGCCGGCATCGGTATCCGAAGATGGCGCGACCAATCTGATCTATACGGTCACGCGCAGCGCCGCCAGCGCCAGCCCGCTAACCGTCAACCTGACGACGTCGGGAACCGCGACGTCGGGAACCGACTATAGCGGCGGCGTGGCGTCGGTCACGATCGCGGCCAATGCCACCACCGCGACCGTCATCATCGACCCGACCGTTGATGGCACGGTCGAAGCGAACGAAACCGTCATCCTGACCGTCGCGGCAGGGGCTGGTTATGTGGTCGGAGCGCCGGCTTCAGCGACGGGTACGATCCTGAACGACGATGTGCCGACCGCGTCGATTACCGTTTCGCCCGCAAGCGTTGTGGAGAATGACGGGCCGGACCTGGTGTACACAGTCGCGCTGAACACCGCGGCCGTGTCGCCGCTGACGATAAATTACACGATCGGCGGGGACGCGATTAACGGCAACGACTATGCGCCGATCGGAACTTCTGTGGTCATCGCCGCGGGTGCGACCAGTCAGACGATCATCGTCAATCCCAACAACAACGGCCTAATCGAACCCCATGAGACGGTCATCATCACCTTAGCGTCGGGCGCTGGTTATACGGTCGGTGCGCCGAACAGCGCGACCGGGACGATCCTCAACGACGATTTCCCCAGCGTTGCGGTCGACAGCGTAACGATTGCGGAGGGGAACAGCGGCACGACCAACGCGGTCTTTACCGTCGGTCTGTCGGCACCCGCCGCTGCCGGGGGTGTGACCTTCGACATCGCAACGTTCAACGGTACCGCCACAGCGGGCCAGGATTATGTCGCGAACAGCCAGACGGGCGTCGTGATCCCTGCGGGCGCGACCTCGGCGACCTTTACCGTCGTCGTCAACGGCGACCTGCTGAACGAGGCGAATGAGACTTTCACTGTTCGCATTGCCAATGTGGTCGGTGCGTTCGTCAACGGACAGCAGGGCACTGGCACGATCACCAACGACGATCCGCAGCCCACGCTGTCGATCAGCAGCCCGTCGATCGTCGAGGGTAATATCGGCACGCGGACGCTGAACTTCGTGATGACGCTCGATGCGCCGAGCGACCTTGGCGTCAGCGTCAATGTGGCGACCGCCAACGGGTCCGCCACCGCGGGGAGCGACTATGTCGCGGCGAGCGGAGGATTCTCCTTCGCTCCCGGCGAAACCAGCAAGACTTTTCCGGTCACCGTCAACAGCGACACCGCCCCGGAAGGTGACGAAAGCTTCACCGTTACCATGTCGGGCGTGACCAACGCGACTATCGGCGCCAATTCCGGCACCGGTACGATCACCAACGACGACGTGCCGCTCGACATCCAGCCGGTCAATCTGCCCAGCGGCACCGTCGGTATCGTATATAGCGCGATCCTGACCACCAGTGGCGGGGTCTCGCCCTACAGCTATGCAGTGACCGCGGGCACCATTCCCGCCGGGTTGAGCTTTAATCCGAACGGCACCCTTTCCGGCACTCCGGTCGCCGCGGGCAATTTCAACTTCACCATCGCCGCCACCGACAGCAGCGGCGCGCCCGGACCTTACACGGCCAGCCGCGCCTATACGGTGTCGGTCGCGCCGCCGACGATCGAGCTCGACCCGGTGACGCTGCCCAACGCGACCTTTGGCGTCGCGTACAGCCAGACGATTACCGCCGACGGATCGATCGCGCCGTACAGCTTTGCGGTGACATCCGGCGCGCTGCCGCCCGGACTGACGCTCGCGTCCGACGGCACGCTGTCGGGAACGCCCAGCCTGAGCGGCACCTGGGGCTTCACGATCTCTGCGACTGATGCGACCGCGGCGCCTGGACCCTATGCCGGTGCGCGCGCCTATTCGATCACCGTTGCGCGCGTCCCGCTCGTCCTGCCGCCGACGACGCTGCCCGACGGGGCGACTGATGTTGCTTACTCGGCGCAGATCGGGTCGGCCACCGGCGGCGTTGCCCCCTATAGCTATGTACTGGCCTCGGGCCAGCTGCCCCATGGCCTGACCATGTCGTCGACCGGAGCGATTACCGGAACCCCGACGGTGGCCGCCTTGTTCAGTTTCGTCGTGACCGCGGCCGACAGCGACCCCGGCGTCGGGCCGCAGGTTGTCCAGCAAAGCTATTCGATCAACATCGTCAACACGCCGCCCGTCGTCGGCGCGGTAACTGCGAACGTGCCCTATGGCGCTGGGCTGACTCCGATTCCGCTCAGCATCACCGGCACCGCCAACTCGGTCGCGGTGGTCACGCCGCCGACCAACGGCCGCGCCATCGTCGACCGAATGACGATCAGCTACATCCCCGATACCGGTTTCTCCGGGTCTGACAGCTTCACTTATCTCGCGAGCAACAATGGCGCCGATTCAGCCCCCGCCACGGTGACGATCAGCGTCGCCAACCCGGCGATCACGGTCACCGCGGGCGGTCCGCTGACTGCGACGGTCGGCACGCGGTACAATGAAATCTTCACCTTCAATGGCGGTACGCAGCCCTTCACCAATTATCAGGTCACCGGCCTGCCCGCCGGGATGCAGGCAGGGAGCAGCGGCGTTAACACTATCGAGATCATCGGCACACCGACCAGCGCGGGTAGCTTCGCGCTGACCGTATCGGCCACCGATGCGTCGACCGGTGACGGGCCGTTTGGCGCGAGCCAGACCTTCACGCTGGTCGTCGCGGGGCCGACGTTGTCCCTGACGCCGGGGGCTGGCTCCTTGACCGCCGCCTATAACGCGCCGTTCACGCAGGCCTTTGCTGCAAGCGGCGGGGTTGGACCGTTCACCTATGGTCTTAGCGGGGCATTGCCCATGGGGCTGTCGTTCACCGGCAACCAGATCAGCGGCACGGCGACCGCACCGGGCAGCTATCCCGTCACCGTCACCGCGACCGACACCGGTTCGACCGGTGCGGGTGCGCCGTTCACGATCGCTCAAAATTATACGATCGAGGTGCCGACGCCGACGATCACGATTGCACCCGAAACCCTGCCGAACGGAACCGTCGGGACGAGCTACAGCCAGACGGCAACGGCGTCAGGCGGGGTTGCGGCCTATGGTTATGCGGTGACCGCGGGCGCGTTGCCGCCTGGACTCCTATTGTCGGGGGGCGGGACCATCGCGGGTACGCCGACTGCGGGCGGCACCTATAATTTCACCCTGACCGCGACCGACGCCAACGCCCAGACCGGCAGCCGCGCCTATACGCTGACGATCGGCGCGGCGGTGGTGACGCTGCCCCCGACGACGCTCGCGGGCGGTCAGGTCGGCTTTGCCTATAATGCGTCGCTGAACCCCGCGAGCGGTGGTACCGCGCCGTACAGTTATGCAGTTACGACGGGCGCGCTGCCCGCGGGGCTGACGTTGTCAGCGGGCGGGTTGTTGTCGGGTACGCCGACCGCGTTCGGTACCTTCAACTTTGGCGTGACCGCGACCGACAGCAGCACCGGCGACGGCCCTTATACGGCGACGCAAAATTATTCGGTGCAAATCGAACAACCCGCGCCGGTTGCCAACCCGGTGTCGGCGACGGTCGTCTATGGCAGCACCGCAAATCCGATCGCGCTCAACGTCACCGGTGGCGTGGCGGCGAGCGTTGCCATTGCGACGCCCCCGGCGAACGGCACAGCGGTCGCGAGCGGCACCAGCATCACCTACACCCCGAACGCGGGCTTCGCGGGAAGCGACAGCTTTACCTATACCGCGACCAATGCCGGTGGGACGTCGGCGCCCGCAACGGTGACCATTGCCGTTGCCAATCCGGCGATCACCATCGCAGCGGGCGGGCCGCTCACCGCGACGGCGGGGACCGCGTACAGCCAGACCTTCACCTTCAGCGGCGGCGCGCAGCCGTTCGCGGGCTATCAAGTGACCAACCTGCCAACCGGGCTGGCGATCAGCGGCACCAGCGCGAACAGCGTGACCGTGTCGGGTACCCCGACAAGCGCGGGCAGCTTTGCGCTTGCGGTATCGGCCACCGATGCCTCGACCGGCAGCGGACCGTTCAACACGAGCGAGACCTTCACGCTGGTCGTCAGCGCACCGACGCTGGCGCTGACCCCCGCGACGGGTAACTTTACCGCCAATTATGCGGCCGCGTATAGCCAGGCGATCACCGCGACTGGCGGCGTCGGCCCCTATACATATAGCCTGACCGGCAATCTGCCGGCGGGCGTGACCCTCGATCCGTCGACCGGACTGCTTTCCGGGTCGCCGACGGAATCGGGGAATTTCAGCTTTGCGGTCACTGCCACCGACACCGGATCGACCGGGGCAGGGGCGCCGTTCACGGTGCAGGGCAGTTACAGCCTGACCGTCGTCGCTCCGCTGGTCACGGTGACCCCCACGAGCTTGCCCGTCGCCACCGCGGGAGCGGCTTATTCGGCAACGCTGACGGCCGCAGGCGGGGTCGGGCCATATGGCTTTGCCTTGAGCAGCGGCGCGTTGCCCACGGGACTCGTGCTTTCCCCGGGCGGCATCGTATCGGGGACACCGACCGCAGCGGGCGCCTTTGCCTTCACCGTCAATGTGACCGACGCCAATGGCCAGATTGGCACCGCGAGCCTGACGTTGAATGTGGGCAATTCGACGATCACCGTCACCCCGGCGACGCTGCCGGGCGGAACGCAGGGCGTGGCATATAGTCAACAGCTCACCGCGGCGGGGGGCATCGCACCATACAGCTTCGCGGTCAGTTCGGGCGCGCTGCCTGCGGGCCTGACGATCAACGCGACCACCGGGGTGATTGCCGGAACACCAACCGGATCCGGCGACGCGACCTTTGCGATCACCGTCACAGACAGCACCGGCGGCACTCCGTCGACCGCGACGGTCACTTACACCTTGCGGATCGTTGCGCGGCCCAACCCCGCGAACGATCCCGAAGTGCGCGGGCTGGTCCAGGCGCAGGTCAATTCGGCGCGCCGCTTTGTCGATATCCAGGTCGGCAATTTCAATCGCCGGCTCGAGGGACTGCGCCGCGGCGGTGGTAGCGGCGGGTTCAGCAACTCGCTCCGGATCAACGCATCGGATCATTGCATCGATACGATCACCGCATGGACCAACCCGATCTGCGCCAATGTCGGCGGCAATGCGGCTGGCGGCGCGAACCGGCAGCCGGGCGGCTTTGGGACCAATCCGCACGGTGGCCCGCTCACCGGCGGCGCGATGGGCGGCGGCCTTCTCGGCGGCGGTGCGATCGGATCGGCGGAGGCTGGTGACGGCACGACCTCGGCGGCCAACGCCGACGGATCTGGTGGCAGCACCGCGTCGCCGCTCTCGATCTGGGCCGGTGGTACGATCCGCTGGGGTGACCGCGATGAAAAGACCGGGCGCCCGTCCGAACGCTTTGAATCGGAGGGCGTGACCTTTGGTGCCGATTACCGGTTCAACCCGTCCTTTGCCGCGGGCGTCGGCGTCGGCTTAGGCCGCGAAACCACCGATGTCGGGCGCAACGGATCGCAGAGCGAAGGCGAGGCAAAAACGCTGGCGATCTATGGCAGCCACCTGCTCGGCGGCGGTTTCTATGTCGACTGGCTGGCGGGCTATCAGTGGCTCGATTTCGATCTGCGCCGCTACGTCACGCTGTCGGGCGCAATGGTCAATTCGTCGCGTAGCGGCCGCCAATGGTTCGGCTCGGTTTCGGCGGGCGCCGACATTGAAAGCGGCGACTGGCGCTTCACTCCTTATGCGCGGATCGATGCGCAGCGCGGCACGCTGAACGGCTATACCGAAAACAGCGGCTCGGTGTTCGACCTGACCTATCTCGATCAGGATGTGGCGTTCACATCGATCGGGGCAGGGGCCAAAATCGACTATCGGATTGCGGTCGAAAACGGCTTTTTCTTACCGCGGCTGCGGCTGGAATATCAGCGCGACATCGAACGCGACAGCGAGGCACTCGTCGCCTATTTCGACCAGATATCGGGACCATTCAACGGCGTGCCGCTCACCGGCTATGCGCGCAGCCGGTTCTTGATGGGCTTTGGTGTCGAGATAATGATCGGCGATCGAACCGCGGTTGATGTCGAATATTCGCGTCGCGACAACAGCGGAGCGGGGGTCGATCAGGGCGTGTTGATTAACGTCAAACAGGCTTTCTGAGTGGGTAAGACATCATCGCTCGGTATCGATCAGGGGGCGCCGGAGAAATACGGAATAGAGAAGCGGCGCCGTTCGGGGTTTGGACGACGTCGCTTCCTGTTGTTGGGACGATGCCAAGGCTGTGGGACATGGCATGGGTCACCGCCGCTGGCTGTTAGTCGCTGCCTTGCGGCGAAAACCCCGCGCGTCTGGCTAGCCCACCGCCATCGCGCTGCCTCCGACGCATCACGCGGGAAGATGTCATGGTGCATCGGTGGGCTTGCACCCCTGCGTTTTTGACCGGCAACCTAAGCATGCTGTGACCGAGCGCTGTTGCGCGCGTGAAACCAAGGATGTGAGCTGCTATGTGGAGCGGGATCATCGCTTCCGGACAGGGTGATGGAGCGGGGTTTTTGTTCCGCCGCCTGAAAAGCGCGCCAGCCGAAGATGCGTCGGAACGGATGCAGGCTTGGATTCGGCTTTTCATCCTGGTGCTGGTTTCAGCCTATGCCCTTGTCGCAAGCGTCATCGTGTCGCCCGAGCAGCGGGTCCAGCCGTGGGCGATCGAGGTGCTCACATATTTCGCCTGCTATACGCCGCTTGCCATCGGGCTTCTGTACCTCATCATCCGCTTTCCCGGACATTATCCGGCGCGCCGGGTTTTCGGGATGGCGAACGATTTTGCCGGCCTTGCGTTCGCGATCATCGCGGGCGGCGCCGCGATGCTTCCGACTTACGCAATCATCATGTGGGTGACAGTCGGTAACGGCTTGCGATTCGGATCGCGCTATATGATCGCGGCGGCGGTCATGGTGCAGCTCACGCTGGCGGTGATTGCGGTGCTGACGCCATATTGGCAGGCCAATCCCATCCTTGTTTTCACGCTGTCGCTGACGGCGCTTATCGTACCCGTCTATATCCAGACGCTGCTTCGCCACATCGAGCAGGCGCGGCGCGATGCCGAGGAGGCCAACACCGCCAAATCTCGTTTCCTCGCGCAGGCCAGTCACGACCTGCGGCAACCGGTGCACGCAATTGGGCTATTCCTTAACAGCTTGACGCAAACCGGGCTGGCGCCCGAACAGCGCGGTATCGTCGATCGTATTGATCGATCGCTGCAAGGTGTCGCCGAGCTGTTTCGCTCTCTGCTCGACATCTCGACGCTCGACAGCGGCGCCGTGACCCCGAAGCTGGAACCCGTTGCGATCCGCGATTTGTTTCGCCTGCTCGAACAGCAGAACCAGGTGAGCGCCGCGTGGGCGGGTGTCGACCTGCGCTTTGTGGCCACCGACCGGATCGTTCTGGCCGACAAGGCGCTACTGCTGACAATGCTGCAAAATCTGGTGTCGAACGCGATCAAATACGCCCCGCGTGGGCCGGTCCTGATCGGGTGTCGCGCGCGCGGCGTCTGCGTTTCGATCTGGGTGATCGATCGCGGCCCGGGTATCGCGGGCGAGCATCTGCCGCGGCTGTTCGACGAATTCTATCAAATCCGTAAATTGGGTAACGCCGATATGCAGGGCGTTGGCTTGGGACTTTCGATTGTCCGGCGGCTTGGCGACCTGATGGGCCTCGACGCCAAAATTCGCTCCAGGCCGGGCCATGGTACCTCCGTTGCGATTCACGGGCTGGTCGCCGCGGAGGCGGTGCCGCGGGTGGTTGATCGCGACAGCTATTCTGTGCCGCTGCATGGTTTGCGCGTCCTGCTGATCGAGGACGATATCGACGTGCTCGATGCCACCGCACATCTGCTCCGCACGTGGGGCGCTGACGTGGCTGCGTGGTCCGTCGTTCCGCCGCATGCGCAGCCATGCGATTTGATTGTGACCGATTTCGATGTCGGTGGCGGAGTGACAGGGGCCGATTGCATCGCGATGCATCGGAACCAGGTGCCCCCACCGATGGCGATTGTGATGACCGGGCACGACGAAATGGCGATTGAAGAGATCATCGCCGACGCGAACATTCTTGTGCTCAAAAAACCGGTGCGCCCGGCCGAACTGCGATCGGCCATTGCTGCGTTGCGGAGTCGGCGGGAGTGATGCCGAACGGTTAGGGTCCTGACGCAAGTCGGAGCTATGGCAGCCCCATGGCATTGGCTTTTGCTGCGGCTTCCGTCCGGGTATGGGCGCCCAAAATTCGCAGTAGGGCCGAAACATGGATCCGGACGGTGAACGGCGATATGTCGAGCTGGCGCCCGATTTCCTTGTTTGTCTTACCCATTGCCAGCTGCGACAGGACGTCGCGCTGGCGCGGAGTGAGATCCTGGCTCCGTCGTTGGGCGGGTGGCTGGGGGTTTATCGAGGCAGTCGCGGGGACCAGCACCAGCGTATCGCCGCTGCGTACTGCCTTGATCGCCGCCAGCATCGCGTCGGACGGCATCGCTTTACCGATAAAGCCGTCGGCGCCCTGTCGCATAACGCACTGAATCGTCTCGGCATCGTCGGTCATCGAGATGATGATCAGCGACGATTTCGGAAACTGGCCGCGAAGTACTCCGATCGTGGTTAGGGGATCCATGCCCGGGAACATCAGGTCGAGGATAAACAGGGCGGGTAAGGCGCCGCCGTTGGTCAGCGTCATGATTTCGTCGACGCTACCGGCTTCGACAATGTCCGCTTGTGGAAAAGCGCCACCGACCAGACGGCACATCCCATCGCGGAAAATGGGGTGATCGTCGGCAACCAATATCCGTTCGGCGTGTGGCATCTGCATGGCGCGCTGAAACTCCGCTGCCCCTGACGATTGCGGCGGCATCGGTGGCTTGGTCGCGCAACACGGCGAGCGATGCCAGTAACATGACGTACCGGTTCGCCTTTTCTGGCGAAAAAGGAAGGAGCTCGCATCGCTGCGAGCCCCTTCACCACCAAGCGACCCATTGGCGGATTTGAAGCTCGGGCGCCGCTGTTGCCATAAAGGGCTACAGGCGACAGCGTCCGTCGGCGTGACATGAATCGATGGCTCAAATTGCCGTGATCGGTGGTCCGCTGCAATCTTCGCGATGGGCTAGCACGACATATTGTCGCAGTTGGCCCCGCTAGCGACGCTGGCGGTCTTGATCGTCCGCCATGATCAGCAGCAACAGGATGATCAGAGCGGCGCTATATTCCATACCGCCGGTGCCATGCTCGCCGACGAACCAGCCGAAATGCCGGTGGATCAGGACAATGCCGCCGACGGCGATGGCGAGCAGGGCCGCCGCGGCGGGGCGGACGAAGCGGCCGATGATCAGCAGGACTCCGGCGACCAACTCGGTCACGGTGATCGCCCAAACCAGCGTTTCACCGGCAGGGAATCCTTGCGCTTCCAAAAATTGACCGAACTGTGGGATCGTCCCGTTGGCAATGCGAACCGCGGCGTGCGCCATGAACAGGCCCGCGGTGACGACGCGAGCAACCAAGAGTGTCGGCCGGGTCAGGCCGCCGGATCGGTGAGATCGGAGAAAGGTCATTCGCATGTCGCTGAACACCATGCCCGCGGCGCTCGGGCAATATGCGCGACGCACCGGTGCATCGTCGGTGCTACAGCAACACCCATCACCAGCCGTTCCAGCAGGTGGCGAGGATCGACACCCAAGCATAGGCAATCGCCACACTCGAACCCAACCCCAGCGCCGCCGCCAGTCGCTGCGTCGCGCTGCCGTCGAATGCGAAGGCGTTCACCCCAAAGGCGCGAAACACATAGGCGAGGGGATTGAGCCAACCGCCCAGGACCATCGCCCACACAGCCGACGGCGCGGGATCGACGGCAAAAACCACGACCAGACCCCCGGCCAGCCCCTGCATTAGCCCGAGCATCAGCCAGTCGAGATGCGCGGCGCCGAACTGTTTGAAATTCATCCTCTTGAGCAGGTGGCGCCCCCAAGGCTGCATCGGCACCAGCATCAGGAAGCCGAGAAAGGTAGAAAACAGCATCGAGGCAGCGCCCGAAAAGAGCAGGAGTTTGGCGGCGTCGGTCATGTCCATTGGTTTGGGTTATCTTCCATAAGGGATGGGCCGCGGATATTCGCGCAGCCACTGTGTGCGGTCGGACACGACGCGCGATCGGCAGCTGGCCTCGACCAGCTGGCCGCCAGACCCGCCCGCCATTCCCGACCGGGCGACCTCATCGGCGCAAATGTCCCAGCGGGTTTTCAGCCACGTCCGCTGAAGATCGCGCAGTCGCGATCGCGCCGCGTTGCTCGGCAACCGGCGCAGCGCATCGCGATATGCAGTATTCAATGCCCGATCGAGCCACCGATATTCGCCCGCCATGCAGCTCTGCATCGCTGCGGTGACGCCGGCGCTGTCACGAACGCATTGGCGAAATTCTGGCGAGCGATCGGCGGCTGGCGGTTCGGCAGCGGACAACTCGCTGTTGCTCGCTATCAGGAGTGCCATGGCGGTGACTACCGGACGGCGTATCGCGCCATATCTGTGCCGTAGCATTGCCACGCGGTCTTTCTCCCGTCTGAAAAGGTCGGGCGGCCCCGTCGTCTTTGGCGGGGATAGGACGTGTCGTGGCCCGACGGCAGGGCGGGCGGCGTACCAGTGCATCGACGGACGTTGTCTTTGATCGACCGAAGGCGCTTGTCGGCGGGATGGTGATTTCGAACAGGACGGCCGGGAAGCTGGCGTGCGCGGCGCTGGGGTGGTGGGCATGCCTTATCGGCGCGTCGGCGACAGACGGCGCGCAAGCCAGTGCGCCGGTCGTTGCCGTCGCACGCGAGGATGTTGAGCCGAGCATCGCGCAATGGATCGCTGCGGGATCGAGTCCCGAGGGAATGCGCGCGCTGCTCGATTCAGGACGCGACCCACTGATGCCCGACCGCGACGGCGATACTGCGATGCACACCGCCGCGATGGTGAGCGATCCGGCCTATCTGCAACTGCTTCTGGCGCGCGGGCTGAGCCCTGACGCGCGGAATCGCCGCAGCAATCGCACCCCGATCATGTCGGCGATGCTGGCGGAGCGCGATCGGCAGTTCGCCATGCTGCTGGCAGCGGGCGCGGACGTCGCCTTGCCCGATGCGACGGGCAACACGCCGCTGCATGTCGCGGCGCAGATTAACGAGCCGCGCTATGTGCTCGCGCTCCTTGAAGCTGGCGCTCCAGCCACCGCGCGCAACGCGCAGGGCCAGACGTTCCAGCGTTACCTGTTCATGACCCCCGACCGCCTGCTGAACGCCGAGACATTGCGGTCGCGGCGGGCAGTGGCCGCATGGCTGCAGCGACGCGGCATCGTATTGGAGAGAGAAACGCCATGATCGGGAAGCCATGCCTGTCGTATTTCGCCATGCTCGGTCTGCTGATTGCCGCCTCGGCGCAAGCGACGCTGCCGCCACCGCCGCCGCCCGAATATGGCGCTCACGGCCCGCTCACCGTCTGCGAAGGCGATCTGTCGATCGCGGCGCGACCGAACGAAGCAGTGCATCTCGTCGGCCCGATCTTCAGGATCATCAGCGACGATCATCTGATTGCGGCAACGCCGATGGTTCTGCCGACCTCTGCGTTCATGCTGTTCGATGGGCCGGTCAAACATGGCGTCTTTACGACCGGCAGCGCGCCGACCAATCTGGTGATCGCATTTCGCTATTCGGGCGAGCTGCAGCCCGATGCCGCACCCTACGCAATATTTGCGCGCGATGGTTTTGGCAAAGACGATGTGCGTTATGCCCTCGAAACGCGGTCCGGCGCGTCGCCGTCGGATGGCATGGTGTCGATGCTGATCGTTGCGTCGCCGTCGTTCGACGGCACCGCCGCCGACAAGGCGATATTGGCGCGGTTTCAGCTGAATAACGCCGACGAGTCTGATTGTGTCCGACCTGCCGACCTGATCGCGGGAAAGGCGGACTATGGGGCGGCGGGTTTTGAGCGGTCTTTCGACAATCCCTACTACGCCGGGCTTTATCCGGCGCGCCCGGACGATGGGCCAGGCTATCACTGCCTGGGCGGGATCGGTTTTGCGGTTGAAGCAGGGGAGCAACTACGCCGACCCTGGAAATCGCAGCGCACCGGACAATCCTATCTGATGCGCGACGGTGTGGCGGTGACCTTGTCGGGACCAGCCGAGCCGATGCGGCGCACCGATCCCGACGACCCGAATGAGCATCCGGCCGGACTGTTGCACAAGAGCGCGGTCACCTTTTATCCCAGCAGCGGTGTCGGGCCGCCTTATGCGCCGCCGGGGGTTCGCGAAGACGGCAGCTGGCTGATGGAGCTCGGCAAGGAACGACACAGCCGAATGGAGATCCGCTTTCCGGCGGGCGACAATGCGCTCCTTGGATTTTCGTTGATCGAACGGCTGGAATTCGTGGCGAACGACGACCCGCGATGTGGGGCGTCACGACGCTAACCGGCCGGGGTGCGGCACGTCATGTACCGGTTCACGCGGTTGTTTGGGTTCGGGGTTGCGCTCGGCTAGGCTGTGGAAGTCGATATATTCCACAGGATTGCGTCGATGCAGGGGCTGAAATTTTATTATCCTGCGCTCGGCCGGGCGCCGGGCTCGGTCGATCATGGTCGATGCGCAAAGCCATATGACGGATGCCGTGGACGCGCCGACGGTCGCCGCCGCGTGTCGATCGGGCTGCGGCTATGCGGCCAGGGTGATGGGGTAGATCGGCGTGGCGCGGTTGGGCGTCAGCGAGCGCCGCATGGTCCGGCGGCAGGGATAGCCCAGAATGCGCAGGATGTTCGAAACATGATTGCGCACCGTGAAATGCGACAGCCCGAGCTTGCGACCGATTTCCTTGTTCGACAGGCCGCGGAGCAGATAGCCCATGATTTCCCGCTGCCGAACGGTCAGCGGCGACGGCCGCTCATTGGGAATGGCTACCGCGTCGGTTGCATCGCGATCGACGTAGAGCTGCGACAGGTTGATGATTTCAGAATCGGGGAGGGCTGACTTTATCCTCGAAATGACGTCCTCGTCGCGATACCGCGATATGGTGACCAGCATGATTGTCCGGTCTTCGGGGGCGAGGACATCCATCGCCGCATGCGGCGATGGATAAAATGATGCGTCAATATGTTTCATGGCGCGACGATGCTATCGCACTGCCAACGAAGGATGAGGGGGAAACCGGCGATTGGCTTTCAGGGGACAATGAACGGGTGGGGTTTTCTACCAATGGCTTGTCGGCGATGACCAGCGTTGACGGACAAAAGGCGGAATCCGCCATGGCGCCGCAGGCTGATGCGCGTCCGCAAGCGCCGCTGCCGCTGGCGGCTGTGCAGGAACGCCGGGCGATTACCGCGACGACGGTCAAGCTGGCGGCGCTGTTCTGGCTGTGTGTGCTTGTTTCGGACAGCCTGCTGTGGGGCATCGTCGGTACCGACCCGATCGCGTCGGCATTCGGCAAGGTGATATTGAACAGTTTCGGCGCGGCGCTGACGCTGGTCGTCACCGCGCTGCTGTTCCGGCTGCGTGCGGCGTCGATCTTTACCAAGGTCGTGGTGGCCTTCACCTTCTCGATCCTGGCCGCGGCGATCTACAGCGTCTTTGACATCTTCATCTATCTGTTGATGGTGCGGCCAGTCACCTGGGTGTTCGACAATGTCCAGTTCGGGCACACGATGATTTCCAGCACCGCGATGTTTTTCGGCTGGTCGTGTCTTTATATCGCGATGATTTATAGCTTCGACGTCCGCGACCGCGAGCGCAGTCTGGCGCTCGCCCGCGAGGAGGCGCTGGCGGCGCAGATGCGCGCGCTGCGCTATCAGATCAATCCGCACTTCCTGTTCAATACGCTGAATTCGGCGATGGGACTGGTCGAGGAGGGGGCGACCGCGCGGGCGCAGCGGATGATGTTGTCGCTGTCGACTTTCCTCCGCCAGACGCTCGAGCTTGACCCGATGATGGATGTGACGCTGGCCGCCGAGCTCGAATTGCAGAAGGACTATCTGGAAATCGAGCGCGAGCGTTTTGCCGACCGGATGCGGTTCACCATCGACGTCGAGGAGACCGCGCTGATGGTCATGGTTCCCAACCTCATCTTGCAGCCACTGGTTGAAAACGCCGTCAGGCACGGCGTCGAACCCAGCACCGGCGAAGTTGGTATCCGGATCACGGCTTGGCGCGAGGGCGGCGATCTGCGAATTCGTGTCGAAAATGATCTTTGCTCGTTCGATGATAACGCAAGTCGCGCCAGCAGCCGGATCGGCTTGCGTAATGTGACCGACCGGCTAGCGACCCGTTTCGGGTCGGCAAGCTCGTTCGAGACGAAACTGACTCCCGCATTGTTCCGCGCCGATATCCGGCTACCTTGGGTAAGATGCTGTCCGGTTTCGTAATATTGGTGGTCGACGACGAGCCGCTGGCGCGTCGCCGCGTGGTGCGGTTGGCGCAGCAATTGCCGTGGGTTGGCGACGTGAAACAGGCGGGCAATGTGGCGCAAGCAAACGCGTGCCTCGCCGCAACGCCCTGCCACATCATCCTGCTCGACATCCGGATGCCGGGGGGCAGCGGGTTCGACCTGCTCCGACATCTTCCCGACCCCGCGCCTGCCGTCATATTTGTGACCGCGTTCAATGATCAGGCGTTGCGGGCCTTTGATGCCAATGCGGTCGACTATATTACCAAACCGATCGAAATCGGACGGTTCCAGAAAGCGATGGAGCGCGCACGTGCGGTCGTTGAGCAGTCAGGCAGCGCCGACCGGATCCGCGAACTCGAAGAAGTAGTGGCCAATTTAAGGGCAAGCGGCGACGGCGCGCGGCCGCATATGGCCGAGCTTTGGGTGCGGGCGGGCGGCGAATATATCCGGATCAAGCCCGAGCATATCGGGCACGTCAGCGCTGAGCGCGACTATGTCCGCCTTCACGCCGACGGCCAAAGCTATTTATACAATGAAAATCTGGCGACGCTCGAACGGCTGTTGCCGCCGCAACAGTTTCTACGGATCCATCGCAGCACGATGGTACGGATCGATGCGGTCGAACGCGTGAAGAGCGGGCAGTTCCATTCGCTGGTCGCGGTGCTGAACGATGGCACGGAGCTTCGCGTGGGCCGTACCTACACCGCCGCCATTCGCGCCCGACTGGCCCGCCGCGATTAACCGGTCCAGCGACGGCCACCCTTCAAGTTTTTCTTTCCCAGCGGGCGGGTCGGCGCGGCTTGTCTCGTTCTGCGTCTCATGCAAGGGACGCGCGCACGGATGGCGGGAGAGCAGGCGATGCAGTTCGACGTGGTGATTGTGGGCGCAGGCCATGGCGGCGCACAGGTCGCGATCATGCTCCGCACGCAAAAATTCACCGGCAGCATCGCGATCATCGGCGCCGAGCCCGAGCTTCCCTATGAGCGCCCGCCGCTGTCGAAGGAATATTTCGCCGGCGAGAAAGAGTTCGAACGTATCCAACTGCGTCCTGCCAAATATTGGGACGAACGCGAGGTGACGATGCTGCTCGGCACGCGGGTCGTATCGGTTGATCCGGCCGCGCACAATGTCACCACCGATGGCGGCGAAACGATCGGTTATGGCAAGCTCGTCTGGGCGACTGGTGGTTCCCCGCGGATGCTACCGATCCCCGGCGGTGACCTGCCCGGTGTTCAGGGGGTGCGCACGCGCGCCGATGCCGATGCGATGAAGGCGGCGTCGGAGACCGCGGGCCAGATTGTCGTCATTGGCGGCGGCTACATCGGACTTGAGGCGGCAGCGGTGCTGCGCAAGGCGGGCAAGAAGGTCGTGCTGCTCGAAGCGCTCGATCGCGTGCTGGCACGCGTTGCGGGAACTGAGCTCTCGCACTTCTACGAACGTGAACATCGCGAACATGGCGTCGATCTACGGCTGGGCGTGGCAGTCGAGGCGATCGAAGGCGCGGCCCACGTCACCGGGGTGCGCCTCGCCGACGGCGAAGTCATCGCCGCTGACCTCGTGATCGTCGGCATCGGCATCGTTCCGGCAGTCGAGCCGTTGATCGCGGCGGGCGCGGATGGCGGCAACGGCGTGCTCGTCGACCGGCTCTGCAAGACCAGCCTGCCCGACATCTACGCAATCGGCGACTGCGCCGCGCATGAGAATGACTTTGCCGAAGGCGTCGTGATCCGGCTGGAATCGGTCCAGAACGCCAACGACCAGGCGAATGTCGTCGCCAAGGGCATCGTCGGCGACGAAGCGCCCTATCATGCAATCCCGTGGTTCTGGTCGAACCAATATGACCTCAAGCTCCAGACCGCGGGCCTCTCGACCGGTCACGACCGCGCGGTGGTCCGCGGCGACCCGGCGACGCGCAGCTTTTCGGTGGTCTATCTGAAGGCGGGCAAGGTGATCGCGATCGACTGCGTCAACGCGACCAAGGATTATGTGCAGGGCCGAATGATCGTCACCGCCGGGCTGACTGCCACCGCCGAACAACTCGCCGACACCGAAACGCCGCTGAAAGCGTTGCTTCCGGCCTGATCCTAAACAGGCGGGCGCGCATCGGCGGCTGGCGGTTCGTCGCCCAGCGCCCGTTTCAGCCCTGCCTTGATGTTGCGGAGCAGGCGGCGCAGTGCGATGATCACCGCAACCGCCGCAACCGCCAGCCCGATGGCGATGATGATTGCCAGCGGCGGAAAGGCGATGGCGAGCGCTAGCAGAC
Organism: Alphaproteobacteria bacterium; assembly: GCA_018823905.1. Taxonomy (GTDB): domain Bacteria; phylum Pseudomonadota; class Alphaproteobacteria; order Sphingomonadales; family Sphingomonadaceae; genus Sphingopyxis. The sequence goes on from JAHJHL010000156.1 coordinate 26,034, forward strand.
TGCCGGTCGCCACATCTTCGCCCGTCGATACCACAACATTGCTCACTGGCTCGGGGCTGGCGTTGACGACGGCGCGCGTCGTTGCCTTTGCCCCATGGCTCAGCAACGCGCCGCCACCGCCGAGCAGGAAAGCGATCACCTGCCAGGTCGGATCGGAGGCATCGACCAGCGCGAGCGCGAGCAGCGCGCCGCCGAGCGGGCGGATGACGCTGTGGATCATGTCCCAGACCGAATCGACCCAGGCGATCTTGTCGGCCAGGAACTCGGCGATCGTACCCAAGGCGGCGACGCCCAGCACCCAGGGGTTGGCCAGTACCTGCAGCGCGGCGAGATGTTCGGGGAGCGGCAGCCAGCCAAAATGCATCGCGGTGCCCGTGGCCAGGATGGTGAGGTACAGCCGCCATCCGGCGAGTAGGCTGAGGCTGCCTGCAACCCCAAGAATTTCAACGATTCCCAATGTCCTGCTCTCCATTTTGTCCGCGCCATACTTGCACCCACGCCCGCCGCCCCGCAATGCCAAGATGACAAGCCAGCAGCGCCCGGTTATCGCAGGGGCCATGACCAGTGCCGTTCCGCCATCCGCTCCATTGGAAGTCCTGCCCGAAGGTGCGATCCCTGCGGCGACGCTGGTGATCATGCGCCCATCGGACGGCGGCGGGCCGGACGAAATATTGATGGTCAAGCGCTCGACGACCATGGCATTTGCCGCGGGAGCGGTCGTGTTTCCCGGTGGTCGGGTCGATCCCGACGATTATCTTGTCGCGCGTCAGCATGCGCCTGACCTTGACGCAGCCGATGGTGCGGCGCGCGTGGCGGCGTTGCGCGAGACGCTGGAGGAAACCGGCCTGGCTGTCGGCTGGCCGGGGCTGGCAGACCGAGACGTGGCTGATGCGCGCCGGGCGTTGCTTGCCGGAACCCTCCTCTCGGACATGCTCGCTGCGCGCGGCGACCGAATCGCATTGGATTCGTTCGTACCTTTCACTCGCTGGTGTCCGAATTTCAAAGAGGCGCGGACCTTCGACACGCGATTTTATGCCGTCGCCGCGCCGCAGCACAGCCACGAACTGACGGTCGAAGAGGCTGAGCATAGCCACATTTTCTGGGCGAGTGCGCGCGAAACACTGGCAATGGCCGATCGCGCTGAGGTGTCGGTAATTTTCCCGACGCGTCGTAATCTCGAGCGCTTGGCACAGGCTGCTGATTTTGAACAGTTTTCGGCGCATTCGCGCGCGTTTCCGGTGGAACTGGTCACGCCGTGGATTGAAGATCGCGATGGTCAGCCGTTTTTGTGCATTCCGGGGCATCTGGGCTATCCCGTCACAAGCGAATCTTTTGAGCGTGTTCGCCGCGGCTAGTGGCCTTTTTGCAACAACTTTCTCTCTATTTAGCAATTTGGTAAGATTTGGCGAGCTAGGGCAAATCGTCGTTGCATTTGCTGAACGCTGTGCCTAAGAGGGCCGTGCAGAAGCAGACCGGGGAATTTTTCTTCGGTGTGATTCGACAAGACTAATCCAGTGGACGGAGAATATAATGAACCTGCTCAAAAAGGCTGCGATCTCTCTCGCAGCGACCTCGATGATCGCAGCCCCGGTTGCCGCGTCGGCCGCTCCCGCAGCCCGTGCAGCTTCGGCCGTTGACGGCCAGAGCGAGCTCGAAGGCAGCTCGAGCTGGATCATCGCGATCATCGCGCTCGCAGCCATCATCGGCGGCATCATCATCGCGTCGGACAACAACGACGACTCGCCGACCAGCCCGTAATTTTCGGCTGATCGCTAAAGTTACCAAAAGGCTCCGAGTTCGCTCGGGGCCTTTTGCGCGTCCGCGATATATAGCCTTGGGTTGCTTGGGCTGTGGTCATGGCGGCCGCCGACCGTGGCCCAAGCGCGATCGTGCGCAGCTTAGAGCGTGATGTTCCGCATGGCGCGTGAGCGCGCCAAGGGGATCGCTTGCCTAGCGCGATTCGCCGCAGCGCCATCGATCGGCGCCAGCGCGACGCGATACCCCGTTTCGTCGCTGACCGCCCCGGCATCCGCCACCACAGCGCCCCACGGATCGACGATCAGACTGTGGCCAAAGGTCGCGCGGCCATCTTCATGATCGCCGCATTGCGCCGCCGCCAGCACATGGCAGCCGGTCTCAATCGCGCGTGCGCGCATTAGCACGTGCCAGTGCGCCTCGCCGGTCGGCACCGTGAACGCGGCGGGAATCGCGATTAGTGTTGCGCCCTGATCGACCAGCGCGCGGTAAAGTTCGGGAAATCGCAAGTCATAACAGATGCTGAGCCCCAACCGGCCGAGCGGAGTATCGACGACCACCAGTGCATCGCCCCCGGCATAGGCCGCTGATTCGGTCCACTTCTCACCCGTCGGCAGGGTGACGTCGAACATATGGATCTTGTCATAGCGGGCGCGGACGCTGCCGTCGGCGGCGATCACATGGCTGCGGTTGGCGCGCCGCTCGCCCTCGTCCGATAGCAGCGGCATCGATCCCGTATGAAGCCAGATGCCGTGCTTTTGCGCCAGCGCCTGCAATGCTGTCGGCCACGCACTCTCGACCTCGCACATGATATGGGCCGCAGATCGCGCGCGATCGCGATCGAGCAGCAGCGACATTTCGGGCAGGAACGCCATCGCCGCGCCGCCTGTCGCTGCGTCAGCCATCGCACGATCAATCGTCGCAAGGTTGGCCGCCGGATCGATCCCACTTGTCATCTGAATCAGCGCGGCGATCGGGGCGGCTGGCCGGGGATCGTCGATTGTGCTCATCCCCCATCGCTAAACCGATGCGGTTTGCAGGACAAGCGCCGCGACAGTTCGGTGGCCAGCAAGGTTTGAACGCGATAAGATGGCCCAATGGCCAATTCCCCCGCGCGTATGTCGCTTCGTTTTTCCCGATCGTTCCTGTGCGCCAGTGTCGGTGCGGCGCTGTTGCTGCTTCCCGTCACCATCAACGCACAAGGCGAAACCGCACCGACCACGGCGACCAGTCCGGCTCGGAGCAGCGACTGGCTTTATGCTGGCAGTGATATTCCGCGCGACACCGCATGGCAATTTGGCACGCTTCCCAATGGCGTGCGTTACGCCGTGCGCAACAATGGCGTGCCGCCGGGACAGGTGTCGATTCGCGTCCGGATGGATGTGGGATCAATGTTCGAGACCGAGGATGAACGCGGCTATGCCCATCTGCTCGAACATCTGACCTTTCGTGGCTCGGAACATATCCCCGACGGCGAAGCCAAGCGGATCTGGCAGCGGTTCGGCGTGACGTTTGGCAGCGATTCGAATGCGCAGACCACCCCGACGCAGACCGTGTATCAACTCGACCTGCCGAGCGTGACGCCGGTCAATCTCGACGAAAGCATGAAATTGCTGTCGGGCATGATCCGCGAACCGCGGATTTCGGAACTGGCGGTCGCCGCCGAGCGCGGCGTCGTGATGTCCGAACTGCGCGAATCGGACGGTCCGCAAAAGCGGATCGGCGATGCGACTAACGCGCATTTGTTCGCCGGTCAGTTGCTCGGCGACCGCTCGCCGATCGGCACGACCGCATCGCTGGGCAAGGCAAGCGCGACGTCGGTCGCCGCCTTTCACAAACGCTGGTATCGCCCCGAGCGCGCCGTGGTGGTGATCGTCGGTGACGCCGACCCCGCCGAACTGGCACGGCTGGTCGCGAAATATTATGGCGACTGGCGCGCCGAAGGGCCGAATCCTGTCGCCCCCAATTTCGGCAAACCCGACCCCAAGGCGCCGGAAGCGCGCGAGATTGTCGAGGCGAACCAGCCGCTCGCGCTGACCTTGGCTATGGTTCGGCCGTGGCAAAAACGGATCGACACGATCGAAAACACCCGGCGGCTCTATCTGGAATTTATCGCCCAAGCGTTGGTCAACCGGCGGCTGGAAAACCGCGCGCGTAGTGGCGGCAGCTATCTGGTTGCGACCGTCGAGCAGCAATATGTCAGCCGCAGCGTCGACGTGACCATGGCGTCGATCGTCCCGCTCAGCGACTGGAAAGCCGCGCTGGCCGATGTGCGCGGCGTGATCGCCGACGCCGTCAGCACCCCGCCCTCGCAGGCCGACATCGACCGCGAAGCGAACGAGATCGAGGCGTTCCTGCTGAAGGAACTCGAAAACGCCCGCAACGAACCCGGCGCGCGGCTCGCCGATGATCTGGTGCGCGCGGTCGACATTCACGAGGTGGTGACAAGCCCGCAGGGGCAGGTCGATATGTTCAAGGCGATCCGCGCCGCGGCGACGCCGAAGGCCATGCTCGATATCAGCAAGGCGATCTTTGCTGCGCCGGTAACGCGCGTCGTGCTGACGACTCCGACCGCCGCGGGCGGCAATGCCGCTGTACTAGCGGCGCTGAAGGCGCCAGTGACTGCGCGCGACGACCGGCTGGCGACAGTCCAGGCCGATTTCAAACAACTTCCCGCTTTTGGCAAACCCGGGACGATCGCTTCGACCAGCCCCTTGCTCGGCTTGCGTGCCGAGCGGATCGAGTTCGCCAATGGCGTGACCGCGCTGGTTTCGAACAACAAGATCGAACCCGGCAAGGTACGCGTCAATGTGCGCTTCGGTGCCGGCAATCGCAGCGTCGCTGCCGATGCGCCGAACCTGCTGTGGACCGGCGATTACGCGTTGATCGCGAGCGGGATCGGGCCGTGGGGCCAGAATGAGATCGATCAGTTGACCAACGGGCGACAGATTCAGCTCAATTTCGCGATCGACGACGATGCGTTCGAATTGTCGGCGGAAAGCAAGCCCGCCGATCTGGCCGACCAGATGCGGTTGATTGCGGGCAAGCTGGCGCAGCCGCGTTGGGATACCGCGCCGATCGAGCGCCTTCGCATCGGTTATCTCACCGGATATGATCTCAACGACGCGACCCCCAATGCGGTGCTCGACCGCAATCTGCGCGGCTGGTTGACCAACAATGACGCGCGCTGGGCGGCGCCCGACAAGGCGCAGATCGAGGCACTCACCCCCGCCGCCTTCCGCGCCTTCTGGGAACCGCGGCTCGCCAGCGGACCGATCGAGGTGCAGATTTTCGGCGATCTCGAAGCGGTCGATTATCGCCAGATTCTGGCGAGCACGCTTGGTGCCTTGCCGCCGCGCAAAGTGCTGGCGCCCGCCAGCGGCCAGCGCGTCGATTTTGCCAAACCCGCTAAAACTCCTGACATCGCCTATCATCGCGGCGAACAGGGACAGGCCGCGGCAATGACCGCTTGGCCGACCAGCGGCGGCCTGACCAACCCACGCGACGCGCGCGGTCTCGAAGTGTTGGCGGCAGTATTCAACGACCGTCTGTTCGATCGGCTCCGCGCCGAACAGGGCGCCAGCTATGGGCCGGTCGTCGACAGCCATTGGCCGACGGGATTCGACAGCGGCGGCTATCTACTCGTCGGCAGCTTGCTCGCGCCCAAGGATATCGACCGTTTCTATGGCATTGCCCGCGACATCGCCGCCGATCTGGTCGCCACGCCGGTCAGCGCCGACGAACTAACGCGTAACGCCGGACCGATCCGTGAACAGGTTGCCCGCGCTTCAACGGGCAACGTCTATTGGATGTTCCTGCTCGAAGGCGCCACGCGTGATCCGCGGGTGGCGAGCGCAGCGCTGTCGATGGAGACCGATCTTTCTGCGGTCACGGCGGCGGATGTCCAGCGCCTGGCGCAGCAATATCTGACCCCGCAGCGCCAATGGTCGCTGGCCATACTACCGAAAGGTATGACGCTGGCTGACGCGTCGGCACTCGGCGCGGCGACGGCTCCGACGGCGACGACGACCGCAGGCGGACGCTAAGCCGTTTCGCCGCCGGGCGCGCGCACTTTGCGGATGCGCGGTTCCCGTTCCAGTTCGCCCTTGGTCATGATGTCGCGCCGCATCTTGGCGCGCACGTCGTGGATCGACGCGATCACCGGCCCCATCGCCACCCCCAGGTCGATCAGCACCGCCTCGGCGAGTTGCAGCGAGCTTTCGAGCGTTTCGGGTACCGCATCGCTCGCGCCCGCCTGATACAAAGCGGCAGCATGGTCGGCGTCTCGCGCGCGGCTGATGATCGGCAGATCGGGAAATTTCTGGCGCAATTGTTTGGTCATGCGCAGCTGCTGGACGGGGTCGTCCATCGTCAGCACGATCGCGTCGGCGCTTTCAACTCCCAGCTTGTCCAGGCTGCCTTGCCGCGCGACGTCGGCAAAGCGCACCTTAAAGCCGTCGCGCCGCGCCACCGCCACGCTGTCGATATTGGCATCGACCGCAATATAGGCGCGGCCATGTTCGCGCAGCAGCTCCGCAACCGTGCGGCCGACGCGGCCGAAACCGACGATCACTGTCCGCGCCACTGCGGGCTCATCCTCCGGCGTGTCGTCGCTGCGCATCTCGATCCGCCGTGCAACGTCATGGCCGACGCGCGCCAGCAGCGGGGTGATGGTCAGGCCGATCGCGGTGACAAGCTGCCAGAAACTCGCGGTTTCGGGATCGATGATCCCCGCCGTCAGGGCCGCGGTCAGCACGATCAACGTCGTTTCCGACGGGCTCGACATCAGCAAGCCAACCTCGGCGGCGGTACCGCGGCGCGCGCCTGAGAAGCGCAGCAGCAGTGCGGTGACTACCGCCTTGACCGTGATGACCCCGACAACCGCAGCGATCAGCATCGGCCATTGCGCGGCGATGCTCTTGAGATCGAGACCCATGCCGACGCTGATCAGAAACACCCCGAGCGCGAGTCCCTTGAACGGCGCGGTGATCGCTTCGACCTCGCCATGATATTCGGTCTCGGCGATCATCAATCCGGCGAGCAGCGCACCGACGATCGGCGACAGCCCGACGGTTGCAGTGGCGAGCGCGGCGACGATGACGACGAGCAGGCTGGCCGCCAGAAATAGCTCGGGATCCTTGGCGCGCGCCGCCTGGGCAAAGATGCGCGGCAACAGGAACCAGCCCGCCACCGCCAGCACTGCGACGACGAGCGCGCCCTGCCACAAGGTGGTCATCAGCAGATCGGCGTTGTCACCCGCTGCATTGGGCGCCAGCGCGCCAAGGACGAAGATGATCGGGACAATCGCCAGATCTTCGAACAGCAACATCGAAAAGGAGGCGCGCCCCACTGCCGATTTGGTCCCCACCATCGGCAGCACCAAGGCGGTCGAAGACAAGGCGAGCGCGATGCCGAGCCCGAACGCCGCGGGGGTCGACAGGTCGCCGAGCAACCACAGACCGCCGCCGAGGATCACGCCGCCGAGCAGCAATTCGGCGGCGCCGACCCCGAACACCAGTTTGCGCAATTGCCACAGGCGGCGGAACGAGAGCTCGAGACCGATCGAAAACAGCAGCATGATGATGCCGAATTCGGCAAACAGCGCGATATCCTCGGTCGACCCGATAGTGACATGCTTGAGCCAGGGATAATCGCCCGCCAGCGATCCTAGCCCCGACGGCCCGACCAGCAGGCCGACAAGGATGAACCCGATGACGGGGGGCAGGCGAAAGCGCGCGAACGCGGGGATAACGATGCCCGCCGCGCCGAGCACCACCAGCGCGTTGCCAATAGCCGATGTTTCTGTTTCCGATACCATAAGGGCCGACCTTATGCAGGCCGGCCCCGATTGGCTAGAGAGCTATCCCAACCTTTTCGGTTGTTTTTTAGGCGCCCATCTTCTTTTCGAGGTTTTCGACGATCGCCTCGAAGAAGCCCTCGGTCGTCAGCCAGTTCTGATCGGGACCGATCAACAGCGCCAGATCCTTGGTCATCTTGCCGCTTTCGACCGTCGCAACGCAGACCTTTTCCAGATCGTCGGCGAACTTCACCAACTCGGCATTGCCGTCGAGCTTGCCGCGATGCTTGAGCCCGCCCGTCCACGCAAAGATCGACGCGATCGGGTTGGTCGACGTCGCCTTGCCCTGCTGGTGCATGCGGTAGTGGCGGGTGACGGTGCCGTGCGCTGCTTCGGATTCGACGGTCTGGCCATCGGGGGTCATCAGCACGCTGGTCATCAGGCCAAGCGAGCCGAAACCCTGCGCGACGGTGTCCGACTGAACGTCGCCGTCGTAATTCTTGCAGGCCCAGACA
>JAHJHL010000157.1 GCA_018823905.1 Alphaproteobacteria bacterium
CCGCCGTACAACCGGCAGAACAGCGCCTATATCGACATCCCCGGCCCCTATGAAAAAGGCCTACCGTCAGTCTATTACATCTCGCCGCCCGACCCGGCGTGGGACAAGCAGACGCAGGCCGATTTCGTGCCGGGGCGCAAGGACCTGATGTTCACCTCGGTCCACGAAGTGTGGCCGGGGCATTTCCTGAACTTCCTCCATTCGAACCGGGCCGAGAGTATTTTTGGCAAGCTGTTCGTCGGCTATGCGTTTGCCGAGGGTTGGGCGCATTACACCGAAGAAATGATGTGGGACGCCGGGCTCGGCGAGGGCGATGCCGAAACGCATATCGGCCAGCTGTCGAACGCGCTGCTGCGCAACTGCCGCTATCTCTCTGCGATCGGGCTCCACACCAAGGGGATGACCGTCGCGGATTCGGAAAAGCTGTTCAAGGAGCAATGCTATCAGGACGAGGGCAATGCGCGGCAGCAAGCGGCGCGCGGAACCTATGACCCGCTCTACCTCAACTACACGATGGGCAAGCTGATGATCCGCAAGCTGCGCGAGGACTGGACTAAAGGCGACCGGACGAAGTGGAAGGCCTTCCACGACGAATTCCTGTCCTATGGCGGGCCGCCGATCCCGATGGTCCGCGCGGCGATGATGAAGGAAGAGGCGCCGAAAGCGGTGTTCTGACGGGTGCGAGTGCGGGCGGCGGCGGGCTCTATTCCGCTGGCGCCCGCAGCCGTGCAACGAAGAAGCCGTCGAGGCCGCCAGCTTCGCTCAGAACACCGGGCAAGGTGCGCACAAAACCGTTGGTATCGGGCGAAATGGCGTCGGGCAGTTCGTCCGCGCACACCGGATCGACGCGCCACGATGGGTGATGCGCAAGGAAGGTCGCAACCTGATCCTCGCCCTCGGCTTGCTCGAGCGAACAGGTGGCATAGATTAACGTGCCGCCGGGTTTGACCCAGCGCGCGGCGCGGGCGAGCAATTCGGTTTGCAGCAGCGCCATCTCGTCGATCTGGCGTTGCTCGATCCGGTGCAGCACGTCGGGGTGACGGCGGAAGATGCCGGTCGCCGAACAGGGCGCGTCGAGCAGGACCGCGTCGGCGGGTTCGGTGGGTGCCCATGACCGGATGTCGGCCTGCACGATGTCGGCGGCCAGCCCGGTGCGCGCCATATTGGCGCTGAGCCGTTCGAGGCGTTTGGCGCTGGAATCAACCGCGACAACCTTCCAGTCCGCAGCCGCGAGCTGCATCGTCTTGCCGCCGGGTGCGGCGCACAGATCGAGCACAGTTCGCCCGTCGCCCGACCCAAGCAGGCGCGCGGGCAGGCCCGCTGCCAGATCCTGAATCCACCAGCCGCCTTCACTGTAACCCGGCATTGCTTCGACGGCTTGCCCGCGCGGCAGGCGGCGGTGACGCGGCGCGAGCGAGATGGCGTCGGGCCACTCGTCCTTGCCGGGTTCGGTGGCAAAGCTGAGGTCGATCGGCGGCGGCACACTCCAGCCCGCTTCGGCAGCTTCGACCACCGCGAGGCTCCATTGCTCCGCCCATCGCTCGGCGGTGGGCAGGGGCAGGGTGGCGCGGTCGGGCAATTGCCATTCGTCCTGCTGCGCGCGCGACAGGATCGCGTGGACCAGCCGCCGCGGTCCGCCCGCAACGAGCGGCAGTGCGGTCGCCACCACGGCGTGGGCGGGGCTTTTCAGCACGAGCAGCTGCGCGAGAGCGATCCGCAGCACGGTGCGCGATTTGACGTCGTCGGGCAGGATCTGCGCCGTCGCGCTGTCGATCAGCGCGTCGATGTCGACCATCCAGCGCAAGGTTTCGGACGCGATCGCCACCGCAAAGGCACGGTCGGCGCCGGTCAGCCCCTGCGCCGCCGCGTGCATCGCGACATCGAGCGGATCGCCGCGGCGCAGAACGGCATCGACCAGACGCAGTGCGGCCCGGCGCGGCGCGGTCCCCGCCGGATCGGGTTCGTTCTGCCCACGTTGCTTGGGGCGCCGCGGGCGATCAACCATGACGAGGTTCGGCGAGGCTGGCGTGAGGCATGAGAAATCCTATATGGTGGGCGTTATGACCGAACGCAGCGAAACAGAAACCATCGGTGGCACGCCGCGCGCGGCGAAGCGTCCCGCGCATGTGAAGGCGCCTGCGAACTGGACCACGAGCCCGGTACCACCGCCGGCGCCGATCCGCGAGGAAAAGGCCACCGATCAACCCGGCGGACGAAACCCGGTGCGCTATGGCGACTGGGAGCTCAAGGGCATTGCCGTCGATTTTTAACGCCGCGGCAACCGCGCGCGTCAAAAGGGGTTCATTCGCCCAATGAACCCTGTTCGATCGACATACTGATGCTTGAGGGCTGCGAGGATGTGGATCACGGCGAGTGCCAGCATGGTCAAGCCCAACACCTCGTGACGGTCGTGCATGACGTCCGCCAGACCTTCGTTCGGCGCGACAATCACCGGGATGGTGAAAAGGCCGAAGAAATCGATCGGTCGCCCCGCCGCCGACATCCACACCCAGCCCGACAGCGGCAGCAGGATCAGCAGCGCGTAGAAAAGAAAATGCGCGATCCTACCGAGCAACCGCTGCCATGTCGGAATCGTGGCGGGCAGGGGCGGGGGGCGATGACCTAGCCGCCAAGCAATGCGGATGACGGTCAACGCCAGGACCGTGATGCCTAACGCCTTGTGAACATCCATTGCGGCGCGCTGCGTTTCGCGGGGCAAGCCCTCGGTCAACATGGCGAGGCCGATATTGGCGATGACCGCCAGGCCGATCAGCCAGTGAAGCCAGATGGCCACCTTGGTGTAACGCGGGCCGGCGGTGCCGGTGGTCTCTGCCAGGGTGGCCATCGGTTTCATACTCCTCAGATCGCCGGGACTTCCTGCATTTCCGGCACCTTGCCCGCTTTGACCTGTTCGGCAAAGACTTCGCGCATCAGCTGCAGCGAGAAAAGATGGGCGAAGATCAGCGCCAGGATGCCGTTTTGCATCATCTTGCGCAGGACATCGCCGCGCAGCTCGC
>JAHJHL010000158.1 GCA_018823905.1 Alphaproteobacteria bacterium
AATCTGACCGAGCGCTTTCATCATATGATATTCCACCGTTGCGATGCTGATGCCCAGCAGTTCGTGTATCTCGCGATAACTGAGTTCGTCCACCCGGTGCATCAGGAAAACGCGGCGCGTTTTTGGCGGCATGGCGTCAACAGCCGTTTCGTATAGCCGCAGCAAGTCCGCGGCTTCTAGGTTCCATTCCTGTGCCGCAGGCGTCGCGCCGTCGCTGTCTTCGCGAAGCGGAAAGAGAGTCACCCGCGCGGATTGCTGGCGTCGCGCGCGATCGATCAGGAGATTCTGGGCGATACGACGAAGGAACCCGCCCGGATTTATGAGCTGGTGACGCTGCGCGCTCCCCGCCGCGCGAGCAAAGACTTCCTGCACCAGATCCGGAGCTTCCTCGGATCCCGCTTTGCGACGCAAGAAATGGAAGAGCGATATGCGATGCGTCCGATATATCGCGTCCAGATCGTGTCCGGCTTCAGGGCGCTGATCGATCGGCGGCGGACGATCGGCCGGATGGGCATGGCATGCCGAAGACACCGAAAAGGGGTGACGCGGCGGGGCACGGTCGCCGCAAGTACAGGAAGACACGACAGATATTCCCGGAGGCACGAGCGGGACCAGCCGGCATTCGCCAGAGACCCGTCTCCCAGTGCTGTGCCGCCGTTTGGTCGCTCGCGCGATCCATGGACCGGTTGGGCCGCCGGTCCTTTCAGGGACTGGCGCTTATAATGCCTGGCGAAATATTCCGCGCAGGAGCTGCCAGCGATGCTCCTGCACGCTCGAATCATGTCAATTGTGGGCGCCCCTGACAAGCAAAACGTCATTCTCTTTTCGGCCAGCGATCATGGCTGTCGGCCTGGATGACCGGCGAGCGTTCGGGCGTAGGTGGCCGCTTCATGCGCGCGCCGCTCGTGATAGCAGAGCAGGAAGTTGCGCACTTTCGCCTGCGGCTCGGCATCGGCGAAGGCGATCGCGATTGCTTCGATCTCTGCTTCCACGCCGGCGAGGATCGTCGCGTCGAAATGACGCGAAAGCTGAAGCCTGTCGCCGATCGCTGCGATGCTCGCGACAATCTCGCTGTTCGCCGAGCGCTCCGCGATCGCGAGAAAAAGATCGGCGACGCGATCGGGATAGGGCTGGTCAGCGGGCACCGACGTCACCGCTCCTTTTGGCGACGTCGCGAGCGCCGCGAGCAGCAGGATCAGGTGCAGCTCGAGCAGGTCGCGAAACTCGGTCTCGGTCAGCCGGTGGACGTGAAAGCCCTCGCCGGGCGTGAAATCGACCATCCGCTCACCATTGAGCCGGTAGAGACTGTCGCGCACCGGGGTCACGCTGACCCCGAAATCGTCGGCGAGGCGGGCCGCCTCGATCCTTGTGCCGCTCGCCCATTCTCCGCTCATCAGCCGACGCTTGATCGCTTCATAGGTCGGCTCGAACACATGCGCGGGACTCATTGGCCGCTCCTTTCGGCAGCGGCGAATTCGGCGACGGCATCAGCTTGGTCGGGAAGCAATTCGTCGATTGCGCCGATCTGATCTGGCCGGTTATCTTTCAGCAGTACCGAGGGGCATTGGCCTTCATAATTGCCGAGATTGGGGCGGTGCTGCGCATAACCGGCGAGCGCGGCGAGTTCAGGCGGAAACGTCTTGGCGATCTCGGGCGGGTAAGCGAGCCACAAATTCTCATATGGCTTCAGCCATCCCAGGCTATAGCTGACGAGCACACCGCGCCGGACTTCTTGGCTGAGGTTCGAGCCCGCCCCGTGCGCAGTCGATCCCAGAAAGCAGATCGCTGCGCCCGGCTTGCCTTCGGCGAAAATGGGCGCGCCAAGATCAGTTTTCGCCATGCCTTTCGCGCCGTGGCTCTTCGGAAAGATCCGCGTCGCGCCATTCTCTTTCGTGAAGGGTGTCAGCGGCCAGAGGACATTGATCAGATATTCCTGGGTGCCGTCGGCGCCGCGCCACATATCCTGGTCGCGGTGTGGAAACTGCCGCACTTCGCCGGGATGAATTTCGATCGCTTGTGCGAGGTTCAACTGGATCCGGTCGCAGCCCGTGCCGAGGATCGTCTCGACGGCGGAAAGGATGATCGGGTTCAGCACCAGCTCGGCCATGTGTGGCGATCGTTTGAGCAGGCTGCCGAACCGTTTCGTGCGGCGACCATAGAAATTGCCTTCGCAAAAGGGCGTCGCGGCAAAGATGGGGTCGAGATCCTTCGCGAGCGCATGGACGCGCGCGACCGCCTCGTTGCGAATGATGCAATAGCCTTTACGGTGCAGCTCATCGACGAGCAGGCCAGGAAGATCGGCTTCGGTCAGATCCTTTTTCATAGCCCCGGCTCCCCGCCTTCTTCGAACTTGAGGACAAGCGGCGCGTAGGTGCCGGTGCGCTGCAATCCGGGGAGCGTATCCTCGTCGATCGCTATGCTGAGGGCGAGTATCCGGCACGCGCCATCCCGGTGAACGGGACCCAGCGTGCGGCATGTCCAACCGAATTTGCTGATCGTGTGATACCAGCCGGCTTCTGCGACACCGACATATTCGCCTATGCCGTGGTGGAGAGCATAGTCCGCGAGCGCGGTGACCAACTGGTTGCGCGCGTCGCGGCGCTCGGCCGGCGTTTGTGCGGGGTCGAGGCAGAAGCGGCTGATCTCCCATACGCCTTCCCCGGACGGCGCCCCGCCGGTGCAAAGGTGCGAATAGATGTCGCCGAGAAGGTGCGGCGCCGTTGTCGGCAGCAGTCTCGCCGACGCCCGGTGGCGCAGGTCATCGGGGTCGAGCAGGATCAGATACCGCGCGTCCGGGGTGTCGAATTGGTCTAGCTCGAAGCGGCCATCGAGGGCGGGCAAATCCCATTGCAGCTTGTCGATGAAGACCTGCTTGCGGGCGGCGAACATGGCGCGAAGCGCCGCATTCCCGGGCGCGTCATGCGCCCGCGTGGATTGAGTGATCATGATAGTTCCTTGGCTTGTCGGTGCCAGGATC
>JAHJHL010000014.1 GCA_018823905.1 Alphaproteobacteria bacterium
GGTAAGTTCAACCGCGGCTCCTCGAGTGCGTTCGCCCGGTGCCTGCGGAGGGCCCATTCTTCCTTTTGGCGCTGTCGGAGGAAAAGCGGTGCTTCGACAAGCTCAGCACGACCGGAACCGGGCATTTCCGGTCCTACCCCCGCCCGATCAGCTTCTGCGCCATGCGATCGGCCACCGCCGACGCCGGGGTGCCGCTCGCCTTGCTCTCGGCCCAGATTTCGGCCAGCCGCCCGGGGATCAGGTGGATGCGGCTTTCGACCTCCTCGCGGCTGCCCTGCCCCAGATATTCCAGCGCGACGTTGATGATCCCGCCGGCGTTGATCACATAATCGGGCGCATAGACGATGCCGCGGTCGTGGATGCGCTGGCCATCGGCGGCGGTCGCCAACTGGTTGTTCGCACCGCCCGCCACGATCGCCACGCGCAGTTTTTCGATGCTGCGCTCGGTCAGGATTGCGCCCAGCGCATTGGGGCTCAGCACATCGGCCTCGACTTCCATGATCGCCGCCGAATCAGCCAAGTCGGCGCCCAATTCCTCAGCCAGGTCCTTGGCGCGCGCCAGATTGACGTCGGCCAGGGTCAGCTTCGCGCCCTCTGCCGCCAGTCGCCGCGCAACGCCGCCGCCAACGCTGCCGACGCCCTGCACCGCGACGTGCACGCCTTTGGCGCTGTCGGTCCCCAGTCCCTGTAGAATCGCCGCCTTGATGCCCAGATAGACGCCCAGCGCGGTCAGCGGGCCGGGATCGCCGCCCGCTTCCCCGCTCGCCACGGGAAGCCCGCTGACATGCTTGGTGTGCTTCGAGATCGCGACCATGTCGGCGTCAGACATGCCGACGTCTTCTGCAGTGACATAAGCACCGCCCAGCGATTCGACCGCGCGGCCGAACGCCGCCAGCAATTCTGGGGTCTTCGCTGCGCCCTCGTCGGCCAAAATAACGCCCTTGCCGCCGCCCATCGGCAGCCCGGCCATGGCGTTCTTGTAGCTCATGCCGCGCGACAGGCGCAGCGCGTCGGTGATCGCCGCGGCGCGCTGCGGATAATGCCAGTAGCGCACACCGCCTGCGCCGGGGCCGAGGTGCGTCGAGTGAACCGCGATGACCGCGGTCAGCCCGCTGGCACGATCGCGGAACATGTGGACATGCTCATGATCGTCGAAATCGGCGAAATCCCAGACTGCGGACATGGACTCAATCCTCACGTTAAAAAATTACGTCGTAGCGTAATAATCAGGCGCGAGCGCAGAGTCACGTCGAAACGCGGACCGGGCGATCATCTTCAGGAAATGGGGCGACCAACGGGGCTCGAACCCGCGACCTCCGGTACCACAAACCGGCGCTCTAACCAACTGAGCTATGGTCGCCACATATGCGACGAGGGCGCAGGAAAGCGGCCTCGACAGCGCGCGGCGATAGGCGCGCATCGCCCCGTTCGTCAAGCATTGTTCGCACGCGCTTCCCTGCTAAAACGCGCGTCATGGCTGCAAATGAATTTGTCGACATGGCGACCTCGGGCGCCGACCGCACTGCGGCACGGCTCGCCGTGGTCCCCGGCATCCGCCGCGCGCCGACGCCCAAGCTCGAACAGTTCATGCTATCGCGCTTTCTCGACGCCGCAACCTGCGACGGGTTGATCGCCCAGATCGACCGCGACGTGCGACCCTCGACCATCGCCGATCCCAATGGCGACGAAGCGTTTCGCACCAGCACGACCTGCGACCTCGACCACCGCGACCCGCTGGTCATCGCGGTCAACAACCGCCTCCACGACCTCACGGGCATTCCGCTCGCATATGGCGAGCCGATGCAGGGTCAGCGGTACGACGTCGGGCAGGAGTTCAAGGCACATACCGATTATTTCGACCCGCACGGCGCCGACTGGGAAACCTATTGCGCGATCCCGGGGCAGCGCAGCTGGACGCTGATGATCTATCTCAACGAACCCGGCGCAGGCGGCGCGACGCGCTTCCTCGCCACGGGCAAGCTGCACCAGCCCGAGACCGGCAAGCTGCTCGCCTGGAACAATGTCCGCCCCGACGGCACCGTCAACCCCGATACGCTCCATCACGGGATGAAGGTGCGCAAGGGGCGCAAATATATCATCACCAAATGGTTCCGCGAACGGCCCTGGCCGTGGGCGGATGGGGAGTTGGGGTAGATTTCCCCTTCCCCCTTGATGGGGGAAGGATACGAAGCCTTATCGCGAAGCGATTAGGCGAAGTTGGATGGGGGTGATGGTGCGTCCTTACACCGTGGTTTCAGGCCGGGAACGCACCCCCACCGCTGCGACTAAGCCAGCAAGCTGGCAAGTCTCGCTGCCTCCCCCATCAAGGGGGAGGGAATTTACCGAACCAACCGATACTGGAAATTCAGCGTCAGCGTATTCGACACGCGCCCCGGCTCGACCGGCGTCGCCTTGCCCGCGGCATCCATCGCCTGCAACCGCACCATCGGCATCGGCGGGTTGGGGCCAAAGCTGCCGCCCTCGCTGATCGACACCAGCTCGGCGCCGCGAAATCCCGCGAGCCGCGCATAGTCCGCTGCCTTCGCTTCCGCCGCCTTGATCGCAGTACCGCGCGCGCCAACCAGCTGCGCGTCGGGATCCTTCATGCCGAACGACGGCCCGTCAATATTGGTGCCACCCGCGGCGACCAGCGCGTCGAGCAGCGGACCGATGTCGGCGATCTTCGACGTCGTCGCGCGCACGCTATTGCTCACCTGGTAGCCCAGAAAACGCGGCGGCTGGCCATTGCCCTGGTTGTTATAGTCATATTGCGGCGACAGGCTGATCCCGCTGGTCTGGATATCTTCGGCCTCGATCCCGCGCGCTTTGGCGGCGGCGATCAGCTTGTCCATCGCGGTGGCGTTCAGGCGCATCGCTTCGACCGCAGTCGGTGCGGTGGTGGTGACCCCGGCGCCAACAGTCGACTGATCAGGGCGCGAGCGCACTTCCTCGCTGACCGAAAAGGCCAGGATCGGTCCCTGCGTCGTTGCTGCGGTCACCGTCGAACCTCCCTGCTGCGCCAGGCCGGGCGTTGCCGCCATCAGCGCCAGTCCGGTTGCCATAACGGCGAACAATTGCTTCGTCATTTCATTCTCCTGTTGGCCGAACCCCGGCCATTTCCGATTTCCAGCCCGTAACGCAGACGGACTGAACCCGTTCCGGCCTTTGCGCGGACGGCGCTTGCATGATGCTGAACGCGCCAGTAGCGAGCCGTTCATAATGGCAGCACCGATTTTATCATACGAAGGCCTCGGCCTCGTCCAAGGCAGCGGCTGGCTGTTTCAGGATCTCGACATCTATGTCGGCGAACGCGACCGGCTCGCGCTCATCGGCCGCAACGGCGCGGGAAAGACGACCTTGCTCAAGCTGCTCGCGGGCCAGATCGACGCCGACAAGGGTAAACGCGTGATCGTCCCCGGCACCCATGTCGTGATGCTCGAACAGGAACCTGATTTTTCGCGCTTCGACACGCTGATGGACTTCGCCGTCGCTGCGCCCGACGCGCCGGAGGAATATGAGGTCGCCGCGATCGCCGATCAGCTCGGTATCGACATGTCGCGCACCGCCGCCAGCGCCTCGGGCGGCGAGCGCCGCCGCGCCGCATTGGCAAGGGCATTGGCGCAAAATCCCGACGTGCTGCTGCTCGACGAACCGACCAACCACCTCGACCTCGCCGCGATCGACTGGCTCGAATCCTGGCTCGCGCGCTACACCGGCGCCTTCGTCGCGATCAGCCACGACCGCACCTTTCTCACCCGCCTGACTCGCCAGACTTTGTGGCTCGACCGCGGCAGCATTCGCCGCAAGGAAATCGGCTTCGGCGGTTTCGAAGAATGGAGCGACGCCGTCGCCGCCGAGGAAGCCCGCGCCGCGCAGCGCCTCGATTCCAAACTGCGGCTCGAGGCGCACTGGCTCGAACGCGGCGTCACCGCGCGCCGCAAGCGCAATCAGGGGCGGCTCGAGAAGCTCAAGGAAATGCGCGCCACCCGCGCCGCAATGATCGGGGGCCCCGGCGTCGCCAAGCTCGGCCTTGCCAACGACGACGTCCGCTCGAAGTCCGTCATCGTTGCCGAGGGCGTATCGAAAAGCTTCGGCGATCGCACGATCATCAAGAATTTCGATTTCCGCGTCCAGCGCGGCGACCGCATCGGCATCGTCGGCGCCAATGGTGCGGGCAAGTCGACCCTGCTCAAGCTGCTGACCGGCGAAATCCAGCCCGACCAGGGCAAGATCACCCTCGCCCCGACCCTCGACGGCATCATCATCGACCAGCAGCGCAGCCTGATGTCGCCCGACAAGACCGTCCGCGACATCCTCGCCGACGGCGGCGACTGGGTCGAGGTGCGCGGGGTCAAGAAGCATATTCAGGGCTACCTCAAGGAATTCCTGTTCGATCCCGGCGTCATGGAAGCCAGCGTCGGCGCGCTCTCGGGCGGCGAACGCTCGCGCCTCCTCCTCGCTCGCGAATTCGCCCGCGAATCGAACCTGCTCGTGCTCGACGAGCCGACCAACGACCTCGACCTTGAAACGCTCGACCTGTTGCAGGAAGTCATCGCCGATTACGCAGGGACCGTGCTGCTCGTCAGCCACGACCGCGACTTCCTCGACCGCACCGTCACCGTGACGCTCGGCCTCGACGGCACCGGCAAGGTCGACATCGTCGCCGGCGGCTATGCCGACTGGGAAGCAAAGCGGGTCAAGCCGAACAGCGTCAAGACCAAAGCATCAACCGCCGCCGCCCCACCCCCGCCAACCGCGCGCAAGAAGCTGAGCTACAAGGACCAGCGCGATTACGATCTGTTGCCGGGGCGGATCGAGGCGATCGAGGCGGAGATGGCAGCGGCGGAAACCGAATTGTCGGACGGAACGCTGTTCACGCGCGACCATGCAAAATTCACGGCACTGACGGGCAAGCTGGAAAAGCTGCGCGAAGAAAAGGCGGCGGCAGAAGATCGCTGGCTGGAACTGGCCGAAGAGATCGAGGCACTGGGGTAACCCCAGCTGCGCGTCCGGTTTGGGGTGGAAGCGGGCGTTTGCGCCCTGTCGTCGCCCCCGCGAAGGCGGGGGCCGCAAGCAGCCTTATCCTGCGAAGCCGTGTAAACCGACAGCGGCCCCCGCCTTCGCGGGGGCGACGTCTTGCTTCGGTCGCTTCCGACCACTCAGCGATGATCGTCCTTCGCCAGCATACTCACCACCCCCCACGCGATCAGCGCCTGTCCGCCGAAATAGAGCGGCCACACCAGCCACAGCGTGATGTCCTTCGACAGCGTGCCGCCCTCCCCCGCAAAAATGAACAGGTCGCTCGCGAGGAACGCCATCGCGCCAATCCCCGTGCGATAACGCGGAAAACGGCTGATCCACGCGGTCGCCGCCATGATCGCCACACCGCCGGTATAGGCAATCGCCGCGCCCACCAGCGCCGCCTCGGCCCCGCGCGTCAGCCCCCACGCGATCAGCAGCGCCAGCGGCAGGAGCGCCCACGCCAACAACCGCTGCGACGATGTCAGGCTGGGCCGCCGGTTGCGCAAATACAAGATGATCGCGATCAGATGCCCCGTCGCGAATGCCGCCGCCCCCGCCAGCATCCCGACCGCATCGAGCAACCAGTCGCCGAGCGCCCCGCACGCCAGCACCGCGGCAATCAGCTTGCCGTCGGCCCCGCGCGCATTCGCCGCCGCCCAGGTCGCGAGCAACCCGACCCCCGACGCCTTCCACGCCCAGATCGCCGGTCCGTCGAGCCGCATATACACCGCCGCGAAATAGCTGATCCCACCGACCAGCGCCGCCAGCCACAGCCACCGCCCGCGATCCCAACCCTGTCCCTCAATCATGCCCGCCCCTTTGCATCTTGCCCGTAACCGCCTACTGCGCGGCACATTGGTCGCAAGTCAACGGATAGGGTAAATGGCGGAATACGACGTGCACATCATCGGCGGCGGCCTCGCCGGATCCGAAGCCGCCTGGCAGCTCGCCGAGGCGGGGCATCGCGTCCGCCTCTCCGAAATGCGCGGTGGCGGCGACATGACTCCAGCGCATCAGGGCGACGCGCTCGCGGAGATGGTGTGCTCGAACAGCTTCCGCAGCGACGACGGCGACAGCAACGCCGTCGGCCTGCTCCACCGCGAGATGCGGACGCTGGGCTCGATCATCATGCGCGAGGCCGATGCGACCAAGGTTCCCGCGGGTTCGGCACTGGCGGTCGACCGCGACCTCTTCTCGGGCGGCGTCACCCGCGCGCTCGAAACACACCCCAACATCACCATCGTCCGCGAACGCATCGACACCCTACCGAGCGAAGGCCTCACCATCGTCGCCACCGGCCCGCTGACCGCCGCCAGCCTCGCCGACAGCATCGGCGCCGCGACCGGCAAGGACGCACTCGCCTTTTTCGACGCGATCGCCCCCATCGTCTATCGCGACAGCATCGACATGGACGTCGCGTGGATGGCGAGCCGCTGGGACAAGGTCGGGCCGATCGGCGACGGCAAGGATTATATCAACTGCCCTATGGACAAGGAGCAATATCACACCTTCGTCCAGGGGCTCGTCGATGGCGACAAGACCGAGTTCAAGGACTGGGAAAAGGACACCCCCTATTTCGAGGGCTGCATGCCGATCGAGGTGATGGCCGAACGCGGCCCCGAAACCCTGCGCTTCGGCCCGATGAAGGGCGTCGGGCTCGACAATCCGCGTACCGGGCGCTGGCCCTATGCGGTCGTCCAGCTGCGCCAGGACAATGCACTCGGCACCTTGTGGAACATGGTCGGCTTCCAGACCAAGCTGAAGCACGCCGCGCAGGCCGAACTGTTCCGCACCATCCCCGGCCTCGAAAAGGCCGAATTCGCGCGCCTCGGCGGCCTTCACCGCAACAGCTTCATCCGCTCGCCCGAACTGCTCGACCAGCAACTCCGGCTCAAATCAGCGCCGCATATCCGCTTCGCGGGCCAGATCACCGGCTGCGAGGGCTATGTCGAAAGCGCCGCGATCGGACTGATCGCCGCGCGCTTTGCCGCCGCCGAGCTTGGCGGTCGTGACCTGCCGCCGCCCCCGCCCGAAACCGCCCTTGGCGCACTGCTCGGCCATATTACCGGCGGCGCGGATGCCGCGAGCTACCAGCCGATGAACGTCAACTTCGGCCTCTTCCCGCCGCTCGCCGAGGATGTGCGCAAGAAGGATCGCAAGCTGGGATATACCGCGCGGGCAGGTGCCGCGCTGGCGGATTGGGTGAAGGTCGCGGAGGGTGTGACGGCATAGCTCCCTTCCCCCTTGATGGGCGAAGTTGGATAGGTGTGACGGTGCGTCCTTCGACCATCATCTCAGGCCGAGAGCGCACCCCCTCCGCTGCAACTAGGCGGCAAGCCGCCAAGTCTCGCTGCCTCCCCTCATCAAGGGGGAGGTTGCATTTCTTCTCACCCCAACGCCGCAGCCGCCGCCACAATCGGCACAAACTTCGCCGCGGTCAGGCTCGCCCCGCCGACCAGCGCGCCGTCGACATCGCCCGCATCCAGCAACTCGGCGGCATTGTCGCCATTCACCGACCCGCCGTACAACAACCGCATATCCTCCGCCTTGCCGCCAAAGCGCGCCGTCAACGCCCCACGGATCGCCCCGTGCATCGCCGCGACATCGCCGACGGTCGGCACCAGCCCGGTCCCGATCGCCCAGATCGGTTCATAAGCAATCGCCAACCGGGTGGCGGCAAAATCGTCGGGAACCGACCCCGCAATCTGCGCCAGCACATAATCAATCGCTCCGCCCGATTCGCGCACCTCCCGCGGCTCACCGACGCACAAGATCACCGACAACCCCGCGGCCAGCCCCGCCTCAGCCTTCGCCCGCACATCGGCATCGCCCTCGCCGCACCCTTCGCGCCGCTCGCTATGTCCGACGATCACGAGACTAGCCCCGGCATCGGCCAGCATCGCCGCCGCGACCGACCCGGTAAACGCGCCCGACGATGCGCTATGACAATCCTGCCCGCCCACCGCAGCGCCCGGTACCGCGGCAACCATCGCGCCGATCAGCGTGAACGGCGGACACAGCGCCACATCGACCCCGGCATGATCGCCAGCCGCGGCGAAAATCGCCTGCGCATCGGCGATCGACGCGGCCACGCCGTTCATTTTCCAGTTGCCGACCACATATTTACGCCGTGCCATTGCCGCTTCTCTCCCGCTGTCCGAATGATGCCAAAGCCCTAGCGGCGGGCGGGGGCGATAGGCAAGCCGCGTTGCGCCGCCATCAAAAGCCCGTTTCGCGCCTTGATGCCGTGCCGCCACGCCTCTAAAGCATCGCGCAACCGCGCATCCCCGCGCTCCGCCGAAAGATTGCCTGTCTCATGATTACCGCCATCCGCCGCATGTTTTCCTCGACCATCGGCAAATTCCTTGCGCTGGGCTTCGTCGCGCTTGTCGGCGTTGCCTTTGCGCTCAGCGATGTCACTGGCAATTCGACCTTTGGCGGCATGGGCGGCGCCAATGTCGCCAAGGTCGGCAGCGAGGAAATCGGGGTCGGCGAGCTGCGCGATCGCGTCCGCCTCGCCTATAATCAGGCGCGGCAGGACCAGCCCGGGATGACGATGGCGGCATTTGTCGAATCGGGCGGGCTCGACCAGGTGCTCAACCAGCTCGTCGAGGGACTGGCGTTCGATCAGTTTGCTACCGAAATGGGCTTCGGCGTCAGCAAGCGGCTGATCGACGGCCGCATCGCCGACATCCCCGCCTTTGCCGGCGTATCGGGCAGCTTCGACCAGACCGCGTTCGAAAATTTCCTGCGCCAGAACGGCATGACCGAGGCGCAGCTGCGCCGCGACCTGCGCCAGCAGCTGCTGATCGAACAGATCGCCGCCCCGATCGCCAGCATGCCCCGCCTCGCTCCCGGCATGGCACAGCCCTATGCCGCGCTGCTGCTCGAACAGCGACGTGGGCAGGCAACCTACATTCCGTCGAGTCCCTTCGCGCCGACCGCCGATCCGGGTGATGCCGCGCTCAAAACCTATCTCACCCAGAACGCCGCCAAGTTCACCGTGCCCGAACGTCGCGTGATCCAGTACGCAACCTTCGACGCCGCCAGCGTTCCGGTCCCCGCGGTCACCGACGCCGAAATCGCCAAAGTCTATAAGGACAATGCTGCGCAATATGCCGCGAGCGAAACGCGCCGCTTCGCGCAGGTGATCGCGCCCGATCAGGCCACCGCCAATGCGCTGGCCACCAAGGTGCGCGGCGGCACGTCGCTCGCCGCCGCGGCGCAGGCCGCAGGCCTGTCGGCCTCGACCACCGGCGACCTGACCCAGTCATCTTACGCTGCCACCAGCACCGCTGCAGCCGCAAAGGCCGCCTTCGCCGCCAAGCAGGGCGACCTGATCGGCCCGATCCAAACCGGGCTCGGCTGGAACGTTGCGCGCGTCGAAAATGTCACGGCCCGTCCCGCACGCAACCTCGCCGACGCCAGCGCCGACATCCGCACCGAACTTGCCAAGAACAAGGCGAACGAGGCGATCGTCGATTATTACAATGCGATCCAGGACGCGGTGAACAGCGGCGCGTCGATCGAAGAGATCGCCGCCGACCGCAAACTCACGCTCGCCACGACACAGCCACTGCTGCCCAGCGGCCGCGTCCCCGGCCAGCCCGCCAATACGCTGCCGCCCGAGCTCGCACCGCTCGTCAGCCAGGCGTTTCAGGGCGCATCGGAGGGTGAAGGCCAGCTCGCAACGCTCGTCGAGAACGAAAAATTCGCGGTGTATGCGGTGAAATCGATCATCGCCGCCGCGCCGCCCCCCTTCGCGCAGATTCGCGGCGAGCTGCTGGCCGACTGGCGTTTTGCACAAGGGCAAAAGATCGCCCGCGACAAGGCGCGCGCGATCGTCAAGGCGGTCGAAGGCGGCCAGACGCTAGCCGCCGCGGTCACCGCCGCCGGGCCAAACATCGGCAGCGTCCAGACGATCGGCGGGCGCCGCGGCGAACTCGGACAGAACGGCCAGCCGGTGCCGCCCGAACTCGCGCTGCTGTTCTCGATGGCCAAAAACAGCGTCAAGACGCTCGAAATCCCCGGCAATCGCGGCTGGATGGTGATCGCCCTCGCCGACGTCCAGCGCCCCGATCCAAAATCGATCGAGCCCGCGCGTGTCGCCGCGATCGCGCAGCCGCTCGCCCCCGCATTCGGCAACGAGCTGATCGAACAGCTCGCCGGCGAAGCCAAACGCCGCGTCGGGGTGACGATCAACAAGGAACTGGTCGAGCAACTGCGCCAGGAACTTACCGGCACCGCGCCGGTCATCCAATAGCGTCCCGGTGGCGCTGGAGGGCAAAGCCGCGGCGCTCGAAGCCCTGGCGGGCGGCCGCGGCGCGGTCGTCTGGCAGCGGCTGATCGCCGACATCGAAACCCCGGTCTCGGCGGCGCTCAAGCTGATCGAGCCCGGGCGCGGCGACTGGGTGCTCGAATCGGTCGAAAGCGGCGAGACGCGGGGGCGTTACAGCCTCATCGGGCTCGATCCCGACCTGATGTTCGAGGTTACCGGCGACGCCGCGCGGATCAACCGCGACTGGCGCCATGACCGCGAGGCGTTTCAGCCCCTCGCCACCCCTGCGTTGCAGGCGTTGCGCGATCTCGTCGCCGAATGCCGCTTCGACGTCCCCGACGGCCTGCCCAAAGCGCTGGCGACGCTCGTCGGCTTCTTCGCGTATGAAACCCTTGGCCTTGTCGAGCGCATCCCACGCGCGCCGGGCGCCGGACTCGGCCTACCCGATATGGTGTTCGTCCGCCCGACGACGATCCTCGTCTTCGACCGCCTCGCCGATGAGTTGTTCCTGATCGCGCCGATCTGGCCCGATGCCGACGGCGCGCTCGACCGGATGATCGAGACCGCGCAGGACCGGCTCGACACCATCGCCGCGCGCCTGTCGACCGCCAGCGTATCCACCGACCGCGCCCTGACCGACGCGCTCCCCAACAACGTAGCGGCCAATCCCGCCACCCCGCCCGCGCAATTCGCCGCGATGGTCGCCAAGGCGAAGGACTATATCGCCGCGGGCGACATTTTTCAGGTCGTGCTGTCGCAGCGCTTCTCGACCCCGTTCGACCTGCCGCCCTTCGACCTCTACCGCGCGCTCCGCCGCATCAACCCCTCGCCCTTCCTCTATTTCCTTGATCTCCCCGGCTTCGCGCTGATCGGTTCGTCACCCGAAATCCTGGTCCGCGTCCGCGATGGCGAAATTACGATCCGTCCGATCGCGGGAACCCGCCCGCGCGGTCGCACCAGCGCCGAGGATGTCGAGAACCGCGAAAGCCTCCTCGCCGATCCCAAGGAACGCGCCGAACATCTGATGCTGCTCGACCTCGGCCGCAACGACGTCGGCCGCGCCGCTGTGGGCGGCTCGGTGACCGTCACCGACAGCTACACCGTCGAATTCTACAGCCACGTCATGCACATCGTCTCGAACGTCATCGGCCGCATCGCGCCCGACAAGGACGCCATCGACGCGCTGTTCGCGGGCTTCCCCGCGGGCACCGTCAGCGGCGCACCCAAGGTCCGCGCCTGCCAGATCATCGCCGAACTCGAAGCCGACGCGCGCGGGCCTTATGCCGGCGGCGTCGGCTATTTCGCCCCCGACGGCAATATGGACAGCTGCATCGTCCTGCGCACCGCGATCGTCAAGGACGGCGAAATGCATGTGCAGGCGGGCGCCGGCATCGTCGCCGACAGCGACCCCGCCTATGAACAGCGCGAGTGCGAGGCGAAAGCGGGCGCCCTCTTCGCCGCCGCGCGCGAGGCCGTGCGGCTGGCCGGGACGCCACGCTTCGGCCAATAGGGCGGACAGCCCCACCCAAGAACAAATTTGTAAAAAAGGCCCCGCCGGATCGCTCCGGCGGGGCCATTCTTTAGCCCGCAGGCGGCTGCGTTAGCCCGCTGCCAGCGCCGCGAGGAGCAGGATCGCCACGATGTTGGTGATCTTGATCATCGGGTTGACCGCCGGACCTGCGGTATCCTTGTACGGATCGCCGACGGTGTCGCCGGTCACCGCGGCCTTATGGGCTTCGCTGCCCTTGCCGCCGTGGTTACCGTCTTCGATATACTTCTTGGCATTGTCCCATGCGCCGCCGCCCGAGGTCATCGAGATGGCAACGAACAGCCCGCCGACGATCACGCCGAGCAGGAGCGCCCCGAGCGCTTCGAGCGCCGCGACCTGTCCCGCCACCGCCAGGATGACGAAATAGACGACGATCGGCGCCAGCACCGGCAACAGCGACGGAATGATCATTTCCTTGATCGCCGCCTTGGTCACCAGATCGACCGTGCGCGCATAGTCGGGCTTGCTCTCATAGGTCATGATGCCGGGGTTGTTCTTGAACTGGTCGCGAACATCCTTCACCACTTCACCCGCCGCGCGGCCGACGGCGGTCATGCCCATCGCACCGAACAGGTACGGCAGGAGCGCACCGAGCAGCAGCCCGACGATGACATAGGGCGACGACAACGAGAAGGTCAGCGGTTCGGTCAGGCCGAGCTTCGCCGAATATTCGGTGATGTCGGCGGTGTAGGTGCCGAACAGCACCAGCGCCGCGAGACCCGCCGAACCGATCGCATAACCTTTGGTCACCGCCTTGGTTGTGTTGCCCACGGCGTCAAGGAGATCGGTCTTTTCACGTACCGATTCATCGAGGCCGGCCATTTCGGCAATACCACCAGCGTTGTCAGTGACCGGCCCATAAGCGTCGAGCGCCACAACCATGCCCGCCAGCGCCAGCATGGCGGTGGCGGCAAAGGCGATGCCGATGATGCCCGCGAGGATATAGGCGATGATGATGCCCGCACAGATGACCAGCGTCGGCAGCGCGGTCGATTCAAGGCTGATCGCCAGCCCCTGAATGACGTTGGTGCCGTGGCCGGTTTCCGATGCTTTCGCGATCGAGCGCACCGGGCGATAATTGGTCCCGGTGTAATATTCGGTGATCCAGATGATCAGCCCGGTGATGACCAGTCCGAGCAGCGAGCAATAGAACAGGTCCATACCGTTGAAGGTCGTGCCGACCACATCGGTCGTCATGTCACCCTGCAGGATATAGCTGGTCGAGAACCAGATCGCCGGGACCGAGAGGATCGCGGTGACGAGGAAGCCCTTGTACATCGCGCCCATCACGTTGGTTCCACCGCCGAGACGGACGAAATAAGTCCCGATGATCGACGTGATGATGCAGACACCGCCCATCAAGAGCGGCAGGCTCATCAACGGCACGAGCATATCGCCCGCACCCTTCAGCAGCAGCGCCATCAGCACCATGGTGGCGCCGACGGTGACAACATAGGTTTCAAACAGATCGGCGGCCATACCGGCGCAGTCGCCGACATTGTCGCCGACGTTGTCAGCGATCACCGCAGGGTTGCGTGGATCGTCTTCGGGGATTCCGGCCTCGACCTTGCCGACCAGATCGGCGCCGACGTCGGCGGCCTTGGTAAAGATACCGCCGCCCAGACGCGCAAAGATCGAGATCAGCGAAGCACCGAACGCAAGCGCGACGAGCGCGTCAACAACGGTGCGGTCCTCACCGCCAACGGTGAACCCGCCGGGGCCGATCAGATACCAGAAAAAGACCGAGATCGCGAGCAGAGCGAGTCCCGCCACCAACATACCGGTGATCGCACCGGCGCGGAACGCCATGGTCAGACCCGCTTGCAGCCCGGTCTGCGCCGCAGCCGCGGTGCGGACATTGGCTTTGACCGAGATGTTCATGCCGACAAAACCGGCAACACCCGACAGGACGGCGCCGATGACAAAGCCCGTTGCCGAAATCGCGCCGAGGAAAAATCCGACGAGAATGGCGACAACGACGCCGACGATGGCGATGGTGCGATATTGGCGGCCCAGATAGGCCTTGGCGCCTTCCTGGATGGCGGCGGCAATTTCCTGCATCTTTTCATTACCCGGTGAGGCGCTGAGCACCTGACGCGAGGTAATGAAGCCATAGAGCACGGCGATAAGGCCGCACGCTATCGCGATCATAACCGGATCAATCATGAATTTCCTTCCCCATTGAGCGGGGCGGAGTCAGGTGAACAGTCGAGCACGTCCGACTTATATTGCCGGTTCGCCCTCTCCCCTGATGCGACCGCCCCTAAATTTGGACGCCGCGTTATGGGAAGAAAGAAAGCCTAGGGCAAGCCCGGTTTTTCGGCACTTTTGTAACGGTTTCGCGTCAGTGTGTGAAACCGAGACGCTCGGGCAGCGTCATTCGCTGGGCGCGGTGCGTCAGCACGATTCCCGCGCCCACCCCGGCATGACCGATCGGCGTAACCAGGACATTCAGCCCCGCCGCGATGTCGCGGATCGCCCCCGTCGCGCTGGGATCGGCAGCGAACAGCAGCTGATAGTCGTCGCCCGCCGTCGCCGCGGCGATGCGCGTATCGACGACATCGGGGCGCACCGCGAGCAAGGCCGCCGACAGCGGCACCGCCTCCAGCATCAGCACAAACTCGCACCCGCTCGCGTCCGCCATCCGCTGCGCGTCGATCAGCAGCCCATCCGATACATCCATCATCGCATGGACGTGGGGCGTGACCGCCTGTCCAAAGGTCAATTGCGGCTGCGGGCGGCGATAGGCGGCCAGACAGGTCTCGTTCGCCTCCTCCTGCCCCAGCCGCATCGCAAGCCCCAGCCCGGCATTGCCGATCGATCCGGTGACCCACAGCTGATCACCCGGTCTGGCACCGCCACGCGACGGCGCCCCGCCAGGTGGCGCGCGGCCGATCGCGGTCAGCCCGAAGCTGCGCGGCGCCCCGGCCGGAACGCGCACCGTATCGCCGCCGAGCAGGATGACGCCAAAGCGCCGCAGCGCTAGGTCGAGCCCCTCGACAAAGGCGGCGTCCCATTCGTCGTCGCCGAGGCTGTAGCCAACGAGAACCCCGACCGGTGCCGCGCCTTTGGCGGCCAGATCCGACAGATTCACCGCGACAAGTTTCCACGCGACGTCCTGCGGGGTGTCGTCGGGCAGGAAGTGAATGCCCTCGACGATCATGTCGTGGGTGAGAATGAGCCCTTCCCACTCGGCCGCGTCATCGGCGAGCCCCCGCGCGGCGGGGTCGATCGCGATGGATCGCAGGCGGGTGATGAAATCGGCTTCGGACATGCGCGCCCCTCTCGCCCAAAACAATGTGCCCTAATTCCGTTCGTGTCGAGCGAAGTCGAGACACGCTCGGGACGCGCTAGGCTTCGGCGTGTCTCGAC
>JAHJHL010000159.1 GCA_018823905.1 Alphaproteobacteria bacterium
GATGATGAACAAGAATTTGGAGGATGGCGAAGCGATCGGTTCGAAATGGCTGTCGAAAGCGATCGAGACCGCGCAGAAAAAGGTCGAAGCGCGCAACTACGACATCCGCAAACAGGTCGTCGAATATGACAACGTCATGAATGACCAGCGCAAGGTGATCTACGAACAGCGCGGCGACATCATCGACAGCGAAACCGTCGACGATGTGATGACCGCGATGCGCGCCGAGACCGTGAATGCGATCGTTGCCGATGCGTGCCCGCCGGGCAGCTATCCTGAACAATGGAATATCGAGCAGATGAAGGAGCGGGTGGCCAATATCCTCGACCTGAATCCGCCGATCGATGACTGGATGCAGGAAGACGCGGTCGATCCCGAAATTTTCGAGGAACGCATTCAGGCGATGGCCGATGCGGTCGCCGCCGAAAAGGCCGGGCTGGTCGATCCGGACACCTGGAAGGGTATCGAAAAATCGGTGCTTCTCCAGACGCTCGACCATCAATGGAAGGAGCATCTGGCGACGCTCGACGCGCTGCGCCAGGTCGTGTTCCTGCGCGCCTATGCCCAGAAACAGCCGATCAACGAATATAAGCAGGAAGCCTTTGCGCTGTTCGAACGCATGTTGTCGAACATCCGTGAGGATGTGACGCGCACCGTGGCGCGCATCGACCTGCGCTTTGACGAGCCCGAAGCGATGCCGCTGCCCGACCTGCCCGATTTCCTGACCACCCACATCGACCCGTTCACCGGCGAGGACAACAGCGCCGATATCGACAGCGGCGGTTTGGGCGTAATCGCGAACACGCTGCCGCCGATGCAGATCCCGCGTCCCGATATGCCGGAGGGTGAAAATCCCTATGCGTCGCTAGAAATCAGCCGCAACGCGCCGTGCCCTTGCGGATCGGGGCGCAAGTATAAGCATTGTCACGGCCAGATCTGACGCTGATCTGACGCGATGACCGGGCTCGCCGCGCTCTTTGGCTTGACCGCGCTGCTTTATGCCGCGGTCGGGTTCGGCGGCGGGTCGACCTACACCGCGCTGCTGTTGCTGAGCGGCGTCGCGGTCGGACTCGTTCCTGCGACCAGCCTTGCGTGCAACGTCATCGTCGTCAGCGGCGGGACGATCCGCTTCGCGCGGTCGGGCGTGATGCCGTGGGCGAAGGCGCTGCCGCTGGTCGCGGTTGCAGCGCCGCTTGCCTTCCTTGGCGGGCTGACCCCGGTGAAGCAGGGGGTGCTCGTCACGCTGCTCGGCTTGTCGCTGCTGGCCTCGGCGCTCGCGCTGCTGGTCCAGCCGCAGTCGGCGAGGCCGGTGCAGCTGTCGCCCAAGCTGTTACTGCCGATCGCGGCGGCGCTCGGCTATCTCGCGGGCGTCGTCGGCATCGGCGGCGGTATCTTTCTGGCGCCGATCCTGCACCTGATCCGCTGGGCCGAAGCCCGGGCGGTCGCCGCGACCGCGAGCCTCTTCATCCTCGTCAACAGCCTGTTCGGGCTGACCGGACAATTGATCAAGGGGAAGGGTAGCGAGATGGTCGGCGCCGTCGCCAGCCACTGGCCGCTGCTGGTCGCGGTGCTGATCGGCGGCGCGATCGGGACTCAGCTTGCGGTGAAGAGCGGACCCGCGGTGCTGATCCGGCGGCTGACTGCCTTGCTCGTCGGTTTCGTCGCACTCCGCCTGTTGTTTGGTTTCTAACGCTTTTTTGGGCGCTTGCCTTCCCGTGCGGCGGTGCTAGCATCGCGTGTATAAGCTTGGCGGCCACGTAGCTGACGGGCGACGCAGCAGCTGGAACAGGATGCGCCGCGCGGGCTGAAAACATCGGGCGCGGCATGGGTTGGCACGTTGCGTGGAAAGGGCAGGCGCATTTCCTTTTTTGACGAAATGAACAGCCAGGAAGGCGAAACCCGGTCGCCTTATCGAGACTATTGCGGGTGGTTCGAGGCCGAGGATGTGGCGCGCATCCAGCACAAGGCGGTGCAGGCCGAGGCGCTGTTCCGCACCACCGGGATTACCTTCAACGTCTATGGCGCGGTCGATGGCGATGAGCGGCTGATCCCCTTCGACGTCGTGCCGCGGATCATCTCGGCCAGCGAATGGCGCCGCCTGTCGCGCGGCATCGAACAGCGCGTGCGCGCGCTGAACGCGTTTCTCTACGACATCTATCACCGGCAGGAGATTTTGCGCGCCGGCCGGGTGCCGACCGATCTGATCGCTGGCAATGCGGCGTTCCTGCCGATGATGATGGGGCTCGACCCGCCAGGCGGCATCTATACCCACATCAGCGGCACCGACATTGTCCGCACCGGCGCCAATGAATTTTATGTGCTCGAGGACAATGCGCGCACCCCGTCGGGGGTGTCGTACATGCTCGAAAACCGCGAAACGATGCTCCAGATGTTTCCCGAGCTGTTCGCGAAAGTGCCGGTGCGCGAGGTCAGCGATTATCCGATCAACCTGCTCAAATCGCTCGCCGCCTGTGCGCCGCCCGCATGCGGTGGGACACCGACGGTCGCGGTGCTGACCCCGGGCATCCACAACAGCGCCTATTATGAGCATAGCTATCTGGCCGACCATATGGGCGCCGAACTGGTCGAGGGGCATGACCTGCGCGTCGTTGACGGGCGCGTCGCGATGCGTACCACGCAGGGGTATAAGGCGATCGACGTCATCTATCGCCGCGTCGATGATGATTTCCTCGATCCGCTGAACTTCCGACCCGATTCGATGCTGGGCGTGCCCGGCATCTGGGACGTCTATCGCGCTGGGGGCATCACCATCGCCAATGCGCCGGGGACCGGCATCGCCGATGATAAGGCATTGTACAGCTACATGCCCGACATCATCGAATTTTATACCGGGGAAAAGGCGCTGCTGCCGAACGTGCCCACCTGGCGCTGTTCCGAGCCCGAGCATCTCCGCGAAGTGCTCGACCGCTTGCCCGAACTGGTGGTCAAAGAAGTGCATGGATCGGGCGGCTACGGAATGCTCGTCGGCCCCGCCGCGAGCAAGAAGGAACTCGCGGCCTTCCGGGCCAAGCTGGAAGCCAACCCGAGCAACTATATCGCGCAGCCGACGCTGTCGCTCTCGACGGTGCCGATCTTTACGAAGAAGGGGCTGGCGCCGCGTCACGTCGATCTGCGGCCGTTCGTGCTGATGTCGCCGCAGGGGATCACGATCACGCCGGGCGGGCTGACGCGGGTTGCGATGACACGGGGGTCGCTGGTGGTCAATTCGAGCCAGGGTGGTGGCACCAAAGATACGTGGGTATTGGAAGACTGATGCTGGGCAAGACCGCAGGCAGCCTCTTCTGGATGGCGCGATACCTTGAGCGCAGCGAGAATAATGCGCGGCTTATCGACGCTGGGTTCCGTATTGCGCTGACGCGATCGAGCACCGCTGCCGCCGAATGGAAATCGGTGCTGGTCACTGCTGGGGTCAATCAGGCATTTCAGGCGGCGCATGGCGATTATAGTTCGGCGCGGGTGATCGATTTCCTGCTCCGCGACCCGGCCAACCCGTCGAGCATATTGTCGGTGATCCGCCAGGCGCGCGACAATGCGCGCACCGCGCGCACCGCGCTGACCCGCGAGACATGGGAGGCGGTCAACACCAGCTGGATGACGCTAACCGCGCTGCTCAAACGGCAAGTGCGCGAGGATGATCTCCCCGATGTACTGACAACGATCCGCCAGCAGAGCGCGCAGGTGCGCGGTGCGCTGAATGGCACGATGCTGCGCAACGACGGCTATCATTTTGCGCTGCTCGGCACCTATCTCGAACGCGCCGACAACACCGCGCGCATCCTCGACGTCAAATATTATCTGCTGTTGCCTTCGGTCGCGCATATCGGCACCTCGATCGATAATGTGCAGTGGGAGACGATCCTGCGCTCGGTGTCGGCGCACCGCGCCTACCGCTGGCTGTACGGGGCAGAGATCAGCGCGCTGAAGATCGCCGAATTCCTGATCCTGTATCCGCAGATGCCGCGCAGCCTGGCCTTTTGCAGCGAGCGGATGGAGAATCATCTCGCCCAGCTGCAACGCCATTATGGCGAGGAGACCGAGGCGTGGCGGCTGGCGCACGCGCTGAGCCACGAAAAACTCAACGCGCCGATCCAGTCGATCTTCGACGGCGGGCTCCACCAATATGTGACTGGCTTCCTGCGCGATACTGCCAACCTCGCGCGGCAGGTCGAGCGCGATTATCGGTTTGTCGAATGAAACTTCGTGTCGAACATATCACCCGCTATCAATATGATGCGCCGGTCAAATATGCGCTGCAGCAGCTCAAGCTGACGCCCAAGGACCGGCCGGGGCAGCAGCATATTGTCGACTGGGCGATCGACATCGAAGGCGGCACGCAGCAGCTGCATTATACCGATCATCACGGCAATGGCGTCGATCTGATTGCGATCGATGGCGGGGTGACCGAGCTGACGATCCGTTGCCATGGCACGGTGGAACTGGAGACATGGGATGGGGTGATCGGGGCGCACCGCGGCGCCATGCCGCTGTGGACCTTTCTGCGGCCGACCCCGCTGACGCGCGCGGGGCGGCAAGTGCGCGCGCTGACCGCGCAGCTGGGCCGCGATTACGCCAATGACATCGAACGCGCGCACGCGCTGTCGGCATTGATCATCGACCGGCTGGCGTACCGGATCGGCTTTACCGATGCGGAGACGACCGCCGAACAGGCGCTCGGCAGCGAGGGCGGGGTGTGCCAGGATCACGCCCATATCTTCATCGCCGCGATGCGCCATCTGGGGCACCCCGCGCGCTATGTGTCGGGCTATCTGATGATGAATGACCGGACGCAGCAGGACGCGACCCATGCGTGGGCGGAGGCGCATTTCGATCACATTGGGTGGATCGGGTTCGACGTCAGCAACGGCCATTCGCCCGATCAGCGCTATATCCGGGTTGCCACCGGCCTCGATTACCGCGATGCCGCGCCCGTTCGGGGGATGCGTTATGGTGCGGCGCAGGAAAATCTGGTTGTCCAATTGCAGGTCCAGCAATAAGCGGACCGAGGGCGGCTGAAACGATCCGGGGCGGGGATACGGGATTCGATGACTTATTGCGTTGGCATGCGTTTGAACAAGGGGCTGGTGTTCATGTCGGACACCCGTACCAACGCGGGTGTCGACGACATCGCGCAGGTGCGCAAGATGCGCAGCTGGCACGTGCCGGGCGAGCGCGTCATCACTTTGATGTCGGCGGGCAATCTGGCGACGACGCAGGCCGTGGTCAGCCTGCTCGACGAACGCACCAAGGCGCCCGAAGACCGCCACCCGTCGATCCTTGAAGCGCCATCGATTTTCCAGATCGCGACGATCGTCGGCGAAACGCTGCGCCAGATCGTCATGCGGCATAATCCCGAAGGACCGGCGGCCGCCTCGCCGTTTCGCGCTTCGCTGATCGTCGGCGGGCAGATCAAGGGCGCCGAACCGCGACTGTTCCTGATCTATCCCGAGGGCAATTTTATCGAGGCGGGTGAGGACAATCCGTTCTTCCAGATCGGCGAGACCAAATATGGCCGCCCGATCATCGTGCGTTCCTATGATCCGGCGATGTCGTTCGAGGATGCGGTCAAGCTGCTGTGCGTGTCGTTCGATTCGACGATCCGCGCGAACGCGGGGGTCGATTTGCCGATCGACCTCAAGATCCACGAACGCGACGATTATACGACGGTGCGCGAGCGGCGCTTCGAGCGCGGCGACCGCTATTTCGACAGTGTCGCCAACGGCTGGGCCGAAGCGCTGGGGATCGCGCTGGCCGAGCTTCCCGACTTTCATTTCTGATCGCCTTCGGCCACCGTCATCGGGTGCCGGATCGGGAGGGGTTGCTATGATACGCTGGATTGCCGCTGCGTTTGTTTTGACCGCGACGCCAGCGGCTGCCGATGAGGCGCGCTTCGACAAGGCGCTGGACGATTTCCGCGCGGTGCATCGCGCCGAAATGCGCAAGGCGAATATCGTGGGCAGCAGCCTCTACGTTGTCCGCAATGGGCAGACCGTCGCTGCCGATCATCTGGGCGAGCAGGATGTCGAGGCGAACGTCCCGGTCGATGCCCGGACGATCTATCATTGGGCATCGGTGACCAAGACGATGACCGGCATCGCGATCATGCAGCTGCGCGATCGCGGGCTGCTTTCGCTCGATGACCCGGTCGTCAAATATGTGCCGGAGCTGACGGCGGTGCACAATCGCTATGGCGATACCGGCGCGATCACGCTGCGCCAGCTGATGAGCCACAGCGCAGGGTTTCGCAGCGGCACCTGGCCGTGGCGCGAGCATGACTGGCAGCCGTTCGAGCCGGCGGGCTGGTCGCAGCTGGCGGCGATGCTGCCCTACACTGCGGTCGACTTCAAACCGGGCAGCCGGTTCGGCTATTCCAACCCGGGTATCGTCTATCTGGGTCAGGTGATCGAGCGGCTGTCGGGCGAGGATTATGAAGTCTATATCGACAAAAATATCCTGAAGCCGCTGGCCATGCACGACAGCTATTTCGACCGCACGCCGCCGCACCTGCTGCCGCATCGCTCGCACAGCTATTTTGTCCGCGATGGCAAGTGGGTCGCGGCGCCCTTCGATGTCGATACCGGGGTGACGGTGTCGAACGGCGGGCTCAACGCGCCGATGCCCGACATGGCCAAATATCTAGCGTTCCTGCTCGGCAATCCGGCGCGTGCCGCCGATTACGATCTGGTGCTAAAACGCTCGTCGCTGGAGGAAATGTGGGTGCCCCAGATTTCGGCGGGCGAGGATTCCACCCAAGGCCGCATGGCGACGACGACGCAGAGCGGCCTTTCGTTTTTCGTCGACCGCGCCCGGGGCGTGCGTATCGTCGGGCATAATGGCGACCAGAACGGGTTTCGCGCCTATCTGAGCTTTTGTCCCGACCAGCGTGTTGGCAGCCTGTTGGCGTTCAATACCGAGACGAAGGGCGTGCAGAACAGCCCGGCCAATCGCGAGACGGCGGAATCGCGGATAGCGCTGGCGACTGATCGCTTGTGCGAGGCATTGGCAGAATAGCCCATCATCGTCGCCCCCGCGAAGGACGTTTCAGAGTCACGTGCCTCTGAACGCGGCCGCAATCGGCCTTACCCTGCCTCGCTGCGTAAACCGACAGCGGCCCCCGCCTTCGCAGGGGCGACGATTCTTATCGGTTCTTCCGTCCATCAATCAGCCCGTCGACAAGACTGGGGTCGGCCAGCGTCGAAGTGTCTCCCAATGACCCGAAATCATTCTCCGCGATTTTGCGCAAAATCCGCCGCATGATCTTGCCCGACCGCGTCTTGGGCAGACCGGGCGTCAAATGGATATGGTCGGGCGTCGCGATCGGGCCGATTTCTTTGCGGACTTGCTGCCTGAGCGCCGCAGCCACTTCGTCGGTCGGCTCGACCCCTGCGTTGAGCGTGACATAGGCATAGATGCCTTGACCCTTGATGTCGTGCGGGAAGCCGACGACCGCGGCTTCGGCGACCAGTTCGTGCAGCACCAGCGCGCTCTCGACTTCGGCGGTGCCCATGCGATGGCCCGACACGTTGATGACATCGTCGACCCGCCCGGTGATGCGCCAATAGCCGTCGGCATCGCGGCGGCAGCCGTCGCCGGTGAAATATTTGCCTTTGTAGGTTGAGAAATAGGTTTCGGCGAAGCGGGCGTGATCGCCGTAGATCGTCCGCGCCTGCCCGGGCCAGCTGTGGGTGATGCACAGATTGCCTTCGGCCGCGCCGCCGGTCTGTTCGTCGACGAGGACGCCGCCCTCCGCATCGACGAGCTGCGGGCGGATGCCGAAAAAGGGCTTGCCCGCGCTGCCGGGCTGCGCGGGATGCGCGCCGGGCAGGGTGGTGATCATGATGCCGCCGGTCTCGGTCTGCCACCAGGTGTCGATGACGGGCACACGGCCCTTGCCGACGGTCTGATGATACCAGCGCCACGCCTCGGGATTGATCGGCTCGCCGACGCTGCCGAGCAGGCGGATCGAGGAGAGGTCGTGACGCGTCACATAATCGTCGCCCTCGCGCATCAGCGCGCGGATGGCAGTGGGGGCGGTGTGGAGGATGTTGACCTGGTGCTTGTCGACGACCTGCCAGAAACGGTCATGGTCGGGGTAGTTCGGCACCCCCTCGAACATCAAAGTCGTCGCGCCATTCTGGAGCGGGCCATAGACGACGTAGCTGTGTCCGGTAACCCAGCCGATGTCGGCGGTGCACCAGAAAATCTCGCCCGGACGATAGTCGAAGCCATAATAGAAGGTGCTGGCGGTCCAGACACTATAGCCGCCTACGGTATGGAGCACGCCCTTCGGCTTCCCCGTCGATCCCGAAGTGTAGAGGATGAACAGCGGATCCTCGGCGTTCATCGGCTCGCACGGACATGCGTCGCCGACGTCGGCGGAGAGCGCGTCGTACCAATGGTCGCGGCCTTCCTTCATGCTGACGTCGCCGCTGGTGTGGGCGATGACGAGCACGGCTTTGACGTCGACGCGCTCAAGCGCCTTGTCGACATTGGCCTTCAAGGGAACGACCTTGCCGCCGCGCAGCCCTTCGTCGGCACAGATCACCCAGTCGCTCGCGCAATCTTCGATCCGGCCGTGGATCGCTTCGGGCGAGAAGCCGCCGAAGACGACACTGTGCACCGCGCCGATGCGCGCACAGGCGAGCATCGCGACCGCCCCCTCGGGGATCATCGGCATATAGATGGTGACGCGGTCGCCCTTTTGGACGCCCATCTTTTTCAACGTATTGGCGAAGCGGATGACATCGGCGAGCAGCGCCGCGTAGCTGATCGTCCGCGTCTCGCCGTCGGGCGCGTCGGGTTCGAAAATGATCGCGGTGCGCATCCCATGGCCCGCGGCGACGTGGCGGTCGACGGCGTTGTGACAGAGGTTGAGGACACCGTCCTCATACCATTTGATTTCGACCGGATTGTAGGACCAGTTGCCAATCCGGGCGGGCGCGGTCATCCAGTCGAGGCGCTTGGCTTGCTCGGCCCAGAAGGCGTCGGGATCGGCGATGCTTTGCGCATAGAGCCGATCATAATCGGCGGCGGTGCAATGCGTGTATGCCGCCGCATCGGCCGGGACGGGAATCAGCGGTTCGGATGGGGGTAGGTCGGACACGTCTGCTTCTCCCGCTTTCGATTTGACTCGGTTGCTGGCTGCGATAACCCGCGAGCCACAAGTTGCAAGGCGCGATGGCGCCGACAAAGGGGCGGAATATGGTTCAACTGGGCCAAGCGATAGGTGATCTGCTCGACCGGCTGGGGGTTTCCCGCGCGGCGTGGACCGAAGGGACAATGCCAGCCGTGACGCCGCTGACCGGCGAACAGCTTGGCATGGTCCAGACCGTCGATGCTGCGGCAATCGACGAGTCGCTCGATCGGGCGAGCGCCGCGTTCCGCAGCTGGCGTCATGTTCCTGCCCCGCGCCGCGGCGAACTGGTACGGCTGTGGGGCGAAGAATTGCGCGCAGCGAAAGATGATCTGGCCCGGCTGGTGACGATCGAGGCGGGCAAGATCCCGTCCGAGAGCGCGGGCGAGGTGCAGGAGATGATCGACATTTGCGACTTCGCGGTCGGGCTGTCGCGCCAGCTTTACGGGCTGACGATTGCGACCGAGCGCCCGGGGCATCGGATGATGGAGGTCTGGCACCCGCTGGGCGTCGTCGGCGTGATTTCGGCGTTCAACTTTCCGGTCGCGGTGTGGGCGTGGAATGCGGCGCTGGCGCTGGTGTGCGGCAACAGCGTGGTTTGGAAGCCGTCGGAAAAGACGCCGCTCACCGCATTGGCGGTGCAAGCGGTGTTCGCGCGCGCGATGGCGCGGTTTGGCGATGCGCCGGAAGGGCTCGCGCAATTGCTGATCGGTGGGCGTGAAGCGGGTGAGACGCTGGTCGACGACAAGCGCGTCGCGCTCGTCTCCGCAACCGGCTCGACGCGGATGGGACGCAGCGTGGCGCCGCGGCTTGCGTCGCGTTTTGCGGGCGCGATTCTGGAGCTCGGCGGTAACAATGGTGCGATCGTCGCGCCGTCGGCGGACCTCGATCTGGCGCTGCGCGGCGTGGCGTTCGGCGCGATGGGGACGGCGGGGCAGCGCTGCACGACGACGCGGCGGTTGTTCCTGCACGACAGTATCTACGACGGCTTCGTCGCGCGGTTGAAAGCCGCCTATGCCAGCGTGGGCGTCGGCAATCCGCTGGAGGGCGAGGCGCTGGTCGGGCCGCTGATCGACCGGGTCGCCTACGAGATGATGCAGGAGGCGCTGGCAGCGGCCAAGGCTGTGGGTGGTGTCGTCCATGGCGGCGAGCGGGTCGGCGAGGGAGCAAGCCATTATGTCCGTCCCGCGCTCGTCGAAATGCCGGGCCAAGTCGGGCCGGTGCTCGAAGAGACCTTTGCGCCAATCCTTTATGTCATACGCTATTACGATCTCGACGCGGTGATCGAGCTTCACAACGACGTCGCCGCAGGGCTGTCGTCGGCGATCTTCACCACCGACGTGCGCGAAGCCGAGCGGTTCCTGGCCGCCA
Organism: Alphaproteobacteria bacterium; assembly: GCA_018823905.1. Lineage (GTDB taxonomy): Bacteria > Pseudomonadota > Alphaproteobacteria > Sphingomonadales > Sphingomonadaceae > Sphingopyxis. The sequence goes on from JAHJHL010000159.1 coordinate 10,523, forward strand.
GCGACTGCGGGATCGCCAACGTCAACCTGGGGACGAGCGGCGCCGAGATCGGCGGAGCGTTCGGCGGCGAGAAGGAGACCGGCGGCGGGCGCGAAAGCGGGTCGGATTCGTGGCGCCAATATATGCGGCGCGCGACCAATACGATCAATTATTCCGATGCACTGCCGCTGGCGCAGGGTGTGAGTTTCGATATCGGCTAGCGTCGGGGCAGCGGGGTGGTGAGATCGACCCGCGCGACCTCGCGGATCTGTCCCCGATCGATCCGTGCCTCGACAAGATGGGTGCCCATAAGGCCAAAAATGCGGCCCGCGAGGAAAACGGGTCGTGAATTGCCGTACCAATCGATGCACGACACCTCGCAGGCATAAGCGGGGTGGGTAGCGACTTTGTCTTTCGGCACGGCGATCAGCGCGCCGGCATCGGCAAGCTGACCGGCTGGCGATTTGGTCAGGAAGCTGATGTCGCTGCTTTTCGAACGCCACCACCGGCGACCTGAGTCATTCTCGCTCTTGACGGTCGGCACGCCGATCAATCCGCTGCCATCGGCATCGACAACGCTGTTAAAGGCGTGGCTGCGCCCCTCGCTTTCAAAGCGTTGGGGCAGGAACGTCGACGACAATATCCGTGCGTCCTTGCCGAGTCCCAACAAGGTCAGGTGCAATCCTTTGCCGTCACGATAGCCATTGAGAATGACGTCGTTGCCGACGCGTTCGGTCCGAACAATATTATGCGGGATGTCGATGACGACGGCTTCTCGGGGGCGCTTGACCGGGACGGCAACGGCCTTGCTGGATTGCGGGCCATCGTCGGCATCCGGTGGATATCCTCCCCATCTGTCGCGACCGCCGAATACCAGCCAGTCGTCCGCAAACCGGTTCTCGATGACACGTTTGCCGGTCGAGGGGAGCGGCGTGAAATTGCCATCCGGAACCGGCTCGAACACGGTACCAAAGGCGCTGGTCCGGATTTTCAGGAAAGCACTGTCGGCGGCCGCGCCATAGGGACGCTCGCAGCGGATGGTGCCCCAGTCGACGAGCGCGCGAAACTCGCCATCACGCTCGTCCATCGAAAGATGGTCATAAGGGAAACCCGAAACGGCGGCGACAGTCGCGTCGCGTTCGCGGATCGGCAGGCGATAAAGCGCGGCCGGTCCAACGTCGCGCCGGGTGGCGCGCGGTAGGGGGGGATTGGGTTTGTCTTCATCCCAATCCTTTACGCATTCGTCCACGTGCGAGTAATCGTCTTCGTCCATCGCCGCATTCCACAGATAGATGGCTTTAGGCGACACGAACATTTCCGCAGCGCGCGGGCCGACGAAGCCGGTGGTGCGGCAGTCGAGGCTGCGCTTGCGGTCGAAATCGCCCAGCGGGCAAACCGAAATGGCATGGATGGTCGGTTCGGCGGTACGCAGCACCGGCTTGTAGATCGACCGGGCGTCGAGCAGCTGCGTGCCGCCGGCCTTTCTTTCCTTGCGCTCGGCCTCTGGCAGCCAGCGGCGAAGCACCGGGCGGGCATCCAATTGTTCGAATTGTTCGAGCGAATAGGGGGTGTAGATGACAAGCTGGTCGCCAACGATACGTGTCGCATAATTGTCGACGTCGTAATAATCGTCGGAGGTGATGAGAAATACGCCTTCGCTCTTTACCTGGCCGCTGGCTTGATCGAGCTTGAAGATCGACATTTCGGTCGCGCTATCGTCATAGCTATAGGCAGTGACGATGATATGGTCGCTCTGCACCAGCATTTCGTCATACCAGTCGGCGCCTTCGAAACCGTCCTTGACGTTGCCGCGATAAACATCCGTGCGGTCGGTTAGCTGCATCGTCTTGACGTTGATCGCAAAGATGCGGCCGTCCTGCAGCACGAGCAGATAGTCGCCGATCTGTTTGACGATATCGCCTTCGTCGACGCCGGTGGTCTGGACGTTGGTGATCGACGTCGGCGCGGCGGCGATCACCGAACCGGTTACCATGACCGAAGACAATTCATCCTCGGCGGGGCATAATTTGGGGTCATCGCACGTTGCCGGCTCGGCGTCCTGTATCGTCGCGGCGGCGATCACGATTTGGCGATCGATGCCGGCTGATCTTTTTCCCCTGCGATCGTTGACCCGCTCGAGCGTCCGCAGATAGCGACGGAACTCGCCCTCGCCCGAATAGCGGGCCAGTTCGGACGCGGTAACGGGGTCGAGCGCCCTATCCTCGAACGCAGGAACCCGATGGCCACCGCTTGCCACGTCGCGCGACGTCGCTGCGCAACCCGCCGTCGTCAGCAATATACCCGCCAGAAAAAGCACCCGCATTGATGTAGCTCCCCTGCTTATCCCGGCAGGAGTATCATTGATGCGCTACGCCGGTTAGCGTTGTGATAGGCTGGTACATTTTAGCTGGCGCGCCAACCAAAGCCTTGGTCCGACGCGACAAGCTGACCGGCGGTCCCCACCGGCTCGTTCATGCCATCGGTCAGAAACGCCAGCATCGCCGCGTCGCCTATATCGACATGCGCGAGCGTGCGATCCCCCGTAGGCGTCCGCGCGACAACCACGCCCGCTTTTGGCGCACTGTCGCGGCCATAAAAGACCGTGTAGCTCTCGATCGTCGCCGACCCCGCATAATCCTCGACCAGTTCAGGAACAGGTCCACGCTTCGCTTCGGCCTCAGCCTGATAGTCGAAATCCTGCGGGAAGCTCGCCGCGGCGATCGGCTCGCTGCCCAGCACGATGCAATGATTGTCGGTCGCGAACCCGCCGTTGGCGAACAGGAAGCCATAGCGACCCTCGGCGCGTAGCCGGTCGACCATCGAGACGATCGCATGGCTCATATAATTGGCGATCGGGCCGCCGCCGAACGTCAACCCGCCGAATACCGTCGCGGGGCGGTCCCATGGCCAGCCGAGGATGCGCCGTGCCATCTTGGGCACGCAGGGGAAGCAGCTGTAGAGTTCGACATGGTCGAAATCCTGCGCCGTCATGCCGTTGAGCGCGAGGGTGCGGGTGATCGACGTCTCCATGCTGACGCTGCCGTCATAGCGGTCGCGGTGAAGGATGCTCGCGGGCTCCTTGGCCGCGGCGCCCATGCCGACGTAAATCAGCCGGTCTTCGGGGATGCCGCGCCGCCATGCTTCGGCAAGGCTGGCGACGATAAAGCCCGCGCCCTGATTGACCGACGAATTGGCGACCATCAGCTTGGAATAGGGGAAAGCGATCGGCCGATTGCGTTCGTCGACGCGCAGGATGTCCTCGGGCGACGCCGCTTTGCGGATCCATGCGCCGTCGTTCGCTGCGGCGACTTCGGAAAAACGCGACCAGATTTCGGCGCTCTCGGACTGCGCTTCTTCGAGGCTCTGGCCCCAGGCGGCGCGTGTTGCATTCTCGTACAGTGGATAGACGTCGACGGGCGCAGCGAGGCCATGCTTTTGTGCATAATTGGGTTCGCGCCGCGTCGCGACCTGGCGGATCGCATTATAGCTTTTGTCTTCGCCGCTCGCCGCCTTGGCGGCACGGCCCGCGGCGGTGCGCAGCGCTTCGGCGCCGACGATCGCGGCAAGTTTAACCTCACCCGCGCCGATGCGGTTCGCCGCCTCGTTGAGCAGGCGCACCGGGGTGTCGCCATGCGGCGCGGCCGACTGATAGTTGATCGCAGGTGCCGCGCCGATCGCGGCGGCAAGCGGTTCGCACAGTTTACCGAGATGGTGGAAGCTGATCTGATCGACGATTGCCAGACTGTCGAGGTCGGCTAGCGACACGCCAGCGTCCGCAGCGGCGACTTGAAGCGCCGCGACCATCAACCCGAGCGAATCGAGACCGTCGTCGGGATCATCGGGACGGTCATTGACCTGTCCGACGCCGATGATGACGGGGATGCGTTCGGGGTCGATTATCGCCATCGTCAGCGTGCCTTCCACTCAGGCTTGCGCTTTTCGGCAAAGGCGCGCGGGCCTTCGCGCGCGTCTTCGCTGCGCATCAGCGCGGTGCGTTCGAGCGTGTTGGCTTCCCAATAAGGTGCGTCGGCGGCGATGCGGCCGTCGTGGATGCCGAGCGCGACGCGCTTTGACGCCTGCACCGACAGCGGCGCGTTGGCAGCGATCTTTTCGGCGAGCGCGATCGCGGTGGGGAGCAGGTCGGCGAGCGGTACGACATGATTGACGAGGCCGAATTCGGCGGCGCGCGCGGCGGGGATCGGGTCGCCGGTCAGCATATATTCCATCGCCAGCTTGCGCGGGATTTGCTGAGCAAGGCGAAACGCACCGCCCGCCGCGGCGAACAGCCCGACCTTGACCTCGGGCAGGCCGAATTGCGCATGATCGGCCGCAATGATGATGTCGCTCATCAGCGCGATCTCGCAGCCGCCGCCAAAGGCGAAGCCGTTGACCGCGGCGATGATCGGTTTCGAGATCGGGTGCGACACCATGCCGGCGAAACCCCACAACTGCTGCGCGGGATCGTCGGGGTAGAGGCTTTCGCCGCGCGACAGCGCGACGAGGTCGGCGCCGGCGCAGAAGCTTTTGTCGCCTGCGCCGGTGATAACGACAGCGCGGATTTCGGGGTCGTTTTCAGCCTCTTCGAGCGCGGTGCCGATGCCGACATGAACTGCGGCATTGACCGCGTTGCGCGCCTCGGGTCGATTGATCGTGACGATCAGGACGTGGCCGCGGCGTTCGGTAAGGATGGTGGTGTCGGTCATCGCGAATCTCTCCCTTTGGCAGGAGTATCGCGGTTGGTTGACGTTTACGTCAACTGTAATCCTCCCCGGAACGGGGAGGGGGACCACCGAAGGTGGTGGAGGGGGCGGGCTGCACAAAGCGGCATCGCGCAAGGACGCAGACCCCCTCCGTCAGCGCTTCGCGCTGCCACCTCCCCATCGCTGCGCGAGGGGGAGGATCAATCAGATCGACTGCCCGGTCTTCGCCCAATCCGCGAGGAAGCCTTCGATGCCCTTTTCGGTCAGGATATGCTTGAACAGCCCCTTGATCACTGACGGCGGCGCGGTCATCACGTCGGCGCCGATCTTTGCGGCTTCGAGCACATGGATGCCGTGGCGCACGCTGGCGACGAGGATCTCGGTCTCATAGCCATAATTGTCATAAATCAGCCGGATGTCCGAAATCAGCTGCATCCCGTCGAAACCATTGTCGTCGTGGCGGCCGACGAAGGGCGAAACAAAGGTCGCGCCGGCTTTGGCGGCGAGCAGCGCCTGCGCCGCCGAGAAGCAAAGCGTCACATTGACCATCGTACCGTCGCTGGTCAGCGCCTTGCAGGTCTTCAGCCCGTCGATCGTCAGCGGTACCTTGATGCAGACATTGTCCGCGATGCGGCGGAGGATTTCGGCCTCTTTCATCATCGTATCGTGGTCGAGCGCAACGACTTCGGCCGACACCGGGCCGGTAGTCAGCGCGCAGATTTCGCGGGTCACTTCCTTGAAATCGCGGCCCGATTTCGCGATCAGCGACGGGTTGGTGGTGACCCCGTCGAGCAGGCCAGTCGCGGCGAGTTCCTGGATGTCGGCGATTTCGGCGGTGTCGGCGAAGAATTTCATGGCGCGGGCTTTCTGTCGGAAGGGCGATTCGGCGGTTGCTGATTGCCCTAGAGCAATGGCTACGAAAACTGAACCGTCGTCACCCTTCCTCGTCATGCCGGACTTGATCCGGCATCCATAGCCGTTGCGCCGCATGGGCCCCGGATCAAGTCCGGGGAGACGAAACAGGAAAGGGCTGGCGTTCCATCTTTGTTCCGATTATGCGCGAACGCATGGCTAAAGCGAAACGCCAATATGTCTGCCAGAATTGCGGCTCCGCCACCTATCGCTGGCAGGGGCAGTGCGCTGATTGCGGCGAGTGGAACACGTTGGTCGAGGAAGCAGGCGAAACCGTCTTTTCGGCCAAGCACGACCTGAGCAAGGGCGGGCGGACAATTGCGCTCGAAACGCTGAATGCCGAAAGCAAGATGCCGGAGCGGATGCTGTGCGGGATCGCCGAATTCGACCGCGCGCTGGGCGGCGGCTTCGTCGCGGGGTCGGCGACGTTGATCGGCGGCGATCCGGGGATCGGCAAATCGACCTTGCTGTTACAGGCGGCCGGACGGCTCGCGCAGGCGGGCAAGTCGGTCGTCTATATCAGCGGTGAGGAAGCGGCGGCGCAGGTGCGGCTGCGCGCGCAGCGGCTGGGGCTCGGCGACGCGCCGGTCGCGCTGGCGAGCGCGACATCGGTGCGGGACATTCTCGCGACGCTCGACCGGCAGACCGCCGATTTTGTGGTGATCGATTCGATCCAAACGATGCACAGCGACCTGATCGACAGCGCGCCGGGGACGGTGAGCCAGGTCCGCGCGTCGGCACAGGAACTGATCCGCTATGCCAAGGACAGCGACGCCGCGATCGTGCTGGTCGGCCATGTCACCAAGGACGGGACGATCGCCGGACCGCGGGTGCTCGAGCATATGGTCGACACCGTGCTGGCGTTCGAGGGCGAGCGCAGCCACCAGTACCGCATCCTGCGTGCAGTAAAAAACCGCTTTGGCGGCACCGACGAGATCGGGGTGTTCGCGATGGGCGAGGAGGGGCTGGGCGAGGTGAGCAACCCGTCGAGCCTGTTCCTGACGGACCGCAGCCGCGACGTCCCGGGATCGGTGGTGTTCCCCGCGCTGGAAGGCACCCGCCCGGTGCTGGTCGAGGTGCAGGCGCTGACGGTACGGCTGGCGAGCGGCGCGACCCCGCGCCGCGCGGTGGTCGGTTGGGACAGCGGGCGACTGGCGATGGTGCTGGCGGTGCTGGAAGCGCGCTGCGGGCTGCAGATGGCCGCGGCCGAGGTCTATCTCAATATCGCGGGCGGCTACCGGCTGACCGACCCCGCCGCCGATCTGGCAGTGGCGGCGGCGCTGATTTCGGCGTTCAGCGAGCGGCCGGTTCCAGCCGATGCGATTGTGTTCGGCGAATTGTCGCTGTCGGGTGAGGTGCGGCAGGTGTCGCACGACGGGTTGCGGCTGCGTGAGGCGGCAAAGCTGGGTTTTTCGCGCGGCTGGGGGCCAAAGGGAATGAAGCCGGTCGGCGGAATTTCGGTGACCGGTTTCGAACGGCTCGGCGAACTCGTTGACCTGATGCTCGGTCGCGACTAGCCACCCCTGAATGGGAAGTCTGACAGCTCTGGATGTCCTCGTACTGACGCTCGTCGGCGGCAGCGCGGTGCTCGGTTTTTCGCGCGGCCTGGTGCAGGAAGTGACGACGTTGCTTGCCTGGATCCTGGCGATTGCGGCGGTGCGTTTTTTCCATCCCGTCGTCACCGACCTGTTGACCGGCTGGGTTGGCAGCGCTGGCGGCTCTGCGATGCTGGCGTTCGTGTTGCTGTTCGGCGGCGTCTTTGCCTTTGCCAAATGGGGATCGCGGGCGATGGGGCAGCGCAGCCGCGCGTCGCTCGTCGGCGGTTTTGACCGCGGGCTGGGCGCCGGGTTCGGCGCGGTGAAGGGGCTGATGATCGCCGCCCTTGGCTTCATGGCAGTGACGCTGCTGTACGACATCGGCTACGGCAATGCACAGCGTCCGGCGTGGATGACCGACAGCCGCACCTATCCCGCGCTCAATGCGACGAGTCAGGCGCTGAGCAAGGTGATCGCCGAGCGCCGCGCGGAAGCGCGCGAGGCCGAGGCCGGTCAGAAGGACGCGCCGACGCCATGAGCGCGCCGTTGTACAACCGCGACATTTTGGCGCTGGCGGTGGCGACGTCCGAACATCTACCCAATCCCGACGCGCGCTATCACGCCACCGCGCGCGCGCCGCTGTGTGGCAGCCGTATCCTCCTCGATCTCGACGCTGATGATGGGGGGCGAGTGACCGGGATCGGCATGCATGTCGAGGCGTGCGCGCTGGGACAGGCGGCGGCGACGCTGCTGGCGCGTCACGTCAAGGGACGCAGCCGCGACGAGATTCGCAAAGCGCGCGATGCGATCGTGGGCTGGTTCGGCGGCACCGGCGATGTTCCCGACTGGCCGGGCTTCGCTCTGCTCGCCCCGGCGCGCGACTATCCGGCGCGGCAGGGCGCGATCCTGCTGCCGTTCGAGGCGGCGATCTTGGCGCTCGAGAAACAGGGCGCGCGAGTGTGAACCTGCTCGTCCTTACCGCCGCGGCAACCGAGGTCGCCGCCGAACAGACGTCCGCTGCCGCGCTCGTCGAGGGTGCGATCCTGCTCGGCGTCGCGACGCTCTTCGTGCTGCTGTTTCGCCGTCTCGGTCTGGGCGCGGTGCTGGGATATCTGGTCGCGGGCTCGCTCGTCGGACCCTACGGGCTCGGCCTCGTCGGCGGAGGCGAATCGAAACTGGCCTTTGCCGAAATCGGGATCGCCTTCCTGCTGTTCCTCGTCGGGCTCGAACTGCATCCGCGGCGCTTGTGGGACATGCGCCGCGCGATTTTCGGGCTTGGTCTGGCGCAGGTCGTCATCACCGGATTAATCCTCGCGGGCTTGATCTTTCTGACCCTGGGTTTCAGCTGGCAGGCCGCGCTCGCGCTCGGCCTGCCGCTCGCGCTATCGTCGACCGCGCAGGTACTGCCGGGACTGAAAAGCTCGGGCCGGATCAATTCGCCTTTCGGCGAAAAGGCCTTTTCGGTCCTGCTGTTCCAGGATCTGGCGATCGTGCCGATGATCACGATCATCGCGGTGCTGTCGCGCGCACCCGCCAATCCCGACGCGCCGCCGGGATGGCAGATGGCGTTCTACACCGTCGCCGCGATCATCGTCCTCGTTGTAGTCGGGCGCTTTGTCGTCAACCCGTTGCTGCGGATCATCGGCCGCTATGGCGAGCGCGAGCTTTTTGTCGTCGTGGGTCTGCTCGTCGTGCTCGCCAGCGCGGCGTTCATGCACAGCCTGCATCTGTCGACCGCGCTCGGCGCCTTCATTGCCGGGGTGATGCTCGCCGACTCGCCCTATCGGCACGAGATCGAGGCCGATATCGAGCCTTTCCGCCTCGTGCTGCTCGGGCTGTTTTTTCTTGCGGTCGGCATGGTGCTCGACCTCAATGTCATCCGCGAAGACCCACTGCGTGTCGTGGCGCTCGCCGCCGGGCTCGTCGCGGTGAAGGTTGCGGTACTGACTGTCATCGTCCGCCTGTTCGGCAAGCCGTGGAGCGTCGCGCTCGGGCTGGGGCTGTTGCTCAGCCAGGGCGGCGAATTCGGCTTCCTCTTGTTCACGCAGGCGACCCAGGCGCAGTTGATCGCGCCCGAAGCCGCCAGCCTGTTCAGCGCGGTCGTGACGCTGTCGATGATATCGACGCCGTTCCTGATGCTGTTCGCGCGCAACCTGGAGTTTGCGCCCGAAAGCATCGAAGCCGATCTCGACGATCCCGAACATGCGCCGCGCGGGTCGGCGATCGTCGTCGGCTACGGCCGCTTCGGGCAGATCGTGACGCAGATGCTCCATGCGGTCGATTGTTCGGTGACGCTGATCGACAAAAAGCCGAGCCAGATTGAAACGTCGGGACGCTTTAATACCAAAGTCTATTATGGCGACGGATTGAAGGTCGATGTGCTGCGCCGCGCTGATGCCGAGGACGCAAGGCTGATCATTTTCTGCATCGACGACCGCGGCTTTGACGCCGCGGTGCTGGCGCCGATCGTCAAGGCGTTTCCCAAGGCCAAGATATTGACCCGGGTGTTCGACCGCCGCCAGTTGATGGCGATCGATGGCGCCGGGGTTGACGGCGCGGTGCGCGAAACCTTTGAAAGTTCGATCGCGCTCGGGCTGCTCGCATTAAGGCAAATCGACATCGACGATGATGAAATCGCCGATGTCGAGATGGCGCTCCGGCATCTTGATGAAGAACGGCTCCACGCGCAGATCAGCGAAGGAACGATGTCCGCGGGGATGGACCACCGGTTCGTACCAGGCGGCGGCCGACAAGCGGCGAGCATTCTCGAAAGGCTACGCGAACGGCGTCAAGCTGCCAAATTGGCAAAGGACGAGGAAGAGGCGGCGGCGGGCGCCTAGCGCGCCCGCTCGGCGTCCAGAAAAGCCGCTACTTTATCGAGCCCAAATTCGTCGGTGACAAAGCTCTGTCCGATCCCGCGCGTCAGGATCAGCGGCAGCTTGCCGCCGCGCACCTTTTTGTCGTGCGCCATATGCGCCGCCAGCGTCGCGCCGTCGGCATCGACTCCGGCGCTCGCCAGATCGTGCGGCAGGCCGACCGCGGCGAGATGCGCGGCGACGCGGTCGGCGTCGGCGCTCGGGCACAGACCCTGCACAGCGGAAAAACGGTGGGCCAGCGCCATGCCGGCGGCCACGGCCTCGCCGTGGAGCAGCTTGTCGGAATAGCCGGTTGCGGCCTCAAGCGCGTGGCCGAAGCTATGACCGAGGTTGAGCAATGCGCGAATGTCCTGCGTCTCGCGCTCGTCGGCGGCCACAATGCGCGCCTTTGCCGCGACGCTGTGGGCAATCGCCGTATGCCGGGCGGCGCTGTCGCCCGCGAGCAGTGCTTCGCCATGCGCTTCGCACCAAGCGAAGAAATCAGCGTCGTCGATCAGGCCATATTTGACGACTTCGGCATAGCCAGCGGCCAGATCGCGGCGCGGCAGCGTTTCGAGTGTCGTCGGGTCAATGACGACGAGCGCAGGCTGGTGAAACGCGCCGATCATATTCTTGCCCGCCGCGACGTTGATCGCGGTCTTGCCGCCGACGCTGCTGTCGACCTGCGCCAGCAACGTCGTCGGCACCTGGATGAAGTGGCAGCCGCGCTTCACGATGCTGCATGCGAAACCGACGAGGTCGCCGATCACGCCACCGCCGAGCGCGATGACATGGTCGCTGCGCTCGATGCCTTCGCCGATCAGCCATTCGGTCAGGCGCGCGAGCCCGGCCCAGCTTTTCGTCGCCTCGCCGGGGTCGAGAACGAAGGACGAGAAGGAGATATTCTCCATCGCCAGCGCGGTGCCGAGCGAAACGAGATAATGGTCCGCGACATGGGTATCGGTGACGATCATCGTCCGCGGGCGTTTGAGCATCGGCGCGACATGCGCGCCGATGCTGCGAATCAGCCCGTCGCCGATCAGTATCGGATAGCTGCGGGCGCCCAGCTCGACGGTCAGGCTTTCCATGTTGACAAGGCCTCCAATATCGCACGCACCGTTTGGTCGTGCGGGGTGCTCGCCGAGCTGACGCGCAGATGCGCTTCGGCATAGATCGGGTTGCGAACCGCCGCCAGTTCGCGGAGTACCTCGGCAGGGTCGCGGTTTTTGAGCAGGGGGCGGTGGCTGCGGCGCCCGACGCGCTCGACCAATGTCGCAATATCGGCGTCGAGCCAGATGCACAGGCTATCGCGCAGGATCAGCGCCCGCGTATCGGGGTTGATGAAGGCGCCGCCGCCGGTCGCCAGCACCATGGGTTTCCCCGCGAGCATGCGCGCGATCACGCGCCGTTCTCCATCCCGAAAATGCGCTTCGCCAAAGCGTTCGAAAATATCGGCGATCGTCATGTCGGCGGCGCGTTCGATTTCGTCGTCGGCGTCGGCAAAGCGCATGCCGAGCCGCCCCGCGAGACGGCGGCCGACGGTCGATTTTCCCGACCCCATCAACCCGACAAGCACGATCGACCGGTCGCGGATCGCGGCGGGGATCGCGCTCGCGCTGCTTGGCGCCGGGCTTTTCGGGTTTCGCGACATGATGCGCGCGGCTATACCGTCCGGGACGCGCGGAACAACGGTTTTCGCCGACAAACGAAGGCGCGACCGACCGAGCGTGCAGGATTGAGGTGGACGTGGCCGACAAGATTGGCGAAAGCGCAGCGCGATGACGAAAAAACTGCTGACGCTGACCCTGGGCCTGTCGAGCACCGCGCTGGCCGCCGCGCTGGTGCTGCCCGCGCTCGCGCAGGAATCGCTGCTGCCCGAAGGCTTTGGCAATCCTGCCGAGACCCCGGCGCCGCGCCCGACCCCAACCCCATCGCAAACCCCCGCGCCAACGTCGGCACCAAAAAACGGCACGACCCCGCCGCCGGTCACTTCGACCGTCGGTACCACCGACACCGCCGGGACGCCTGCCGACGCCGCTGACGAAGAGGGCGATGACGGTGAAGATGTCGCCCCCGGCACGCTGAAATACGACTTGCCGCCGGGCGCCCGCCGCCTGCTTACCCGCATCGGGCCGCTCACTCCCGAATCTGGCGGGCTTGCGCCGGATGCCTTTGGGGTGCGCGGGCAATATGCCGCGGCGATCATGCGCCGCACCAACGGCCAGTTCGCGTCGCGCTGGGGCCAGATCCTGCTTCGCCGCGCGCTGGTGTCGGCGATCGACACCCCCGACACGATCAACGGCGCCGACTTGGCCGCCGAACGCGCGTCGCTGCTCCTTCGCATGGGCGAATCGATCGCGGCGCGCTGGATCGTCCAGGCGGTCGATTATGACCGCGCGAGCCCGCGCCTGGTCGCCGCGGCGCAGCAGACCTATCTCGCCAATGCCGATCCGGCGGGGATGTGTCCCTATGTTCCCGCGGGTTTGGCCCATGGTGATGAGCATTCGTGGCGCTTGTCGGCGGCGATCTGTTCAGGACTCACGGGTGAAGCCGGACCAGCGGGCTGGGCGATCGGGCGCGTGCGGTCGAGCGGCAAGATTTCAAATTTCGACATATTGCTCACCGAACGTGTGCTCGGCGCGACCGGCAGCGGGCGCCGGTCGACGACGATCGAATGGGACAATATCGATAGGCTGACCAGCTGGCGGTTCGGCATGGCGACTGCGACCGCGGTGCCGGTTCCCGAACCGTTGCGCACGTCGGCGCCCGCCAATATAAAGGGGTGGACGGTGCTCGCCCCGATGACCGACATGGCGAACCGCGTCGCGGCGGCGCCCGAAGCCGCGGCGCGCGGCGTGTTGTCGAGCGAAGCCTATGTGTCGTTGCTGAGTGCGGCGGCGAGCGAAGAAGAACCTGCCGAAGCTCTGGCGTTGCAAACGGACCAGCTTCGCGCGGCCTTTGGCTCGGCGCAGGGTGCCGATCGTTACACGGCGATGCAGGGGATCTGGTCCGCGGGTATAACCCCGGTGCAAACCTATGCCGCGATGGTATCGACCGCACGCGCTGCCGCGGCGTTGCCGGTCGGCACCGAAGTCGGCGACGATCCCTGGCAATTATTGGGGTCGATGCTGGCGGGCGGGTACGACGACAACGCGATCGATTGGGTGCCGACGATCACCGTGGGCAGCCGCGCGTGGGGCGTACTGGCGGTCGGGTCGCCGCGGCCGCTGAACGGCACGACGGCTGGTACCGTCGGACAATTTTCGGGCAATGACGACAGTGCGGATTATCTGCGCTCGAAATTCCTGCTCGCCGGACTGGCGGGCCTCGGTCGGATCGATTCCGGCGCTGCCGCGTCTGCGGCAAGCGATCTCGAGGTCGATCTGGGAAAGCAGACGCGCTGGTCGCGCGCGATCATGGCGGCGGCTGAGCGGCGTGAACCGGGGATGGTGGCTTTGCTCGCCGCAGCGGGGATGCAGGGCGAATGGTCGAAAGTGCCGCCCTATCATCTCTATTATATCGTCCGCGCGCTGCGCGAGGTGGGGCTGGCGGCCGAAGCGCGGATGATCGCTGCCGAAGCGCTGGTGCGTGTCTGAACCGGGCAAAGCGCCGGACATCGAGCATGTCTGACGGGGCAGCGATCGACCGTTTTCTGGAGATGATGGCGGCCGAACGCGGAGCGTCGCGCAACACGCTCACCGCCTATCGCCGCGATCTGGAGCAGGCGACCGAATTTGTGACCGGTCGCCTCGCTGATGCCGATGTTACGATTTTGAGAAAATTGATGGCTGATTATCAATCACTTGCGGCAAGCAGTGCGGCGCGCAAGCTGTCGGCGCTACGGCAGTTCTTTGCCTTTCTGCTCGACGAAGGCGACCGCGCGGACAATCCTGCGCTCGATATTGCACGGCCAACGACGCGGCGCCCGCTGCCGCGCATCCTGACGCACGATCATGTCGGGCGGCTGTTTGCACAGGCCGAAGAGGACGCCGCGGGCGAAGCGCCAGCCGCGGCGGCGGTGCGGATGCTGTTGCTGCTCGAACTTCTTTATGGATCGGGACTGCGCGCGAGTGAACTGGTAGCACTGCCGCGGCGGGCGATTGCCGGCGAGCGCGAATATCTGATCGTGCGGGGCAAGGGCGACAAGGAACGGCTGGTACCGCTGTCGGATCGCGCCCGCGGCGCGCTCGATCGCTGGGTTCCCTTGCTCGCCGACGGTTCGCCCTGGCTGTTCCCGTCGGGCAAAAGCCATGTTTCGCGCGTGCGGCTGTTTCAGATGCTCCGCGATCTGGCAGCGCGCGCGGGGATCGATCCGACCGCGGTCAGCCCGCATGTGCTGCGCCACGCCTTTGCCACCCATTTGCTTGAGGGCGGCGCCGACCTGCGTGCCTTGCAGTTGATGCTGGGCCATGCCGACATCGCGACGACCGAAATCTATACCCATGTCGACAGCCGCCGCTTGGTAGAGTTGGTCAACAAGCGTCATCCGCTCGCGCACATGGACGTCGAACCGGAGTCGCCAGACGTTGACGTCGTCCGGCCTTCGTCCTAGCGACTCCCGCCATGACAGCCTTTCTGGACTTCGAAAAACAGGTCGCCGCGCTCGATCGGCAGATCGCCGAATTGCGCGAAATGGGGGACGACCCCACGCTCAACATCGACAATGACATCGCACGGCTGGAGGACAAATCCTCGAAATTGCTGCGCGATATCTATACGAAGCTGACGCCTTGGCAAAAGACGCAGGTCGCCCGCCATCCCGATCGACCGCACTTTAAACATTATGTCGCGGAGCTGTTCGACGACTGGATGCCGCTCGCCGGCGACCGTAATTTCGGCGACGATCAGGCGATTTTAGGCGGTCTCGCGCGCTTTCGCGGTCGCCGTGTGATGGTCATCGGCCATGAAAAGGGCGACGATATTCCGTCGCGGATGAAGCATAATTTCGGGATGGCGAAGCCCGAGGGCTATCGCAAGGCGATCCGCCTGATGCAGCTCGCCGACCGTTTCGGCCTGCCGGTGATCACGCTGGTCGATACCTCGGGCGCCTTTCCGGGCATTCAGGCCGAAGAGCGCGGTCAGGCCGAAGCGATTGCGCGCTCGACCGAGCAATGCCTTGCCTTGGGCGTTCCCATGGTTGCGGCGATCGTTGGCGAGGGCGGGTCGGGCGGCGCGATTGCGCTCGCCGCGGCCAACCGCGTGCTGATGTTCGAACATGCTGTCTATTCGGTGATTTCGCCCGAAGGCTGCGCGTCGATCCTGTGGCGGACGTCCGACAAGGCGGCCGATGCCGCGGCGGCGATGAAGATGTCGGCACAGGATCTTCTTGGGCTGAAAATCATCGATCGCATCGTTCCCGAACCCGTCGGCGGGGCGCATCGCGATCCCGCCATGGCGATTGCCGCGCTCGGCGATGCGATCGCACAGGAGCTCGACAGCCTGTCGGGTATGCCGCGCGACGCAGTCCTTGCCGCGCGTGAAGAGAAATTCCTCGCGATGGGGCGCGCCTGACGCGCCGCGATAGCGGAACCCGTCGCCCGGATTTGCGTTCACCGTCAAGATATTGGCCGCGTCGTTGGGAAACCGCGGTTGCGCCACGGCTTGCCTCGTGGCGAATAGGGGATATTCCTTGGGTAACAAACGGCATGTGGGAGGCGCAGCGATGAGCAAGATCAAGAAAAATGGCTTGGCGATCAAGCTGGCGGCATCGGCGGCGCTTGGCAGTCTCGCTTTGACCGGCGTTGCCGACGCTCAGCTGAGGGCAATCAAGACGGCGACCAACATTTCGCCGTCTGAACGCAAGCAGGGCGATGAAGCGCATCCGCAACTAATGGCCGAATTTGGCGGCGCCTATAACGGCCCGCAAGCGTCCTATGCCGTCCGCGTCGGACAGAATATCGCACTGCAATCGGGGCTGTCGAACGCGCGCAGCGATTTTACCGTCACGCTGCTCAACTCGCCCGTTAACAACGCCTTCGCGATCCCCGGCGGCTATGTCTATGTCACGCGCCAGCTGATGGCGCTGATGAACGACGAGGCTGAACTCGCCGGGGTGCTGGGGCATGAGGTCGGCCATGTCGCGGCGCAGCACAGTAAAAAACGGCAAAAGGCAGCGACCCGCAACCAGATTCTGGGCGTCCTCGGCGCTGTGCTCGGCGGCGCGATCGGCGACAGCGGCGGCGTGCTCGGCGGGCTTGGCGGGCTGCTCCAGAATAATGCTATGCAGGTCGCGCAGTTTGCAACGCTGGGCTTTTCGCGCAGCCAGGAATTGCAGGCCGACCAGCTCGGTGTTCAATATCTTCGCAGCGCTGGCTATGATCCGCTGGCGCTGTCGACGATGCTCGCGAGCCTCGCGAACCAGACCAACCTCGACGCGCGCCTGTCGGGCGGCGATGCGCGGTCGCTGCCCGCGTGGGCGAGCACGCACCCGGACCCCGCCTCGCGCGTCCGCAATGCCCAAATGCTGGCCAGCCGCGTTGGCGGCACCGGCGGCGTGCGCAATGCCGACGCCTTCCTCGCCGCCGTCGACAATGTCCTGTATGGTGACGATCCGGCGCAGGGCGTCGTCGAAGGCAACCAGTTTCTGCACCCCGATCTGCGCCTGCGTTTCGAAGTGCCGCGCGGATATGGCATGCAAAATGGTGCTACTGCAGTTTCGGTTAGCGGCAATGGTGGACAGGGGCAGTTTACGACCGGCCCCTACAGCGGCGACATGAACGCTTATATCGCTGCGGCATTCAAATCGGTCGCGGGCAATACGGCGATCAGCCCCAGCGCGGTCCAGCGCACCACGGTCAACGGCATTCCTGCTTTTTATTCGACGGCGCGCGTCGCCAGCCAGTCGGGGCAGGTCGATGTGACGGTTTTCGCGTATGAGTTTTCGCGGAGCAGTGCGTTTCACTTCGTTACGTTGACGAAGGCGGGGGGCACCGGCGTGTTCAACCCGATGTTCAACAGCGTGCGGCGGCTGAATGCGGCCGAAGCAGCGGCGATCAAGCCGCGGCGGATCGATGTGGTGACCGTGGGGCGCGGCGACACGATGGCCAGCCTGGCGCGGCGCATGGCGTACAACAATTATCAAGCCGAGCGGTTCCAGGTACTTAACCGGCTGACCGCATCGAGCCGGTTGGCGCCGGGGCAGAAGGTGAAAATTGTGGTGTATTCCAGCCGTTAGTTGATCGCTGACGGCGGCAGAAAAAAAGGGCGGTGATTGCTCACCGCCCTTAATTTCGTACCTCTCCGCGCCGAAACGCGTGAGTGGCGCAATATTACGGATTCAGGCCATTGTTGACGTTCGTGAACGTCGACTTGACGCTGGTACCAACCGAGGTCATCGCGGCGATGCCGGCGACGGCGATCAGCGCGGCGATCAGGCCATATTCAATGGCGGTTGCGGCTTTGGTATCGCGAACGAACTTTTTGATGAACTTCATGACTGGTCTCCTGATATCACTTACCCTGTTGACGGTCTGGTCTGGGTCAACAGTTGCTGGTTTAGGACGAATAGGTTTTGAAAATATTAATGGCGGGACCTCGGCAGATCAGGCGCCGGGTCCCATTTTAGAACAGCTGATCACATGGCGTTGCTTGAGGCCGATGATACGCCGGTCCACATATTTATCGTGGACCGACCGACCTCGGTGATCATTCCCATGGCAGCAAGAAAGATGAGGGCCAATATAAGCCCGTATTCGACGGCTGTGGCGGCCCTGGTCGACCGCAACAGCCTGTAAAGATTGCCCATTGTTCCACCCCTGACTGAAATATAGTTCCCGAGGATGCCCATGTTCGCACAGGAAGGTTAACAATTTGACCGTCGTCAGCCCCGGAAAACCGCCAAAAAACGACCTAGTTGTGGTCGCTGCGGCGCTTGTCGATCGCGATGGCCGCCTGCTGGTGCAACAGCGCCCCGAAGGTCTGTCGATGGCAGGGCTATGGGAGTTTCCGGGCGGCAAGGTCGAACCCGGCGAAACCCCCGAACAGGCGTTGATCCGCGAGCTTGCCGAAGAACTGGGCATCGACGTCGAGCAAGCCTGCCTGGCTCCCGCCTGTTTCGCCAGCGATATGCTGGGCGACCGGCACTTGCTCCTGCTGCTCTATGTGTGCCGTAAATGGCGCGGCACCGCGATTGCCCACCATGCCAGCGCGCTGCGGTGGGTGCGTCCGGTCGAACTGCACGGGCTGGCGATGCCGCCGGCCGACAAGCCGCTGATCGGCTTGCTGGAGGCGCTGCTCTAGCCTTTCGGCTTGAGCGCGTCGGCGAGCGAGGCGGTGCCGCTGCCGCGTCGGGCAGGCTGCGGCTGGTCCGGATGCGGCGCCCAGCCGCTGAAATGAACGATCCGCAGGCGTTCGGCGATGCGGCCGTCGGGATCGGCCTGCGCCGCAAAAGCGGCAGCGATCTGTGCTGCCTCGATGCGCGTCAGCGGCGGCGGGGCGGGAGCAAGGCGGCTTGCCAACCCTGCTGCCCGCAGATCGCCGACCAGCGCGAACCAGTCACCGTAACGCACCGTCAGCGCCTCGATATCGACCACGGGCAGCGTGAATCCGACGCGCTGAAGTAGATTGCCCATCGCCGCGAGGTCGATCTGAGGGTGCAACCGTCCGATCGGGCGCACGCCGTCGGTCATGACTGCGCGGCGCAGCCGCGGCAGGCTGCCGTCGCCGACAAATGCGCCGAGCAGCAGGCCGTCAGCCGCGAGCAAAGCGCGCAGACGGAGCAGCGCCCCGGGCACGTCGTTGACGCTGTCGAGCCCGCCGGGCCAGACGATCAGGTCGAAACTGGCAAAGGGCAGGTCGATCGCGTCGGCCTCGACGACCAGCGCGCCGCTGGTCGCTGCTAGCCGGGGACCGACCTCGATGATCGTCAGTTCGCCCCCGGTGCCGCGCAAATAATCGACCAGCGTCCGGTCGTGGGCGCCGATGAGCAGGATGCGCGGAAAGTCGCGCGTCACCATTGCCAGCCGGTCGAGCAAGGTTTCGGTGATGATCGGGGCGAGGAAGTTGGCGGACGCGGGTAGGCGCGCCATGCGGTCGCGCTGGGCGCTGTGGCGGGCGGCGGAAAAAAGCGAGCGGGGCGGCTGCGACATCCGGCGCTTGTGCCGTCCCTGGCGATGCTTCACAAGCGGCGGATGGCAACGGCGACCGGGGATGTCGAAGAAAAACATGCGCCCACGGGGGCATTGTCCCGCGGCCTGCGGATCGCGGCGCGGACGATCGTCGACTATGCGCTGCCGCCGCGCTGCCCGGGCTGCGGGGGCATCGTCGGCGAAGACCGGCAATTCTGCCTGACCTGCTGGACGTCGCTCGAATTCCTCGACGGCCCGGCTTGCGCGCATTGCTCGATTCCCTTGCCGACCGCGCTGCCCGGTGGGGCGATCGCTTGCGGTGCATGCTTGGCCAGCCCGCCGCCGTTTGACGGCGCGCCCGCGGCGGTTGCTTATGGACCCGTTGCGCGCACCGTCGCGCTGCGGCTAAAATATGGACGGCGCACAGGACATGCCCGGTTGATGGCGCGGCTGATGGCGCGGCAACTGGCGACGCTTGGCGACGCCGCGGACATGCTGCTGGTACCGGTGCCGCTCCACCGCTGGCGGCTGTGGTCGCGCGGGTTCAACCAGGCGGCGCTGGTCGCCGACGAGCTGGCGCGCGTGAGCGGAGCGCCGCGCGACCATCACCTGTTGCTCCGCGTCAAATCGACCGCATCGCTGCGCGGCAAAGGGAGGCGCGAGCGCGAAAAGATCGTGGCCGGGGCGTTCGCTCTGGCCGCCGATGCCAAAGCGCGGGCAGCGGGGCGCCACATCATCCTGGTCGACGATGTCCACGCCAGCGGCGCCACCTTGCGCGCCGCGGCAAAAGTGTTGCGGCGCAGCGGCGCGGCGCGCGTGTCGGCGCTCACCTGGGCGCGGGTGGTTCCCGAGGCGCTGATGACGAGCAACATATTTGACTTTGCTTCGTTGGATTCCGATATGTCGGACCAGTTGATGACAGGATAGGCCATGGCCAAGATCGAAGTTTTTACCAAATTCCTCTGCCCCTATTGCTCGCGCGCGAAAGCGCTGCTCGATCGCAAAGGCGCCGAATATCAGGAAATCGACGTGACAATGGACCGCGCCGGCTTCAATGCGATGGTCGAGCGTGCGGGGGGAGCACGCACGGTGCCGCAGATATTTATCGACGGACAGCATATCGGTGGCAGCGACGATATGGCGGCGCTCGACGCGCGTGGCGGGCTCGACCCGCTGCTGGGGATCGCCTGACCTTGATCGTTTTCGACCTCTGCTGTGCTGCCGGAGATCATCGTTTCGAAGCGTGGTTCGCGAGCAGCGACAGCTTTGCTGATCAGCAGGCGCGCGGGCTGATCAGCTGCCCGGTATGCGGCGATAGCGCGGTTAAAAAGGCGGTGATGGCCCCGCGCATCGGTGCGAAGTCGAACCAGCTGACAGTCAAAGCGCCGACTAAACCGGACGATGCCGCGACAGCGGGCGAAGTTTCGCCCGAACTGGTACGCAAAGTGATGGCCGAAATCGCAGCGAAGCAGGCCGAGATGCTGCCGCAGTCGCGCTGGGTCGGGCGTGACTTTGCCGACGCGGCGCGCGCCATGCACGAAGGTCGCGCGGCCGAGGATCTGATCCACGGTCAGGCTTCGCCGCAGGAGGCGCAGGCGCTGCGCGACGACGGGATCGCGGCGATGCCGCTGCTGGTACCGATCGTTCCGCCCGACGCGGTTAATTGACCCGGCCCGATTGACGCTGCGCGTGCGGCGCCGCTACACGAACCGCGGCGCACCCGTAGCTCAGCAGGATAGAGCATCAGATTCCTAATCTGGGGGCCACAGGTTCGAATCCTGTCGGGTGCACCATTGCAACTAGCTTCCGACCTCGCCGAAAAGGTCGGTGTTGGATAGCAAGCGGGGGAGGGGTAGCGGAGAGGGGCGGCGGCCCGGTCAATCCAATTGCGCGCGTTGGCGGTGCTATTTCAGAATAAGATGCAAAGACGATAGCCGCTCGTATGCTGCGTCACTGAGCGCGGTTTTCTCTTCAGCATAGCTGACGACTTCATATTCGATGCCGTCGTGGTCAAGGAAATAGAAGCGGCGGCCGGGCTCGTAATCGCCGTGGCTAAAGGGGATCAGGCCCGCTGCCATGACCCGCGCCTCGACCGCATCGAGATCGTCAACCTGAATACCGAGATGATTGAGCGGCTCACCCTTGGCGTAGCGGGTGTCCGCGCGCTGGCCGTCGGGGCCGGTGTAGAGCGCCACATAGGCGCGGTCGCTGCCAAGATGGATCGTGCGCCCGCCATCGCGAGCGGGGCCGCGCCAGCGTTCGTGCCAGCCGAAGATGGTCGACAGCAAAGCTGCGCTGCGGTCGGGGTCGCTGACCGTGACATTGACATGCTCGATGAAGGGATGCGTCAATTTGTTGCTCCTGATTCGGGTTGACGCAGCGACATTTGCAAGTTCAAGTGAGGTTTAGATCAAGGCCTGATTTCGAAGGAGCTGCGATGCACCGAACCGACCTCATTCCGATCGGCGAACTGGCGGCACGCACCGGGGTCGCGGTGTCGGCGATCCGCTTTTACGAGGCCAAGGGGCTGGTCGAAGCGCTGCGCACGCGCGGCGGTCAGCGGCGGTTTCTGCGCGCCGACATTCGCCGCGTGTCGTTCATCCTGATCGCGCAGCAGCTGGGGCTGAGCTTGGAGGAGATTGCCGCCGAGCTGGCGCGGCTGCCCGCGGGGCGCACGCCCAATGGCGCCGACTGGACGCGGATCAGCACCGCATTGCGGGCGCGGATCGATGGGCAGATCGCGGCGCTAGAGCGGACGCGCGAATTGCTCGGCACCTGCATCGGCTGCGGGTGTTTGAGCCTGAAGAAATGCGGGCTGTATAACGCGCAAGACAAGGCGGCGCAGCGCGGGGCGGGGCCGCGTTATGTGCTGGGCGACAGGGCGGGGGAGATTGCGGAGGTTTGAGGGTAGCGGGCGATTCCGCCCCTAAACTGCGCTCAACTTCTCAATCTCCGGCGCGCCCGCCAAGCATGGCCCAAGCTTCGCGCCCAGCGTGCGGAAATGCTCCGACGCGCGGTGCGCCTCGACCGCCGCGCCATCGTCATAACATTCCAGCACCTTGTAAACGCCCGCCTCTTCGGTGCGGAACAGACGGTAATAGCTGTTTCCGGGCTCGTTCGCCGCGACCGCGGGCGCCAGCTCGGCGAAGACGCCCTCGAATTCCGTTTCCTTGCCGGGCTGGACGCGCAGCGTGGCGATGATGCCTATGGCCATGTTTCTTTCTCCCTCGTCTATTTGCGAATGTCTATTTGCGAAGATCGGGATCGACGTCCCACCCTTCTTCGACCTGGATACCAAAGCTGTTCAAGATCATCGAAACCTGCGTGTATTGACCGACGGTCATCACCAGATCCATGCGCCCCTTGTCGCCAAGCGGCGCGAGCGTAGCCCACGTTGCGTCGGTGACAAAATGACCCGCAGTCAGCTCGTCAGTGGCGCGCAGCATGGCGCGATCGAGGTCGTTCCAGCCGTCTGCGTCCGGCCCCGCCTTGATCAGCGCAATCTCATCTTCGCTGAGGCCGCAATCAAGACCGATGCGCTTGTGCTGGGTCCATTCATATCCCGAGCGACAGTTGTAGCCGGTGCGCAGGATGACGAGTTCGCGGTCGCGTGGGCTCAGCGCGTTGCGCTTCGACAGGATATAATTGCCCCAACTCAGGAACGCGGTCAGCGCCTTCGGCGCATGGGCAAGGGTGCGGAAGATGTTGAGGATCTTGCCGCCCCCGACCTTGCCGCCGTCGGAGGCAAGGAAGGGTTCCAGCGCGGCGCGCTGGTCGGCATCGAGCCGGTCGAGATCGACCGGCTCGATACGCGGTTGGCTGAGTCTCATTTAACGGGCCGCAAATCAGAAGACCTCGAACAGGCCCGCAGCGCCCTGACCACCGCCGATGCACATGGTCACAACCGCATATTTCACGCCGCGGCGCTTGCCTTCGAGCAGCGCGTGGCCGACGCAACGCGCCCCGGTCATGCCGAAGGGATGGCCGATCGAGATCGAGCCGCCATTGACGTTGAGCAGTTCGTTGGGAATGCCAAGCTTGTCGCGGCAGTACAGCACCTGCACCGCGAACGCCTCGTTCAATTCCCACAGGCCGATGTCGTCTATCTTCAGCTCGAAGCGTTCGAGCAGCTTGGGGATCGCGAACACGGGGCCGATGCCCATTTCGTCGGGCTCGGTACCCGCCACCGCCATGCCGACATAGCGGCCGAGCGGGGTCAGGCCGCGCTTTTCGGCGACCTTTGCTTCCATCACGACACACGCCGACGAACCATCGGCGAGTTGGCTGGCGTTGCCCGCGGTGATCGTGTGGCCTTCGCCCATCACCGGCTTCAGGCTCGACAGACCTTCCAGCGTGGTGTCGGCGCGGTTGCACTCGTCCTTGTCGGCGACGACGTCCTTGAACGAAACTTCCTTGGTTTCCTTGTCCATCACCGCCATCGTCGCGTTGCACGCGACAATCTCGTCGGCGAAGAGGCCCGCGGCCTGCGCGGCGGCGGTGCGCTGCTGCGACTGGAGCGAATATTCGTCCTGCGCTTCGCGGCCGATGTTGTACCGCTTGGCGACGACCTCGGCGGTGCCGATCATCGGCATATAGGTGTCCTTGTGCATCGCGATCAGCTCGGCGTCGGTCTCGACGAACACCTTGCCGCTACCGCTGACCTTCGAGATGCTTTCGATGCCGCCGGCGACGCAGATGTCCTGGCGGTCGACGATGATCTGCTTCGCCGCAGTCGCGATCGTCATCAGGCCCGACGAGCACTGGCGGTCGATGGACATGCCGGGGACGGTGACGGGCAGGCCCGACCGCAGCGCGATCAGGCGCGCGACGTTCATCGTCTGCGATCCCTGCTGCATCGCGGCGCCGAACACGACGTCGTCGATCTCGCCGCCTTCCAGGCCCGCGCGCTCGACCGCGGCCTTGACCGAGAACGAACCCAGCGTCGGGGCGAGGGTGTTGTTGAACGAGCCGCGGCCCGCTTTGGTCAGCGGGGTGCGGGCGGTGGAAACGATGACGGCGTCACGCATGGTAATATTCCTCTTCGAAGAGTTTGAGAAAATCTTTGCCGGGGAGGGCGGCGCTCAAACGAAAAACTGGCTGATCCATTCGGCGATCAGGGCGGGCTTTTCCTCGCCCTCGATCTCGACGGTCACTTCATTGGTCTGTTGCCACTGGCCGGGGCGCTTTTCCTCCAGCTCAAGCAGCTTGATATGGCTGCGCAC
Source organism: Alphaproteobacteria bacterium (assembly GCA_018823905.1). Lineage (GTDB taxonomy): Bacteria > Pseudomonadota > Alphaproteobacteria > Sphingomonadales > Sphingomonadaceae > Sphingopyxis. Next base: position 34,791 of record JAHJHL010000159.1, read on the forward strand.
GCGCTTGCCCGAGCGGACCGGCGACAGGAAGCGGACTTTGTTGCAGCCGTAATTGACCCCCATCTTGACCCCGCCGACCTTCGGGCCGTCGGTGCTCTGGCCCAGCATCGGCATCAGCGACAGGGTCAGGAAACCATGCGCGATGGTGCCGCCGAAGGGCGTCAGCTTCGCCTTTTCCTCGTCAATATGGATGAACTGGTGGTCGCCGGTGGCATCGGCAAACTTGTTGATCATGTCCTGATCGACGAGCACCCAGTCCGACGTTCCGAGATGCTCACCGACCTTGGTCTGCAATTCCTGCGGCGTGATTGTGGCCATCGCTCATCCCCTTGATCATTGGTTCGGCGCGCGTTCTAGGCCTGTCCGGAGGCGTTGCACAAGGCCCAAGCCCCAGAGCCGCGTCGCCGTAGCGTCAGCTCTTCGCGGGCTTGGGCGTCTTCATCGTGACGCTTTCGGCATAGGGCAGAATCATCGTGCCGTCGGGCGCCGCGGTAAAGGTCGTCTGGGTTGGATAAGCGAAGTCGTAACCGGCGCGGGTCAACTCTTCGAACAGGCGGATGCCGATCTCGGTCCGCGCCGCGATGACTTCATTATAATCATCGCTGTGGACGTCGACGACCAGTTCGAAATCAAGGCTGGAGGGGCCGAAGCCGATAAAACTCGAACGGACGAATTCATGGCCTTCGCCCTCGACCTGTGCCTTCAGCAGCGCAGGGAGCGCGCGCAGCATTTCGGGCGTCGTCTGATAAATCACCCCGATCGCATATTGGACGCGCCGACGGTGGAGGTTGGCATAGTTGGTGATCTCTTTCGAGAGCAGGTTGGTGTTCGAGATGACGAGCAACTCGCCGTTGATCGAACGCAAATGCGTGCTTTTCAATCCGATGCGTTCGACCGTTGCGATACTCGTGTCATATTTGATCGTCTCGCCGACGCGGAACGGCCGGTCGAAGATGATCGACAGCGACGCGAACAGGTCGGAAAAGATGCCCTGTGCCGCAAGGCCGATCGCGATACCGCCGATGCCAAGGCCAGCGACAAGTCCGGTGACGTTGACCCCCATATTGTCGAGAATGACGATCGCGGCGATCGCGAACAGCGCGACGCTGATCAGCAGCCGGATAATCCCCATCGCGTTCGACAGCGTTTCGTTATGCCCCTCCGCCGCGCGGCGCTGGATCAGTCCGAGCACGATCTCGCGCACCCAGATCGCGACTTGCATGACGACCGCGACGGTAAAGACGAACTGGATGATCTGCAGGACGAGGGCAGGCGGCTGGGCATAGCCGGCGACCAGCCGGATCGAAATGATCGCCAGAACCAACGACTTGGTCTTGTGAATGACGCGACCTACAATGTCGGTGAGCGTGAACTGGCCGGGCGCCGACTGCGCGCGCTTGAGCGCAAAGCCGCGGATCATCGACAACAGGAAATAGATGATCAGGCCGGCCGCGATCGCGATTCCGATCTGGAGCCAATGGCTTTCGACCCATGCGACACTGCTGTCCCACCAGATCCGTACATCCTGGAGCGGGTTGGTATTTGCGGCAGCGACCGGTTCGGCAGCGCTGGCTTTTGTGGGGACGGTTTGAGCGGCGGCAAGGATAGAAAAAGTCATAGCGGAGCTTTGTGGTCCTCTTTGGTACGGGTTCAGGCGGTGCGGAGCAGTGCTGCGGCGTCGGGCGCACTTTGCAGATAGGCCAAAAATCCGCGTTCGTAACGCGAAAGATATTTGGCCACGCGCGGTAACGGACCCACCGCCGCGGAAAAATCGCCGCGCTCCTGCGCCGCCGCGATCATCGCCGGGTGGACATAGGCCTTGCGAGCAACCGCGGGGGTATTGCCCAGCCGGTCGGCCACATGCTCCAGCATCGCTTTCAGGGTTGGGGCTTCGGCGGCATCGTAAAGGAAGGTGAAGGCTTCGACGCTCGCCGACCATGTGCGGAAATGCTTGGCGCTGAATTCATCGCCCATCGCGTCGCGGATATAGGCGTTCACATCTTCCGACCCGATCGTGCAGATCTCGCCATCCTCCTCATATTGGAACAAATGCTGTCCGGGCAGATCCTGTAGCCGCCGCACCAGTGTCGTCAGGCTGCGGTCGCTGATTGCGACCTCCTTTTTTGCGCCGCCCTTGGCGCGATAGCGCAGACGAAGCGTTTGGCCGGTCAGTTTGGCGTGGCGCTGGCGCAGCGTCGTGGCGCCGAAACTGTTGTTCGCCGCCGCATATTGCTCGTTGCCGACGCGCAGGGCCGCAAGGTCGAGCAGGCGGACGACGGCGCCGACCACGCGCTCCTGACACAGGTTACGCCGCGCCAGATCGTCCACCAGCCGCGCGCGCAACAACGGCAGCGCGTGGCCAAAGGCGGAGCAGCGATCATATTTGTCGGCATCCTGCGCCAGTCGGAATTCGGGGTGATAGCGATATTGCTTGCGCCCGCGCGCGTCGTAACCGGTGGCAAGGATATGGCCGTTTGGCGCGGGGCAATACCAGGCGTCCTCGTAGGCCGGGGGCAGCGCAATCGCGCTGAGCCGCGCGATCTCGTCGCCGCCGCGGATGACCTTGCCCTTCGTATCGCGGTATCGCCACTGGTCGCCAACGCGCTCGCGGGTGATGCCGGGCAGGCCGTCGTCGACATGGATCAGGCGCGCGGTGGACATGGCGCATTAGCGCCTTGCCCCGCCCTTTGGTTCCGCCTCAACGCGCGTCGGGCAGCGAATGCCGGGGAGGAACCTGCGCCGGACGCGCCATCAAGGGGCGCCATCCGGCTTCCTGTTCGCGGCGGCGGCAATAGGTCGACAACCCCATTTCCAGCGCCAGCATCATATAGATGAATGGCTGGAACGCGATGCCGACAAACAGCGACCCGACCATATAGACGATATGGCCATGCTGAAGCGCGGTCGCCAGCGGCGCGATCCATTGTTCTTCGCCGCGCCGCGTTTTCAGATAGCGGCGGCGCAGGCGCTCCATCTGTACGATGCCGACAATGTGAAGCAGCAGCCACAGAGCCAGCCCCGGATACCCCTGCTCGCCCAGCATCTCGAAATAACTCGAATGATAGGCGCGCGACTTTTCGTCATGGACCGTCGCATCGGCATTTTGCGGCTGGTCGGGGTCATAGTCCGACCCGGTCGTTTCGACGCGCAACCGGTTCTGGATATAGGCCTCGAACCCGCCGCCGAACGGGTTTTCCTTGGCATAGTCCCACGTCCACGCCCACACCGCGACGCGCGTCGAGGCGGACTGATCGGACTTGTAGCCCTGGATCGTTTCCATGCGTTCGGTGAAGCTTTGCGGCAGGAACGGCACCGCGGCGATCGCGAGCAGCCCGGCGCCGGTCATATAGAGGAAGCGGTGCTTGACCGCGCGCAGCGATAGCACCGCAAGCACCGCCAGGCAGACGAGCCCGGTGCGCGCCTGCGTCCCGATCGGCAACAACATGCACGCAAAACACAGCGCAAAGCAGAAGGTCGACACGCGCCAGTCCGACGGAAAGATCGTCCCATGGCGGCGGTACCACAGGATCAGCGGGATGATCGCGATGCCGACGGTCGACATGATCGATCCCTCGTACAGTCCGTAATTTTCGTTGAGCAGCAATTGCAGCGTGCCATAGCCGCCGCCGCCCGCTGCGGTCTTGATCCCCCCGGCGATGGCGATCGACGCTGCCGACAGCAGCATGATGAGCGCGAGGGATTCGATCCGTAGCTTGGTTCGCAGGGTCAGCGGCAGGAAAATTGCCCAGATCAGCGCCTTCCACACCCAGCTCCATTTGTCCTGTGCTTCGACCGGGAAATCGGCCTGCATCGTCGTGAGGCCGCAATAGATGAGCAGCGCGACGAGCAGGAATTGCCGCCCCGACCATCTGGTGTCGCGCTTGTCATCGACCGCGAGCCAGCCAGTGATGGCGAGACCGAAGACGATCAGCGAGATCGGGATCGAATTGATCAGGAAATAGCTGAGCCGCTGCGGCGCGACGATGTCGATATAGCAAAAGCACAGCACGAACAGGAACGGCTTGCGAAATCCGAGCCCGATGAAGGCGAACAGGAAGGCGACGAACGCAATATCACGCATCGGGGAGGTCGTCCGGTTCCGCGTCGCGCCGCTGTTGCCACTGCGCACGCGGGCTGACCTCGCGGTCGAGATCGTCGCGGTGCAGCAGGCGCCAGAGCGCAATCGCCATCAAGACGTGCGTCAACCCGATGGAAAAATTGTCGACCATATAGGATGTTGCCTAGGCTATCTGGGTTGACGCGGCGTTAAGCCTTGTCTGCCAGAGACCATCATAATGACCCGAATATTGCACGTCCTCGACCATAGCCTGCCGACGCACAGCGGCTATACCTTTCGCACCCGCGCATTGATGAAGGCGCAGGTGGCGAAGGGGTGGGAGGTCGCCGGGGTTACCGGGGTGCGCCACCCCGAACCCGGACCGGACGGCGAAACCGTTGACGGACTGACCTTTTATCGCACCCCGCCGATCGCGCCCGCGCGCGCGCCAATCCGCGAGTGGCGGGAAATCGGTGCGCTGGCCCGGCGGGTCGAGGCGCTGGCGCTGGAGTGGAAGCCCGATGTGCTGCACGCCCATTCGCCGGTGATGGACGGGCTCGCGGCGCTGCGCGTCGGCAAGCGGCTGGGTATCCCCGTGATCTATGAAATCCGCGCCTTTTGGGAAGATGCGTCGGTCGGCAATGGCACCGGGCGCGAAGGCAGTTTGCGCTATTGGCTGACCAAACAGCTGGAGACTCACGCAGTGAAATCCGCCGATGCCGTCGCGGTGATCTGCGAAGGCCTGCGCGGCGATCTGATCGCGCGCGGCATCGACCCCGCCAAGATTACTGTCTCGCCCAACGGCGTCGACCTCGACCTGTTCGGCGATCCGCCGCCGCGCGACGATGCGCTGGCGGACACGCTGGGGATCGCCGCCGACGATGCGGTGATCGGCTATATCGGCAGCTTTTACGATTATGAGGGCATCGACGATCTGATCGCGGCGATGCCCGCGCTAGTCGCGGCGCAGCCAAAAGCGCGGCTGCTGCTCGTTGGCGGCGGCCCGATGGAGGCGGCGCTGAAGGCGCAGGCCGCGGCCTCGTCTGCGGCGGCGCAAATCCATTTCGTCGGACGGGTGCCGCATCAGGAGGTCGAGCGCTATTATTCGCTGATCGACATCCTCGCCTATCCGCGCAAAAAGATGCGGCTGACCGATCTCGTCACCCCGCTCAAACCGCTGGAGGCGATGGCGCAGGGCAAACTGGTCGCGGCGTCCGACGTCGGCGGCCACCGCGAACTGATCGAGAATGGCGTCACCGGGACGCTGTTCGCCCCCGACGATCCCCAAGCGATCGCCGATGCGCTCGCGAAGCTGCTCGAAAATCGGGGCATTTGGGCGGAACGAAGGCGCACCGCACGTATTTTTGTCGAAACCCATCGTAACTGGTCATCAAACATTTTACGTTACGAGCCGGTTTACCAGCGATTGCTGCGCGGCGCCGCCTGAGCGCGCTGCCCGAGAAAACGAGATTTTGGCCCCGCGCGGGCCGCACGGAATTGGACGATATGGACGAGACCAGCGACAACCCCGGCCACGGCAAAGCCAGCGCGCTCCTCCGCACGCTGCGCCCCGCCATGCCCGCGGTGATCGGCGCCGCGGCGCTGACCTTCCTGTTCGCCGCGGTCATGCCGATGTCGTGGGTCGCGGGGATCGCCTGGAACCTCTATCTCGATCGGCTGTCGGACTATTTTGTGCCGCCGGTCGGCAATGCTGCGCGGCTGATTCTGGCGCTCGGCATGGCGGCGATCGCGGCGCTGATCGCAGGCCTGGTCGCGCTGCTGATCGCGCAGCCCGAAGCGGCGGGACTGTCCTCGCTGCGCGGGCGTTTCCGCCGCGAGCCCACGGCGGATGCCGACGAGGATAGCGACGCCTTTTGGACGCGCCGCCGCCGCGTTGACCTGCATCCCGACGATCCGGTACGACCGCCGATCCGCGCCGGGCGCGATCTGCCCGCGGGCGGGCTGGGGCCGCTGAACGCTGAGGTTGCGGATCAAAGCGCCGAAGCCGATCTGTGGCTCGACGAATTTGCCGAGCAAAATGCCGACGAACTGGTGCTCGCCGATCTCGCACCCGAAGACCATGCCGCTGGCGACGAACCCTGGCTGCAACCCGCCGAGATGACGGCAAAGTCGCTGTCTGCCGCCTCCGACAATTCGCTCGGCGCGATGGTCGCGCGGCTCGAAGCCGGTCTGGCGCGCCGCCGCGAACCGACCGCCGCCGCCGACATGACGGCGCCTGACGGTGCCGCCGTCGAACCGGAGCTCGAGGTCGACTTCGCGCTCGAAGCCGCGCTCAGCACCCTGCAACGGATGACGCGCCAGTCGGTGGGCTGACGTCCCCACACTCAATCTTCGACCGTCAGAATTTCGATCTGTAACGCGTCCTGCGCACCCCCGCATTCGACCACGACATCGGCGACGACATGACCCGGTAGCGTCCATTCGGCCGCGCTCAATTCGCTCTGTAAGGCGGTGCTGACCGCTTTTGCGTCATCTGCGGCCAGCAGGCACGGAAAGATGTGGCGCGCGCCGACAAAATTCGCGCTCGCCCACGGCCGGAACGTCGAAGCGCCGATTGTCATCCCGGGCGGCAAAGCGCCCGCAAGCAGGTGCCGCAAACGGCGGTGCGGGCAACCGGGGCGGCGCGACTGCGCGGGCGACCAGCGCGTCATGCCCGCGCTCCCTTGGCAGATTGGCGAAAGGTCCGCGTTCGCCGGTCGCCCTGCGGCGCGACGCGGCCCGCATGACGTTCGGCGCGCCATATGTTCATGAAATGTTCCACACGGCAAATAAGCTGGCCGCCGGGTTCGCGACCGCCGCGCAAATCGCTCACCAGCTTTGGATCGCGCACCGCGGCACGGCCGAACACGGTGGGCGGCATCGCCGATTCCTTCAAAAAGGCGTCGATCCGTTGCAACAATGTGCGCTCCATAACTTCCTCCCTGACCGCGTCGATAACCGGGCGACTCACCCGATAGGATAAATCCTATCTGATGTTCAATTTCCTACTTGTCTAGGAAAAATCCGCTTGCTAGGAACGAAATAGGAAGGACTAGTGCATGAGCGACCATGTTGCCGATCCGCGCGCCGCGCTCGACCGCCTCTTGACCGACAAGGGCATCGACTATGCGCGCCTGTCGCAGGTGATCGGGCGCAATCCCGCCTATATCCAGCAATATATCAAACGCGGTTCGCCGCGGCGGCTTGCCGAACAGGACCGGGCGCGGATCGCTGCCTATCTGGGCGTTTCCGAAGCCCTGCTCGGCGGGCCGGTGCAGCGCGTTGCAACCCCGGCGCGGATGCGCGGGCCGGGGATGATCCTGGTCCCGAAACTGGCGATCGGCGCCTCGGCGGGCGCGGGGGCCAGCGTCGAGGGTGAGCCGATCGAGGGCGAAGTCGCGTTCGATCCCAAATGGCTGCGCGACCTCGGTGCCGATCCGCGCGCGCTCAGCATCATTCGGGTCGAGGGCGATTCGATGGCGCCGACGCTGGACGACGGCGACGACATTTTAGTCGACGGCGGCGACGCCGCGGCGCGGCTGCGCGACGGCATCTACGTGCTGCGCATGGACGATGTGCTGATGGTCAAACGCATTGCGCGGGCACCGGGACCGGGACGCATCTCGGTGATCAGCGACAATCCGCATTACCGCAGCTGGGACGACCTGCCGATGGGATCGGTGCAACTGGTCGGCCGCGTCGTGTGGACCGGGCGGCGGGTGCGGTAATTGATCCTCCCTGTGGCGAAGCCATGGGGAGGGGGACCGCTTGCGAAGCAAGGGGTGGAGGGGCCGCGACGGTAGTGTGAAAGCCCCTCTGTCAGCGCTTCGCGCTGCTTGATCCTCCCCATCGCTACGCGACAGGGAGGATCAAGCAGCGTTCCGCGGCGCTATCGCGGCGCCGCCATCACCGCTTCGATTTCATGATCTAGTACTTCGGCGCGCTGGCATTGGTCTTCATTGCCATCGCGGCACTTCTCGGCGGCCTTGTCGCGCTGGCGCGACAGCTTGCCCAGCTGCTCCTCACGCTTGCGCATCTCGCGGCCGCGGTTGCGATCCGATTCGTCCTGGCTCGTGGTCGTCCAGTCGGCGACCTGCCCAACCGCCTTGACCGGCGCGGTCACGACGGACTTTACTGCGCTAAAGCATCCGGTGAGCAGCGGCAGCGCCGCCACGGCGATGATGATGGCACGCATGGTTGTCTCCTCGCCGTCGCTACCCGATCGGTGCGCCGCCTCATCGCATAGCGGGCGCGATCTGAACAGAATATTGCGACGGGGCGCCTCACATTGCGGCCCTGTGTCACAGCATTGAAACAAATGGTTAAAGTCGTGTTTACCAACGTCGCTTAGGCCGAGCCGCGAAGCAGCAACCGCCGCGCACAGAGAGATCACGCCCGTCATGGACCATATTTTGTCACCATCATCGGGCCATGCCGCCGCGGTCGCCACCGACGCGCATATGGCCGACGTGATCGACCTGTTTCGCGGCAATCCCGATCTGCGCGCGCTGGCAGTGCTCGATGCGAACGCACGCCCGATCGGCGTCATCCGCGAACAGCGGGTACGCGAACTGCTTTTCTGTCCCTTCTGGTTCTCGCTGATGCAGAATCCGACGATCGGCGGATCGATCGCTTCCATGATCGAACCTTGCCCGACCGCCGATGTCTCACGAGCGACGACCGAATTGCTGCGCATCGCAGCGCAGGGCAGCGGCCATGGTGAGTTGATCCTCGTCGAGCGTGGCCGTTTTGTCGAAACGCTCGACAGCGGCCAGCTCGCCAAGCTGGCGATGCTGCGCGACGTCGAACTGGCGCGGGAGGACGCCGCGCGGGCGACAAAGGTCGACGATGCGGGTCGCCGGTTTCAACAAGATATTACCGCTCTGACCGCTGTATTGTCCGACATGGCGCATCAGGTCGAAACTTTTGCTGCGACCCTGTCCGATCGCGCGCGGCAGACAGGGCGCGACGCGGTGACGGTGGCGGGGGCGACGGCGCAAACGCTGACGGGGCTGCACGAACTGGGCGAACGCGGTCATGCGCTCGCGGCGACGATGGCAAAGATCGTCGACGATGGCTCCCGCGCCCGCGTCATTCGCGGCGAGGCGCATCGCAAAGTCCAGCAGGCGGGCGAACGGGCAGAGGCGCTCAAGACTGCCAGCCAGGCGATCGAGCAGATGTTGGCGCTGATCATCGACATGGCGAGCCGCACCAACATGCTGGCGCTCAACGCCGGGATCGAAGCCGCGCACGCGGGTGAAGCCGGGCGCGGCTTTGCGGTCGTCGCGTCGGAGGTGAAGACGCTGGCCAACCAGACACGGTCGGCTGCGGGTGACATTGCCCAATATGTCGATCATATACGCGACATTGTCGGTCAGGTGGCGGCCGGTTTTGGCGAGGTCGAACGCGCGATCGACGCCAATAATGGTTTCTCCGACGCGATCGACAGTGCCGTCGACGGGCAGAGCGCCACGACGCTCATGATTGCGAGCTATGTCGAACAGGCGGTCTCGGCAGGTCGCGAGATCGACCTGCGCGTCCAGGAAATCGGGCACGGCGCCACCGCGGTCGGCGATGGCGCGCAGGCGCTTGGCGAATTATCGGCGGGACTGTCGGAGGCAGCGCGCTCGCTCGATCAACGCGCACGCCATTTCGTCGAAGCGGTCGCCGCCGCCTGAAATTCTGCGTCACCGCAAAGACTTGCTCGCCCGGCCAGCCCTGATAGGATGGCAGGGCGCCGGAGGCGTCCATGGCCGCCGGTGGGGAGGAGGGTCACATGACGAATATGCAAAAAGGCTTGGCCGAGTTGATCGGCACATTCTGGCTTGTCTTCGGCGGCTGCGGCAGCGCGGTGCTGGCGGCGGCGTTTCCCGATGTCGGCATCGGATTGCTCGGGGTGTCACTCGCGTTCGGTCTGACGGTCGTCACCATGGCCTATGCGATCGGCCATATCTCGGGCTGCCACCTCAACCCAGCGGTCACCGTCGGGCTGTGGGCGGGCGGGCGCTTCGACGCGCGCGACATCCCGCTTTATGTCGGCGCGCAGGTCGTCGGTGCCGTGATCGCGGCGTTCCTGCTGTTCTATATCGCCAGCGGCAATCCTGCCTATGATCTTGCGACCAACGGGCTTGCGGCCAATGGTTTTGATGCCGGATCGCCGGGGGGCTACGACATCTGGTCGGGCTTCATCATCGAGATCGTGCTCACCGCCTTCTTCCTGTGGATCATCATGGGATCGACCGACGGTCGCGCGCCCGCGGGCTTTGCGCCACTCGCGATCGGCTTGGCATTGACGCTGATCCACCTGATCTCGATCCCGGTCACCAACACCTCGGTCAATCCGGCGCGCAGCACCGGTCCCGCGCTGGTGGTCGGTGGCCTCGCTATCCAGCAATTGTGGCTGTTCTGGCTCGCCCCCCTGATCGGCGGGGCGGTCGGCGGCCTGCTCTACAAGACGCTGGGCGCCGACACCTTCCCGAAACCGAATATCGAGGGGGAATAGTCACGTCGAGTTAAGCGTGTGTCCCCGCGAAGGAGCATCGGGTTGGATCGTCCCCCGGACGATCCTTGACCATGCGGGGCATGGTCATCCCGATACTGACCCGTCTCCGGTGGGTTCAAGTTTGCGCCGACCGGAGATGGGCTCCCGCCTTCGCGGGAGCACGCGGCCAATTTAAAATCGCGGATAGCGCTACTTCAGCAGATCGATCGCAAATGCGCGGACTTCGGCGGCGATGTCAGGGCGTTCGAGCGCGACCGCCAGATTGGCCTGGATATAGCCCGCCTTTGATCCGCAGTCGTACCGCGCGCCGTCAAAGGTCACGGCGTGGAACGGCTGGGTGCCGATCATCGACGCCATCGCGTCGGTCAGCTGAATTTCGCCACCCGCGCCTTTTTCCTGTCCCTCAAGTACCCGCATCACCTCGGGCTGGAGGATGTAGCGGCCGGAGACGATCAGGTTCGACGGTGCGTCCTCGACCTTCGGCTTTTCAACCAGTCCGGTGACCTCGGTCAGCGCCCCGTCGCGCGCGCCCGGCGCAATCACGCCATAGGAGGACACCTGTGCGCGCGGCACCTCGAGCACCGAGATGAGGTTGCCGCCGACCTGGTGGTACGCATCGACCATCTGCTTCATGCAGCCTGGCGATCCGTGCATGAACTCGTCGGGCAGGAAGATCGCAAAGGGTTCGTCACCGACGATCGCGCGCGCGCACCAGATCGCATGGCCCAGCCCGAGCGGTTCCTGCTGGCGGACGTAAGCGCAATTGCCGGGGCCAAGCCGCGTCGGTTCCAGCACCGACAGATGCTTGCCGCGCTCGGACATCGTCTTTTCCAGCTCGAACGCGACATCGAAATGATCCTCGATCGCGCTCTTGCCGCGGCCGGTGACAAAGATCATCTGCTCGATCCCCGCCTCGCGCGCCTCGTCGACCGCATATTGGATCAGCGGGCGATCGACGATCGGCAGCATCTCCTTGGGGATCGCCTTGGTCGCCGGCAGGAAGCGCGTGCCGAGACCGGCAACGGGAAAAACGGCTTTGCGGATCGGTTTCATGGGCGGTGGCTTAGCCGCAATGCGCCCGCAAGAAAAGTCGAACCGGCCATGGATATTACGGCAATTGCGGTGCCACGATCATCACGACCCGGCGGTTGTCCTGGCGACCTTCCTCGGTATCGTTGCTCGACATCGGCACAGCTTCGCCGCGCCCGACGATCTGGTCGGGCGAAAGCTGCATTCCGCTCGCCTGCATCGGCGCCGCGACTGCGGCGGCGCGCGCCTGTGACAGCGTCAGATTATAGGCAGCCGCGCCGACCGAATCGGTATGACCCTCGACGCGCGCGGTGGTGATGCCGACGCCGACCAGCCGGGATGCGATCCGGGCAATGTGCGCCTGCTGCTCGGCGGATATCGCACTCTCATTGGTCTGGAACAGCAAGCGTTCAGGCATGTTCAACGACCAGTCGAAACCCTGATCGACAAAGCCCTCGGCCTTCAGGACGGCGATTTGCTCGGGCGTGAAGCCGGTCGGTGCCGGCACGCTTTGGCAGGCCGCAAGCAGGGAAGCGCAGAGGATAAGAAGCAAGCTTCGGATCGAGTGGGGAATAGTCTGGGTCACGGGATATCTCCGATGGTCACACGCGGGAACGGTTGCGCAATTTGTCGGCGTACATGGCGGCGTCTGCGGCGGTCAGCAGGGCTGTCGCATCGCCGCCTTGGTCGGGATAAACCGCGACGCCGACACTGACCGATGCGTGATAGGTCTCGCCGCCAGGAAGCTCGACGGGTTGGGCTACGCAGGCGCGAATGCTCCTCGCCAGGTTGTCGGGAACGACGTCCGCGTCGAGGGGGTCGACGATCACGACAAATTCGTCGCCGCCGATGCGCGCCGCGAAATCGCCCTTGCGCAACGTTTCCTTGATCCACGCTGACAGCGCGACCAACACCGCATCGCCTGCGGCATGGCCGAAGCTATCGTTCGCCGCCTTGAAATTGTCGGCGTCGATGAACAGCAGTGCAAAGCGCTCGCTGCGCGTGTCGGCGGCCGCGATGCGTTGCGCCAGTTGCTCGTCAAAAGAATCGCGGTTCGGCAGCGCGGTCAGCGTGTCGTGCGACGCCCGGTGCGCAAGCAGGGCGCGCTCGCTTTCCATGTTCCCCTGCCAGCCGTGCAATTCATCGAGCAAGGCATTGATGTCGCCGCCCAGCCGGTCGAGCTCCGCAATTCCCAATGGCTTGACGCGCTTGTCGAACCGGCGGTGCAGGCGCACATCGTGCGCGACCGTCGCGATCTCGTTCAGCGGCTTGACCAGTTCATATTCGAACCGCCGCGCCAGAAAGATCGTGCCGAACGCGGTGATCAGCAGGCAACCGAGCCCGGCGAGCAAGCCAATTCGGACATAATCGATCAGCGTCGAGCTATCGCCCCACACCTCGACCGTGCCGATCGCCGACCCGTTGCGCCGGACAGTCACGGCAAAAGGATGCGGAAAGAACAGGCGGCTGAGCAACGGCGCGGGGTCGGCGGTGGGCGATGCCCATTGCACCAGCGCCTGCCCGCGATCGTCAAGCACTCGTAACCTGGCGATGCCCGGGATGCGCGTCAGCGGCTCGATCCCCTCGCGCGCCGCTTGCGGGTCGTTGAACACAAGCGCAGGTTCGACGCCATAAGCGCCAAGCTGCGCCGCCAGTTCCATATTGCGATCGGCATAGCCGCGCAGCGCGGTCACGCCGGCGAGCAGGATGGTCAGGCCTGACAGCGCGACGGCGAACAAGGTTATCCCGAAATGAAAGCGGGATAACAGCTTCTGTAAGGTCGTTCGCGCGCCGATCCGCTCGGGAGGCTTGCCGGTCATGACGCGCCTCCGTCGCTGCGCCCGATGCTCAGAACGCGCGGGTCGATCCGGAGCGGGCCGCGTGCGATGGCATCGAGATTGACCGAAAAGCTGAGACTGGCCGCGCGTTCGTTCATGCAAAACATCGCACCATAAATGCAGGCCGCGTCATCGTCGGTGATGGTCAGGACCGGGCGACCGCGAACCCACGCGATCAATTTTTGCCGGTCGGGAACGGGCATGCGGCCCATAAACAGGATGTCGCAGTCGTTACGACCGGTGACCGCCGTAGTGCTGATGCGCCGCACCAGAACGGTCCCGCGGCCGGGGACGCCGGGCGCCAGACGGTTGGTCAGCCGCGGCGTTCCGACCACGCACATGACACGAATGGTCTCCGCTGAACCCGTCGGCCACCACACATAGCTGGCGATGCCGCCAACCATCCGGTTGACCGCGCGAGCCATGCCATCCTCGTTATCATCGACGATCGTCTGGCTTGCGGCCTGGGCCGACATCTGGGGCGTCGTCAGCGACGCGCCAATCAGAAACAGCGATGCCAGCACCTTGCAGCGACCCCCAACTGCGCTTGACCCTAGTCTGCCCCAGCGCGGGGGTGTCCGCTAGTCAAAAGGATTGGAAAGTCAATGAAAAGTGACGTCATGCGGCCATTTGGCAACAGTTCGGCGCGGGGTGCGCGCGCCGCCTATTCGGGGCGCAGCCGGTCGGCAAACCCCTTGCGCAGTTTCGCCAGCTTCGGCGGGATAACCGCCATGCAATAGGGATTGCGCTGGCCTTCGCCGTCCCAATAGGATTGGTGGTAATCCTCGGCCGGGTACCAGGTGGACGCCGGCTCGATCATCGTGACGATCGGCGCCGACCAATCTGCCTGCGCCCGCTCGATTGCGGCGCGCGCGGCGTCGCCTTGCGGGGCATCAAGTGGAAACAGCGCGCTGCGATACTGGGTGCCGACGTCGTTACCCTGGCGGTTCAGCGTTGTCGGGTCGTGCGTCGCGAAATGGACGTCAAGCAGGTCGTCGTAGCTGATGACCGTTGGATCAAAGGTGATACGGATCGCCTCGGCATGGCCCGTATCGCCGCCACACACCTGCTTATAGGTTGGATCGGCGACCTGACCGCCGATATAGCCGCTTTCGACGCGCTCGACGCCCGCCAGCGATTGGAACACCGCCTCGGTGCACCAGAAGCAGCCTCCGGCGAAAATGGCGGTTTCGTGGGTCATTGGGTCGATCCTTGGTCGGGGGAGGGGAGTTTTACAGATAGGAAGCGACGGCGGCTATTCCAAGGGCGGCGGTGCGTCGATCAGTGGCGGATGCAGCGGCTGGTCCGATGCGCGCGCCGCAGCGATCAGCGCGGCTTCGGCTTCGAGCGAAGCGACGCGGTCGCGCCAACCCGGATGCGTCCCGGCCTGGAACAGCGGTCGCCCCTTGCGCTGACCGAAAGCGGTCCAGAAACGTGCCGCGGCCGCGGGGTCGTAACCCGCGCCGGCGAGTAGCCAAACCGACAATCGGTCGGCCTCGACCTCGGTCTGCTTGAACAGCCGCGCGCTGCGCCCGAACTGTTTGCCCAGCCCGCGATCGACCCCGGCGGCATCAAGCCGCGCGCGATGGCGCAGGATATTGTGCGCCAGCTCGTGCGCGATCGCCGCGGCCAGTTCGTCGTCATCATTGGCAAATTGGGCTAATCCTTGATTGACCAGCACCATCCGGCCATCGGCAACCGCGCCCGCCTTGGCGTCCGCTTCGACGCGGAAATCGCTGACGCATCCGGCGACGGGGGTGAGTGTAAACGCGCCTGTATCGCCCGTGTCGAGCGCGAGCGGAGCGGAGGGCGGAAGGGCGGCAAGCCATGTTTCAATCGCGGTGATCCGGGCAAAGGGGTGCGTATCGGCGCCTTCGGGGACGGCGCTGCCCTGCATCCCGGTAACCGCCGCACCGACGCGTAAGCCCGCATTCGCCGCGGGCGACGCCGGGGCTAACGCAGCGAGAAAAGGCGCGTCTCGGTCGGTGGCACCATAGACGGCAATCGCCTCCGCCCGCCGATCCGCATCGTAAAGCCTGGGATCGCCCCAGACCCAGCCGAATTGCGGCTGCTGCACCGGACACCACGCGGCGTTGGCGGTGGTCAGGCGAAAGCCGATCGCCGCGACGCGCGCCTCCAGCGCCGCGAGCGCCGCATAGGGCGACGGATCGGCGGGCGCCGCGGCACCCGCTGGCCCGGCGGCGAGCAGCGACACGAAGGCAATAAAGGCGGAGGCGCGGTGCAACATCGGCATCGCTTATCAACGCGCGCCTGTCACGGCCATGAATTTCCCCGCCCAGGACGCGCCCGCCTCTTGCCTATGACCGGGCAAGCGCCGATAGGGCGGGGCGATGACGAACGCCGCTACCCTGTCCTCGCCCGCCGCCCGCCAACCCCGCCCCGCCGCGCTCGCACGCTGGCTTTGGGCCGTCGCCTTGCTGGTGGTCATCGTGGTCGGGGTCGGCGGGATCACCCGCCTGACCGAATCGGGGCTGTCGATCACCGAATGGCGTCCGGTATCGGGGGTGCTGCCGCCGCTGAACGAGGCCGACTGGATCGCGGAATTCGAGAAATACAAGCAGATCCCCGAATATAAGGAGATCAACCTCGGCATGACGCTGGCCGGGTTCAAGGCGATCTTTTTCTGGGAATGGCTGCACCGCATTCTCGGCCGCGTGGTCGGCATGGCGATGATCGTGCCGCTGGCGTGGTACGCTTGGCGCCGCGCGATCCCGGCAGGTTATGGCGTGCGGCTGTTCGCGCTGACGTCGCTCGTCGGGCTGCAGGGCGCGCTCGGCTGGTGGATGGTCGCTTCGGGGCTCGAATATCGCATCGATGTCAGCCATTTCCGCCTTGCGGCGCATTTGTTGACTGCACTGTTCTTGCTTGCCGGTCTGGTCTGGACGGCGCGTGACCTTGATGCCTTGGCGC
The DNA here is from genome assembly GCA_018823905.1 of Alphaproteobacteria bacterium. Lineage (GTDB taxonomy): Bacteria > Pseudomonadota > Alphaproteobacteria > Sphingomonadales > Sphingomonadaceae > Sphingopyxis. The sequence continues at coordinate 51,148 of JAHJHL010000159.1, forward strand.
GTGACCCGTCGGCGCGGCCCGCGCGGCTGACCGGCGGCGGCATTGCGGTGATCGCCATCCTGTTCATCCAATTGTTGCTTGGCGCGTGGGTCGCGGGGCTCAACGCGGGATTTGTCGCCAGCAGCTGGCCGCTGATGAACGATCATTTCGTGCCCGAAGGCATCGACTGGGCAGGGGGAGCATGGTTGGCGCTGACAAACGATTCCTTCCTGATCCATTTCCTGCATCGCTGGTGGTCGTGGATTGCGGCGCTGGCGCTGTTGCTGCTCGCGCGCGGTTTGTCGCGGTTCGGGGCAAAGCGTGAAGCCTCGCTGCTGATCGCGGTGGTCGCGGTGCAGATGCTGCTCGGTATCTGGACCGTCGTGTCGGGGGTGTCGATGTGGGTCGCCGTCGCGCATCAGGTAGTGGGGGCGATCCTCGTTGCTATCGCCGCCGCGGCGCTGCACCGGCTGGGGCGCACCGCCCAATGATGCTGATCGGCGGTCTCGGCGGCGCGCTGCTGCTGATCGCTCAACCCTTGCCCGGCGAAGGCGCTGCGCCGCTCGCGCAGGGCATGGCGCAGGTCCAGTTCGCTCCGCCCCTCGATCGCCCGATGACCTATCGCGTCACGACACGCCGCATCGGCCGCGACGGGTCGCTGATCAATTTCTCGCTGGTCTATGCGCTGCAATGGCAGTGGATCGGGCGTGGCTATCAGCTGCGATCGGTCTTGCAACGGATCGATTCGGACGCCCCGCCCGCGGTCACCCACGCGCTGACGCTGATGCTCCAACCGTTGATCGGTGAAGAACTCGTCTATCTTGTTGCCCCTGACGGCAGCCGTATCGATCTGGTAGATCCCGAAGGCCTGTGGGAGCGGGCGACGGCGCGGATCGAGACCGCCGCCGCCGATGATGGGCGTGCCGAGGCCCGGCAGCTGGCACAGCTGATCGCAGCACTGTCAGAGGCTGAACGCGACCGGTTGACGACCGCCGATGTACGCGCGCTCGTTGCCCCTGCGAATGTCGCGATCCCTCTCTCGGCAGCGCGTGAGGGCTCGAGCGTGTCGATTTCGCACGACGGGACACGACGTACAATCGCCAAGGTTGAGCATAGTTCGGCGGCAGCCGGGGGCCGCACCCCGCCCCTCGAAATCGATCATCTTTGGACCATCGATACCGTCACTGGACTGTTGTTGCAGGAACGGCGACAAAGCTGGATTATCGACGCCGATGGCAGCGGACGGACACTGGTTGAAGAACGGGTGCGGGCGCTCGAGGGTGCTCCGTAAAACTCAGGGTATCATAATACCCGTCAGCAAAGCCGCGATCTGCTTGACTTTCCGCCCGCTTGGCGTCATTGGCCCGCTCCGAAGCGCCGCTGCGTCCCTCGTGGATCAGGCGGCGCGGTTTGTTTCGGGCCGTGGGGCATTGCTCCATCGCCCAGTCCCTATCTGTCAAGGAGCGTGCCATGATGAAGGCGCTGACCAAGACGACCGTATCGGCGAACGCTGCCACGGTCGAAAAGAAATGGGTGCTGATCGACGCCGAGGGTCTCGTTGTGGGCCGCGTTGCATCGATCATCGCCAGCATCCTGCGCGGCAAGCATAAGCCGAGCTTTACCCCCCACGTCGATTGCGGTGACAATGTCATTGTCATCAACGCAGAGAAGGTGGCGTTCACCGGCAAGAAATTGCAGGACAAGCGGTACTACAAGCACACCGGCTATGCCGGCGGCATCAAGGAAACCAGCCCCGCGAAGATCCTCGAAGGCCGTTTCCCCGAGCGCGTGCTCGAAAAGGCCATCGAACGCATGATCCCGCGTGGTCCGCTCGGCCGCCAGCAGATGCGCAACCTGCGCATTTTCGCCGGCAGCGAACATCCGCATGAAGGGCAGAGCCCCGAAGTGATCGACGTCGCGTCGATGAACCGCAAGAACAAGGTGGGTGCATAATGGCTGACGAACAGACCATGACCGATCTCAAGGACCTCGGCGGCGCCGTTGAAGGCACTGTCGCAGCTCCGGTCTCGACCACGCCGCTGCGTGAGAAGATCGTCGATAAGCAGGGCCGCGCTTATGCGACCGGTCGCCGCAAGGACGCGGTTGCCCGCGTGTGGCTGAAGCCCGGCACGGGCAAGATCACGATCAACGGCCGCGACCAGGAAGTGTATTTCGCACGTCCGACGCTGCGCCTCGTGATCAACCAGCCCTTCGGCCTGACCGATCGCATCGGCAGCTATGACATTGTCGCTACCGTCAAGGGCGGCGGCCTTTCGGGCCAGGCGGGCGCCGTGCTGCATGGTATCTCGCAGGCGTTGACCCGCATGGAACCTGCGCTGCGCGGCGTCGTCAAGACCGCCGGCTTCCTGACTCGCGACAGCCGCACCGTCGAGCGTAAGAAGTACGGCAAGGCCAAGGCCCGCCGCAGCTTCCAGTTCTCGAAGCGTTAAACGACTTTCCTCGATCGACGGATCGGGAAACGGGAAGGGCGGTCCAGCGATGGACCGCCCTTTTTGCATGGCGCGGCGATGGCGGTAGGATGCAACATCCGGGTCGCGGGCAGCGTTGCGGATACTCCAGTATGAAAGGATTATCCCATGGCAAACGCCGAGCCGCTCGTCTCGCACCGCATTCTCATCATGGCCACCGACGGCTTCGAGCAATCCGAACTTGAGGTGCCGCTTGAACGGCTCCAGGTGGTGGGCGCAGAGGTCGACATCGCGTCGCTCAAATCGGGCGACATTACCGGCTGGGACGGCGATGATTGGGGCGACGACGTCGAGGTCGATCTGAAGATCAGCGACGTCAAAATCGATGATTATGCCGCGCTCGTGCTGCCCGGCGGTCAGATCAACCCGGACTTATTGCGCGTCGATGATGCCGCGGTCGCGCTAATCCGCGACTTCGACGCCGCGGGCAAACCCGTCGCCGCTATATGCCACGCGCCTTGGCTGTTGATTGAGGCGGGGCTGGCCAAGGGCAAGCGCCTGACCAGTTACAAGTCGATCCGCACCGACGTGACAAACGCGGGCGCCGATTTTGTTGACGAAGCGGTCGTGGTCGATGGCAATATCATTACTAGCCGCTGTCCCGACGATCTCCCCGCCTTTTGCGATGCGATCATCAAAGCTGTCGCTGAGAGTCGGGTTGAAGCCTAGTTAATCGAGCGTCAGAGTAAATCCAGACTCCCCAGCGCCAGCGCCTGCCGCGCTGGCCGCTCGGCCATCACCGCAAACATTTCGTCACCGCGGTCGGTGCGCTCGACGTTCATCGATGCAAAGACGGCCATGAAATAGCCGCTGAGCGCGCCGACGCGGTAATCGTCCCATAGCGCCGCCGCGTCTGGCTCGACGCCCCGCGCTGTCAATGCCGCCAGCCAATGATCGAAAGCCGGACGGTCGGCGGCGGCGCGCTCGAACGGGTCGGCGATGCTGGTGCCGACCAGATAGGCAAGGTCTGTCGCCCCGCTGCCGCGCCCCAGCGTCTGCCAGTCGACGAGCCAGCAGGCATCGCCATCGGGGGCGAACAGGATATTGTCGATGCGAAGGTCGCCATGGACCAGCGTCCGTGCCGCGGGTTCGCGCGACAGATAGGCGTCGAGGCTGGCGACAATGCCCGCACCGACGTCGAGAATTTCGGGCGCGAGGCGCGCGGCATAACGCTCGCGAAATCCCAGATAGAGCTGCGGGAACAGTGCGCGGACCAAGTCGCCATTGTCGCGTGCAAGCCAAGGCAGCTGCGCGAGGCGCGGATCGTTCCAGAGGTAGGCATGGAGAGTGGCCGCCGCTTCGATGCACGGCACGAGACCGGTGAGGCCAAGCCCCGCAAGTTGGTCGCCCTGCCGCGCCGGGGCGAGGTCGGACAGGATCAGGATGAAGTCGACCTCGTCTTCGGCAATCTCCGAATGGTGGCAGCGCGGTGCCGGAACCCCGCTCGCGGCGGCGAGCTCGCGGTACCAGCTGACCTCTTTGACATAGGTGCCGGTGAGCTTGGCAATGTTGCGGCTCGCCTCGTCATGGCTCGGGCATTTGGCGATGACGGTCGCGGGGGCGTCGGTCCCGGCCTGCCAGCCGAGCATCAGGCGGTAGCTGTCGCACATCTGGCCAGTGCCGACCTGGGTCGCGGTGAAACCCTTGAGCCGTCCCGACTGCCCAAGCACGGCGCCGAGCCAGTCGGCGCTGATCGCCTCGGGCGAGGTCGGAAAGCTCATGCGGCGGGGTCCATCAGCCCGGTTAGGCCCGTCGGCGCGTGCGGGCCGACGAACAATTGTTCGAGCACACCGATGCCGACATCGGTGCGGTCGCCGTCGTTCAGCTCGGCGCGGACCAGCGCTTGCACGTGCATTGCCAGCGGATTGCCCCACGCCCGTTCGGCTTCGGACAGGCTGTCGTGTGCGACCTCCAATTCGCCATGATCGAAGCCATGACCCCAGACGGGGTGCGTATAGCCGAGCCCGCTCATCGCGAATAATGGCCCGCTCGGGGCAAGGGTCAAACGCGTGCTGCCATCAAAATCGGCGGTCAACCCGGTCAGGCGCCGCGTTCCCGGCTGCCATTCGGCGGCAAAGGCCGGATCGGCGAAATGGCGTTCAGCACCGTTGCCGCTCACCAGCACCGCGCGGCGATTCCACGCGCTGCCCTCGCCATCGTCATTGCTGTGAAAAAATAGCGAGCGATCGGCGAAATTGCATGGCGTCCACAGCCAGAAGAACTGGTGGAAATTGCCTTGCGGTGGCGGTTGCGGTTCGGCGGCGCCGACCGGGCGAATGCCCCAGCTGCGGTCGCGGGTTCCGGCCCAGTCGGCGCCAAACTCTATCCGCTGCCCATCGGCTGCCAGCCAGCCCGACCAATAGCCGTTCTGGGTCATCCGCGTGTAATCCATGAACAGCCGCGTGCCGTTGCGGCGGGTGAAGCGGGGTTCCTCGATGGGAAAATGGCGCGCGGTGAAACACAGCTCGCCGGTGAGCGGGCCGTCGTTTGCGACCACGGTCAGCGTCAACCGCTCGAGCGGTTCGTCGATGCGGATCGTAATGGGACCGACCGCCAGATCGAGCCGCTCGCCCGCCGAGCGGCGGCTGGCGCGGAGGTTATGCTGCACCCCGTCGATCAGCACGCAGAACGCCGCATCGACGATCCCGAGCTGTGGATAAAATCCCATTGCAGCAGCGAAAAACACCGATCCATCGGGCGCATAGCCGTTGAAGAAATAGCGGTCGTAGAAATTGCGGTCGGTGCCCGCGAACGCGATCGGCTCGGCGCTCTGGTGCAGCGGGAAATCGTCGCCCTTGGTTAGCATCGTCGTTCCTCATCCCGTTTTTTCTTGCAACCTAACGGGATGGGCAAGGGCGTCAATGGGCGGCGTCAATGCACCGGTGGGTCGACCGGGGGAACGGCGTGGATCGGCGCCACCGGCTCGCCCGGTTGGCGCGGCGGTAGCGCGTCGGTGGGAATGTCGGTGATCTGCATGTCGGGGGTGGGGACCGCAGCAACGTTGCGGACGCGGACTTCGACCTCGCCATCCTTGATCCGCAGCTCGTTAAAACTTGGCGGGGTCGACCGGATGCGCTGCGACAAGGTGCCCGCGCCGATCATGCGGATCGGACCCGCGGCGGTCGGAGCGACGAGGTCGAATGCGTCATGAACATGGCCCGTCAGCACCGCGGCGACGCCGCGCGCCGCCAGCGCTTCCAGCGCGCGCGCGCCGCCGCGGGTTAGGGCGCGCCCTTTCGTCCCGGCCTCGACCAGCGGATGATGCGCGGTGACGAGCGCCGCGGTGCCACGCGGGAGCGCGTCGATCGCGGTCAGCGTTTTGTCCAATGCATCGCGCGTGACCCAGCCCTTCGACCAGTCGAGCCGCCACTGCGCGCGCGCGGTAGTCTTGAGCGGCACCACCGCAACATCGGCAAAATCGAGCTCGCGCTCGACCAGCCGCTCGATCCGCCTGATCCGGCGATAGGGCCAGAAAAAGCGCGCGAACGGGTTGAAATAGGGCAGATCGTGATTGCCAACCTCGACGGTGACCGGCACGTCAAGCGCCTCGATCCAGTCGCACGCCGCTGCAAACTCGCGGCTACGGGCGCGCATCGTAAGATCGCCGGTAATCAGCACCGCGTCGGGTTGTTCGCGGCGGACGCATTCGCGGAACCAGTCGAGCGCAGCACGATCCTCGAGTCCGAAATGCAGGTCGCTGATATGGAACAACCGCGTCATGCCGTCGCGATGAAATCGACCGCGCTGGACCCGAGCGAAAATGTTGCGGGCGACGCCACCTCGTTCAGTTCGCCATCGAACTCCAGGCTGATCGGCTTCTCGCTCTCCAGCATGATCGTGTCGGCGGTGGTGATCGGCTCGCTCGGCCCGTCACGGAAATCGCCGCCCAGCCACGCGAGACCGTGGCGCAGCACGTCTCCGGTGCCGTCGGTCAATATGCCGTCGGCGCGGATGCCGGTCGGCGTTGGGGTCAGGATGACCGCCGGATAGTCTTTACCGTCGGCGCCGACGCGGACGCCAGGGCCGTTCATCATCTCGTCGAGCGCTTCAGGTGCGGCGCGGCTCGCCTCGATGATCCCGTCTTGCCGCATCGTCTCGCGCACCTCGGCCCAGCGCGTCGCGGGGCCGGCGATGACCGTGATAAAGGCTTCGCGGGCATCGGAGAGGATCGTCGGGATCAGGCTGCGACGGGCGGTGCTTTGCAAGGCGTCGGTCAAAATCTCCGGCACCGGGCGATCGCCGTGCAGCGCCTTGGACAGCAGGTTGAGCGTCCCGCCGGGCAGCACCAGAATCGCGCCGTCCCATCCCGCCGCCTTGGTCGCTGCGGCGTTGATCGTGCCGTCGCCGGTCCACGCCAGCAGCAAGTCGATGCCTTGCCGTTGTAGTTCGGCGGCATCAGGAATGTCGCCGTCGGGCAGTGCGAACGTGGCTACAAGCGGCGCGCCATTCGCGCGGCAAAGTTCGACGATCTGCTCACGAACGGCTTCGTCATGGCTGCCGCTCTGAGTGTTGCAGACAAGGGCGGGGCGGGAGAAGGGGCTGGTCATCGCCCTGTCCTACGCATGAGGACGAAAAAGGTGGCAGGTTTCGCCTCGGTTGAGCCGACGTCGGCCGCCTTGTTCAACACCGCGTCGCGCGGTAGGGCTCGACAATGACAGCGCAGATTTCCAAAGGACGGCGGGTGCTCAAGTTTCTGGTGGTGGCCGTCCTGCTCGTGCTGCTGGTCGGCGGCGCGACGCGGATGATCGTCGCGGGCGGGGCGAAATCGCTCAACATCGGCGACCGGTTGCTCGGCGACAGCGAAGGCGCGACGTTGCAGGTCGCGGGGCAGCCCTATGGCGCTGGGGAGCGCAACAAACTCAACATCTGGGTGCCGACGGGAACCAAGAAAACCGACAAGCTCCCGGTGCTCGTCTGGCTCTACGGCGGCGGCTGGTACAGCGGTCAACGCGACGATTATGGTTTCGCGGGGCGCGCCTTTGCCAAACAGGGCTTCATCGTCGTCATCCCCGACTACCGCCTGGTGCCTGAGGGACATTGGCCTGACTTCCTGCAAGACAGCGCTGCGGCAGTCGCATGGACCGAGAAAAATATCGAAAACTACGGCGGCGATCCGGGTCGCATGGCGCTGGCGGGGCATTCGGCGGGGGCGTATAATTCGCTGATGTTGGCGCTCGACCCGCAGTGGCTGAAGGCGGCGGGCAGCGATGCGTCGGTCATCCGCGGCGTCTTATCGCTCGCCGGGCCGACCGATTTTTACCCGTTCGAAAAGGGCGGCCGCGCCGATGTCGCGATGGGCGACATCCGCCCGGTCGAACAGACGCAGCCGATCACTTTCGTGCGCGCCGATGCCCCGCCGCTGTGGCTCGGTCATGGCACCGCCGACACCGTGGTGCGGGTGCGTAACAGCCAGCGACTGGCGGCGGCGATGCACAAGGTTGGCGGTTCGACGACCCTGCGCGAATATGACGGGCTGAGCCACAATGACCTGGTCATGGCGCTGACCAAACCGCTGGCGTACAAAGGGCCGATCCTGCCCGAGATGACCGATTTCCTGCGCGGCGTCACCGCGCGCCGTGTCTCGCCCACGCCACGCGCCGAATGATCCCGGCGATCATTCTCGCGGGCAGCCGCCCCGGCCCCGACCCGTTGCTGACGGGCAGCGGCGTATCGACCAAGGCGCTGCTGCCGATCGCGGGCCACGCCATGCTGGTCCATGTCGTGACGGCGCTGCGCGCCTCGCCGCTGGTCGGGCGGATCACGATCCTGGCGCAGAACAGCGCCGAGCTGGCCGCAGAGCCGGGGCTGGCGGATTTCGCCGACCTGCAATTTGAGGATTCGGGGCAAGGGATCAGCAGCTCGCTCGCCGCGGCGCTGCCCGTCGGAGACGATCCGCTGCTGGTCACGACCGCCGACCATGTGCTGCTCACCCCGACGATGATCGCCGAATTCCTGACCGGTGCAGCCGACAGCGACGTCGCGGTGGCGATGGTCGAGCGCGCCGTGCTGCTCGCGCGCTATCCGGAATCCAGACGCACCTGGCTGAAGTTCGGAGGCGGCTGGTGGTCGGGGGCGAACCTATTCTACCTGCGCGGGCGACGCGTGCTGCCGCTGCTCGATTTCTGGGGACGGATCGAACGCGACCGCAAAAAGGGACTGAAGATCATCGCGGCATTCGGCCCGTGGCTGCTGATCGGTGCGCTGCTCCGTCTGTTCACGATTCAGCAGGGGGTCGCACGCGCGGGGCTGCGTTTCGGGCTGAAAGCGACGGTTGTGCCGATGTCCGAGGCCGAAGCGTGCATCGACGCCGACAAACCCGCCGACATCGATCTGATCGAGCGGATATTTGCCGCGCGGGGCCAAGCCGCTATAGGGCCCAAACCATGACCATCGAAAAAGCCATCATCCTGTCGGCCGGGCAGGGTTCGCGCCTGCTGCCGCTGACCCGCGACATCCCCAAATGCCTGATCGACCTGAACGGTCGCACCCTCATTGGGTGGCAGGTTGCGGCGCTCGCCGCCAACGGCATTAAGGACATCGTCGTCGTCACCGGATTTCGGACCGAGCGCGTCGAGGATCATGCGTTGCAGCTCTATCGCGACACCGGGGTGCGCATCCGCACATTGTTCAATCCCTTCTTCCAGGTCGCCGACAATCTGGGTACCTGCTGGATCGCGCGTGAGGAAATGGACCGCAATTTCATCATCCTCAACGGCGACACCATCATTTCGGATGAGATCGTCGCGAAGCTGATCGCGGGCGCCAATGAGCCGATCACCGTCACCGTCGACGTCAAAGCCGACTATGACGACGACGATATGAAGGTGAACCGCGACAGCGAAGGGCGCCTGCATCATATCGGCAAGCGGTTGTTGCCGCCCGACACCAACGCCGAATCGATCGGCATGCTGGCGTTTGTCGGCGACGGCCCGTCGATCTTTCGCAACCAGGTCGACCAAATGATGCGCACCCCCGAAGGGGTTGAGCGCTGGTATCTGCGCGCCATCGACGTCATCGCCAAAGGCAACCGCGTCGGCACCGTATCGATCGAAGGGCTGGAATGGCAGGAAGTCGATTTCCCGCAGGACGTCGAAGCCGCCGATGTGCTCACCGCCCGGTGGGCGGCGGCGGGACTCTACGCGAAATAAGGCTTGAGCCAGTCGGTCAGCGCCGCGACCTGCGCCGCATCAAGCTTCACCGCCTGCGCCAGATCGGGCTGCCCCGACCAGCCCGCGTCGGCAACGGTCAAGCCCGCGCCCGAGCGTTCGCCGTCGTAGCGCGGCAGGACATGGAAATGGACGTGCGGGTCGACCATCATAAGCATCAGATAGTTGATCCTGGCATAGCCGACCGCGCTGGTCAGCGCCGCCTCGATCGCCGCGGTCACGACCTTGAGCTCGGCATGCGCCGCGGCTGGCAGATCGCCGAACGCCGTCGTGTCGGACTTCGCCGCCAACACCAGCGCGCCGAGCGTCGGCTGTGCGGGACGCAGCAGCACGACCCAATGATCATATTCGGCGATCAGCGTTGCGGGGTGGCCGAATCTCACAATGGTGTCGTTCATGCTTCTTCCATCCAGCTGACAATCGGGCGGCCGGCGCGCCGCTCTGCATAGGCCTGCACCAATTGCACCGCGTGGACCACCAGCGAGATGATCGTCCACCAGGCGACTGCGATCAGCCCGATGTCGGGGCGTCCGGCGAGGGTAGCGAAGAACAGGATCGCGATATTCGGGTTGCGCCGCGCCGTGATCAGGCGGAACTGGCTGTCGAAGCGGCGCCAGACATGGACGTCCATGCCGAAATCCTTGATGAACATCCCTTCGATCACGCGCTGGAGCACATAGCCCGCGACGACCGCGATCATCACCAGCAGAAAGGTTTGATCGGAGAGCGCCAAGCCCCAAGTACCAAGGCCGACACCCCAGAAATACCACCAGAAGGGCGGGTGAACCAGATCGACGCCATGGTCGGCGACATTACCCCATTTCGACGAAGTGATCGTGCAGCGCGCCAGCTTTCCGTCGACGGTGTCGAACACCATGAAGATGAAGGCGGCGAGCATTCCGGTCCAGTAATGGCCGTAGGCGAAGAGATAGGTCGCATAAATGCAAAGCGCCGCGCCGATCGCGGTGACCATGTTTGGGGTCATCCCGATGCTTGCGGCGATCCGCGTCAGCCACAACGCCAGTTCGGGCCACAAATATTTGGTCAGCAGATCGGTGACGCCTTTGTACGCCCCGAAATAGCTTTTACGCTCGATTTCGCGCCGCGTGTCGGGGGTCAGCCGCTGGATGAAGGGGCATTCGAGCTTGCGCAGCTGGCGGTTATAGATTTGCGGATTGTCGCGGTAGTCGATGATCGTCAGCGCGTCGCGGTGCGCTGCGATATTATCGGGGGTCATGCCGCCGGTCAGATGCGCCATGACCAGCGCGTCGCCGTCCATCACCACCGTGCCCGGCAGGGTGACGATATGGCGCAGCCACACCGGATCGAAGACATAGTCGAGATTGACGTATAATTGCGCGCCCGACGGCGGCACGGTTTCAGGGAAGCCTTCCGCACGGGCCATTCGGCGCAGCCGTTCGGCGTTCGTCATGCCCCACAGCAAAGTCGGATTGTCGCCGATCGGCGTCAGGGCGGGCAGCGTCGTTGGTTCGCTCATCCGCCGCTCTTATCCGCTGCCGCGTCCTTTGCAAGGAAGCGCGCGATCGCTTCGGCCCCGCGCCGTGCCGCGCCCGCGGGGTCGCCGCCAATCGATTCAGCCAGCCGTTCGCGCTGCGCGTCGATATAGCGCGGATGATGCGCAGTGGCCTGATCGAGCGCGTCAGGGAGGTCGGAGATATCGTCGATCACGTCGCCAAGCGTCCAGAACAGATAGTCAGGATCACCTTCCCAATCGACTTCATGCGCGTTGAGGAACAGGCATGGGCGCGGGGTCGACAGAAATTCATACACCTGGCTGCTGACATCGCCGAGATAGATGTCGGCGCCGCTGGTATAGCTCATGTCGAACAGGCGATCGGAGCCGAGGTCGATCAAAATCTTGCCCGGGACGGCGAATGCCTTCACCGCGGCGCGGTCGGCATCGCTGGCTTCGGCGAACAGGCGGATATGCGGTGCGACGACCAGATTGTAGCGATCCTGCGCCGCGAACCAATCGATGATGTCGCGTCCGAAACAATCCCACGACGACAATCCGCGGTGGAAATGCGGCGCATAAAGGACGGTTGGGCGACCATTGTCGAACAGCGGTGCGCGCGTCTTGTCCAGCCGCGCCATCAGGTCCAGCTTCACATAGCCGTTCAGGGCGTAATGGCCCGCTCGGATCGTCCCAGCCTCGAGCAGTCGCTGCTCGCTCTTTTCCCCCGCGACCAGCACAAAATCGAAATGCCGATCGCGCGGGTCGAGCATGATCGCCCGGTCGCCCGCGCCATGCGGGGTAAAGATCAGCCGCGTCCGGCGCGGCAGGAAGTGGCGGATTGCCGTCGTTGTCCGCTCGGGGACGACGATCGCATCGAACTGGCGCAGATAACGCAGCGCGCCGAACAGGATCGGCAGGCGCGGATGGCGAATGATCGCGCGGGCGCGCAGCCAGCGGCTGATCCCGCGCTGGCCGAGCAGCCCGATCCGCGGCGCAAAGCCCGGATAGGCCGCCGCCACCTGCTCGACCACCGGCAGATGTGCGGCGCTCGCCACCGCGACCTCAACGTCGGAACCGGTCGCTGCCATCTCGGCGGCAATGGGCAGCGCGTGGAAAATCTGGTGCGGTTCGCCGATAAACAGGAAGAGAATTCGCATTATCGAACCTTGGCGGCGGCGCCTGCCGTCGTTTCTTCAAAATCGGTCGTCTGCCAGCCGTGCTGTGTCGCCAGCCGGACAAATTTGTCGCCGCGTCCGACGAGCCAGGCTTCATCGGCGAGAGCGAAGGTCGGCGCATCGCTGATATGGTCTGAATAGGCGCGGATATGCGCGGTGCCGGGCGCGTGGGTGCTCAGCCATTCGGCTACCCGCCGCGCCTTTTCGGCGCCGTAGCAATTGGGTCCGTCGAGCATCGGCAACCAATTGCCGTCGGCGTCGCGCTGGTGGCGCGAGGCGACGATCGCGTCGAAGCCGAGCGCATCAGCAATTGCGCCTGCGTAAAATTCGGGCGCCGCGGTGGCCATCAACAGCTGGTATCCCTCGGCCCGGTCGCGCGCGATGCTGGCCTGCGCGCCTGGCGGCACATCGCGCTGCACGCGCCAGGCGGCGAAATGCGCGGCAAGCCCTGAAGCGCGTGCGGGGGTCAGATGCGGTCCGAGCATCAGGCGGATCGCGCTAGGTTTGAACCGGTCGCGGCCATAGAGACGTAGCGCATAGCCGATCATCAGTGCGGCGAGCGCAGGCAGCAGCAGCAGACGCCATGGTGCCTTGCGCGCCGCCGCCCATAGCAGGAATAGCGTGAAGGTCGGCTTGCGCAGGACGGTGCGGTCGAGGTCGTAGATGGCGACGCGGGTGGCGGGGGCCGTCATGCTGCCTCGCTCCCGATAAGCCGCAGCTTCCGCCCCACTTTGCCCAGCGAGGCACGGTCGGCATAGGGCAGCGCGAAGCGAATTGCCGCCCAGATCGACGCCAGCGCGATGATTACGATCAGCGGCAACGCGATCGGATCGGGCAGCCGGTCAGCCAGCATTGCGGCGCCGCCCGCGAGAACGGTCAACGCCATCCCGCGGGTCGCCACGACCGGGAATTGATGGTCGAACGGATGCAGTTTTTCGTTCATCGCCAGCTGGAGCGTCGGAATTCCCGCCATCACCACAAGGCCAATCGACGTCGCGAGCGTCACGCCGGTCAGCGCGTCCATATGTCCGACGATCAGCCAGCCCGCGCCGACCGCGACTGCGACGCCAAAGACGCTGGCGGTCAGCTGGTGGCGAAAGGCCGAGACCACTTGCAACACCGGCGACGAAATCCCCAGTACCGCTTCCGCCGCGCGCGCGAACAGCAGGATGATCAGCGCCGCCTGCGCCGTTTGCGCCTGCGCGCCGAACAGGCTGAGCAGCGACGCGCTGCCCGCCGCGAGGACCGCGGCGAGTGGCAGTGCAATCGCCGAGATCAGTCGCGTCGCATAGGCATAAATTTCGGCAACCTGACGCCGGTCCTCGCGCTCGGCGCTGGCGGCCAGCGGCGCCATCACATAGACGAACGCGATGCGGACGAGCTGGACGACGCTCGACAGCTTGCGCGCGATGGTGAACAGCCCCGCCGCGGCAGCGCCCGCGGCGCCGGGCAGAAGCAGGTTCAGGACCAGCGCCGGGGCGTCACCGAACAGCCGCGCGATGATGTTCGATGGCAGGATCGATAGGCCGGCCCAGAAGGTGTTGCGCGCCGTTTCGGTGCCGCGCGGGCTGCGCCAGAAGTTTCCCAGGTCATAATGTTGAGCGAGCAGGCGCACGCACAGGATCGCGGTGATCGCCAGCGAGCAGAGATGCGCAATGAACAGGCCTTTCAGCCCGAGACCGCCGGCAAAGAACAGTCCTGCGAACACCAGTCGAAGCACCTGTTCCCAAACAATGCGCAGCCGGATTTCGGCGCCGAACACCATCCGCGCGCGCAGCGCCGAGGTCGCGATCTCGACAAAAGCCCAGAGCGGCAGCGCCCAGACAAAAATCTGGATCGCCGGGGTCACCAATGGACGATCCTTCGCGGCAACATTGAGCAACGGGCCGAGGTCGGCGGCAAAGGCGGCGATCAGTGCCGCGACGACGATGCACGGGCCGACGCCAAAGATCATCGCGGTGCGCAACGCCGCCGCCGCCTCGGCATCGCTCGCCGATTGCGGCACGGTGCGCTGCATCGCGCTGGTCATGCCCATGTCGAAGATATTTTCGAGCAGGTTGATCGTCGCCCACAGCACCGCATAAAGGCCATAGCCCGCGAGCCCGAACATCAGCACATACAGCGGCTGCGCGACGATTTCGACGACCGCGCCCAGCCGCGCGAGCACCGTGGTGCCAAGCCCGCGCGCGACGCTGCGGCTGGTGACGGCGGGTTGGGCAGCGCTTTCGCTCATCGCAGCCGCCCTAGCGCCTTGCTTGCGCGCCTGCCAGCGGCTTTCGCGCTTCCAACCCCCCATCACCCCCTTGTCGTCCCCGCCAATCGGGTCTAGTCAGCCCGCAATTGCACAGGGAGCCCGCGACATGGCCGAATTCCGCCTGCCCAAGAACAGCCGCCCGCAAAAGACGGGCAAGGTCCACAAGGCCGAGGGCGCGGCTGCGGTCAAGACATTCAAAGTCTATCGTTACGACCCCGACAAAGGCGAAAATCCACGCTTCGATACCTTCGAGATCGACACCGAAAAATGCGGCCCGATGGTGCTCGACGCGCTGATCAAGATGAAGAGCGAGCAGGACAGCTCGCTGACCTTCCGCCGCTCGTGCCGCGAGGGCATTTGCGGCAGCTGTTCGATGAACATGAACGGCAAGAATGGCCTCGCCTGCACCACCGCGATCGAGGATCTGAAGGGCGCGATCACCATCACCCCGCTGCCGGCGATGGATGTGATCAAGGATCTGGTTCCCGATTTCACCCATTTCTACGCGCAATATGCGTCGATCGAACCGTGGCTGAAGACCAAGACGACGACGCCGAGCGGCAAGGAACGGCTGCAGTCGCCCGCCGAGCGCGAAAAGCTCGACGGCCTTTACGAATGCATCCTCTGCGCCTGCTGCTCGACCAGCTGCCCCAGTTACTGGTGGAACAGCGACAAGTTCCTTGGCC
>JAHJHL010000160.1 GCA_018823905.1 Alphaproteobacteria bacterium
CGCAGCTTGCCGGGGCCGGGGACGCGGAAGTCGGTCGCCTTATACTGGTCGCCGAACGCGTGGCGGCCGACGACGATCGGGTCGGTCCAGCCGGGGACGAGGCGCGGGACATTCTTCATCACGATCGGTTCGCGGAATACGACGCCGCCCAAAATGTTGCGGATCGTGCCGTTCGGCGACTTCCACATTTTCTTGAGGCCGAATTCTTCGACGCGCTGTTCGTCGGGGGTGATCGTCGCGCACTTCACGCCAACGCCATATTTGGCGATCGCATTGGCGGCATCGACGGTGATCTTGTCGTCGGTCTGGTCGCGCATTTCGATGCTGAGATCGTAATAATGCAGGTCGATGTCGAGATAGGGAAGGATCAGCCGCTCGCGGATCCATTGCCAGATGATCCGGGTCATTTCGTCGCCGTCGAGTTCGACGACCGGGTTGGCTACCTTGATCTTGCCCATGCTGTACGCCTTTATCCTTGGGGAGTCGGAGTTGCAGCGGGCCTTAGGCAAAGCGGCGCGATTGATCAACCGCCGTGGTGGAACCTGGACCCTCCCTTATCCATTGTCAGTGTCAGGCGCGCACCCTAGAAGAACGGCCATGTCCAACATCATCTCTTCCAACCGCCCCGGTGGCGGCATCAAATGGCAATGGCCATCAATCCATCCCGAGGGGCGCAAGTTTCTCTTGATCGCCGCGATCATCACCCTGTGCTTCTGGCTGCTCGGTTGGGAAATCGTCGGCTGGCTGATGTTCGGTGTGACCTTATGGGTCGGCACCTTCTTCCGCGACCCGGTTCGCATCACCCCGACCGGCAGCGATGTCGTCATCGCGCCCGCCGACGGGCTGGTGACGCAGATCGCCGAAGTGTCGCCGCCGCCCGAAATCGCGGGTGCAGACGGGCTGGGCGACGCGCCGATGCTGCGCGTGTCGATTTTCATGAGCGTGTTCGATGTCCACATCAACCGCACCCCGGTCGCCGGGACGCTGCGCAAGCTCGTCTATATCCCCGGTAAATTCCTCAACGCCGACCTCGACAAGGCGAGCGAAGAGAATGAGCGCCAGCATTTCGTCGTCGAACGCGCCGACGGGGTGCGGATCGGCTTCACCCAGATCGCGGGCCTCGTCGCGCGGCGGATCATGCCGTTCGTGACGATGGGCAACGAGCTGACCACCGGCCAGCGCGTCGGGCTGATCCGGTTCGGCAGCCGCGTCGACGTCTATCTGCCCGCGGGGACCACGCCGCAGGTGTTGCTCGGTCAGCGGACGCTGGCGGGTGAAACCGTCGTCGCGCGGATCGGTCAGGCCGCGATGATCGACGGCATCGGGCAATAGGGTGACAAACGACAACCAGCTTCCGGCCGACGCCGCGGGCCGCCGGATCGGCGGCATCGGCCTGCGCGCCTTTGCCCCCAATGCGATCACTGTGCTCGCGCTGTGCTTCGGTCTGACCGGGGTGCGCTTTGCGATCGGCGGGCAGTTTGAACTCGCCATCGCCGCGGTGATCTTTGCAGGGGTGCTCGACGGTATGGACGGGCGCATCGCCCGCCTGCTGCGCGCGCAGAGCAAATTCGGTGCCGAGCTCGATTCGCTGTCGGACGTCATCGCCTTTGGCGTCGCTCCGGCGATGATCCTGTTCTTATGGTCGCTACAGGATGCGCCGAAATTCGGCTGGACCGCCGCGCTGGCGTTGGCCGTCTGCTGCGCGCTGCGCCTTGCGCGCTTCAACTCGCGCATGGATGCCGATTTTCAGCCGCACAAATCGGCGGGCTTCAACACCGGCATTCCGGCGCCCGCCGGCGCAGGCTTGGCGTTTGTGCCGGTCTATCTGTGGCTGACCACAGGCAATGAGTTGTTTCGCGAATGGTATCTTGTGATGCCCTGGGCGCTGGGCGTCGCGATGCTGATGATCTCGGCTATCCCGACCTACAGCTGGGCGTCGATCCGTTTGCGCCGGTCGTGGCGGCTGTTCGCGCTGGCGGGGATCGGGTTGCTCGGCGCTGCGCTGGTGACCGCGCCGTGGCTCACCCTGCTCGCCGTCTGCGCCCTCTATGCGGCGACTTTGCCGTTCGGTCTCGCCAGCTATGCGAAGGTCAGGCGGCGCGGCTGAACTGTGGCTGGCCGAGCTGGGGGCGGGCGGCAATGGCGCGCGCGATGTGGCGACGCGGTGCCGATGGGCGGAGCTTGATCACCGTCGCAGGTCCGGGCTGCGGTGCGGCATCGCCCATGAAGGCACCTTCGCCGAGCAGCGCCGAAAGAATCGCCGACTCGTTCGATTTCAACATCGCCAGGATCACCGTGATGCCGAGTCCGGCGGCGAGGGCCAAGAGGAGTGCGGCTGCGACCTGAACCATGATCTGTCCTTCCGGGTTTTCGTTAACGAAACCTTTCCAACGGGAATGACGGTTTCGCTTGGCTTTTAGTTGCATGTTCCTGGTTTGTTCTCAAGCGTTTTGCGACGAATGGACTCAGATTGGCGCCGGATTGAATGTTCAGACGCGCGCACCGTTCATCCCGAATGTGCCGCAGGCGCTTGCTTTTGGCGATCAACGCGGCTAACGGCCCGCGCATTCCACATGGAAGGCGCACATAAACCGGTGCCGGGATCATCCGCTTGCGGAACCCGGTTCTTGCTTTCCAGAGGACCAACCGGAAGGAGAAAGACTATGGCGGCACCTGTCGTCACGATGCAGAATCTTATC
>JAHJHL010000161.1 GCA_018823905.1 Alphaproteobacteria bacterium
ATCTCGACCTGGCGGATCAACTGCTCGCGCATGTTGAGGCGGCGGATGAAATGATGCGGAACGCCGATATTGCCGAGCAAGGTGAAGACATGCTCCGAAATCCGGTTGTTCAGCACGCCCTTGCCGCTGATCGTGCCCTTTTTCTGGGCGTTGAACGCGGTCGCATCATCCTTGAAATATTGGATCAGCGTGCCCGGTTCGGGGCCCTCATACAGGATCTTCGCTTTGCCTTCGTAAATCTGGCGGCGACGGGACATGGGCGCAAACTTTCTGTCGGAACCAAATGAATGGCCCCGGCAAGCGACTCAGGGAGAGGCGGCGCCGGGGCGGTCGGGCGGCCTATAGCGGCAAAGCGGGGGCGCGTCATCCCTCGCTTCTCTCTATCCCTCTCCCGATGGGAGAGGGAATATAGCTACGACGTTCCGCCTTACGTTTACGTCAACTAGAGCTTGCGCTCGCCCGCCTCGCTTGCAACCATGGTGGCAACCAAGGGAGAGAGACATGAGCTACGACCAGATTCGCCTCGACCGCCACGAAGGCATCGCGCTTCTGACGCTGCACCGGCCCGACCGGATGAACGCCTTTACCACCGAAATGATGCTCGAGATTGTCGCCGCGCTCGACGAATGCGACGCCGATGATGGCGTGCGCGCGGTCATCTTCACCGGATCCGGCGACCGCGCCTATTGCGCCGGGGCCGACTTGGGTCAGGGCGCAGCGACCTTTGACTATGACAAGCGCACCGACAAGCAGGCGATCCTGCCCGATGGGATGTCGGCGAGCCCGGTCGGTGAAGATGGCACGATCGACTGGTCGCACCCGCTGATCCGCGATTCGGGTGGGCGCGTATCGATGCGCATCTTCGACTGCAAGAAGCCGGTGCTCGGCGCGATCAACGGCGCCGCGGTGGGCATCGGCGCGACGATGACGTTGTCGATGGACGCGCGGCTGGCCAGCGAGACCGCGCGCTATGGGTTTGTGTTTGCACGGCGCGGGATCGTACCCGAAGCGGCATCGAGCTGGTTCCTGCCAAGGCTGGTCGGCATCCAGAATGCCGTCGACTGGTGCTATTCGGGCCGCTTGATCGACGCGGCGGAAGCGCACGACAAGGGGCTGGTGCAGTCGGTCCACAAACCCGGCGAGCTGGTCGATGCCGCGATCGCCAAGGCGCGCGAGCTGACCGATCATAGCGCGCCGGTTTCGGTCGCGCTGACCCGCCATATGCTGTGGCGGATGCTTGGCGCGCCGCACCCGATGAGCGCGCACCGCTGGGATAGCCGCGCGATCTTCGCGCGCGGGCGCAGCGCGGATGCGGCGGAGGGAGTGTCCAGCTTCCTCGAAAAACGCCCCGCCAATTTCACCGTCAGCGTCGCGAACGACTATCCCTGGTTTGCCGAGTTCGAGGATACGCCGCCCTATAGCTAAGCGGTGTCGTACCGCCGTCGTCCGCGCGTTGCGGTCATGCTGTGCGTGCCTTTCAGCACGGGCGTATGGGTGCGGATCGTTTCGACATTGTGCCAGTTCGCGGTCACACGCTCGCGCGTCAGCTGAACCGTCACATAGCCGCGATCCTGCGTGTTTGCCCATTTGAGCTGCGGCGAGGCGGCGCGCAGCGCCGATACGCGCTGGGCATCGGATATCCCGCGCGTATAGCCTTCGTAGCCGGGTGACGTGACGCTTTGCCCGGCAATCTCGATCCCCGCCGCGCGGCCGTCTTCGGACAAGTCGAATGCCCAGGCGTTATGGGTATCGCCGGTTAGGGTGACTAGGTTGGCATCGGCGCGCTGCGCCGCCGCGAGCAGCCGTGAACGTGCCGCCGGATAGCCGTCCCAGGCATCGAGATTGAACGGCAACCCCGCCTTGGCCGCGAGCTGCGCGGTTTCGATGCGGCGGCGGACATTGTCGGCCATGCTGGCCCCGAACCAGTCCTTTGACTCGGGCGGCGTGAACAGGCTGCCCATCACCACCTGCTGCGCGCAGACCTGCCAGCGAGTCCCCGATTTGGTCGAGGCGGCAAAGCCATCGAACAACCACTTTTCTTGCTCCGTACCCATCATCTGGCGCGCGGGATCGCGATAGGTGGTTTCGGCGAACTGCCGCAGCTTGGCAGCGGTATCGCCAGCGCCGGCGACGATCTCGTCGATCTCGAACTGCCGGTCGCGGCCCGTCACCCGCGTTTCGGGTAGGAAGATCGTCGCGAGATCGCCGACCTGATAGTCGCGCCAGCGCGTGTCGGCGACGGGCATCCATTCGCGATAGGCGCGTTCGGCGGCGATGACGCGATCCGCCCACTCGCCTTCGCCCGCATTGTGGTTTTCGGCGCCACCCTTCCAGGCGTCGTTGGTCATCTCATGGTCGTCCCACTGGGCGATCATCGGGAACAGCGCGTGCAATCGCGCCAGATCGGGGTCGCTGCGATAGGCGGCGTAGCGGAGGCGATAGTCAGCGAGCGCGACCATCTCGTGCGCGGGTTGGATGTCGCGGCCTGGTACTGCCTGTTTGAGCGAGGGATAGTCGCCAATCGGATATTCATAGAGATAGTCGCCCGAGTGGACGACCAGGTCGATGTCCTGCCGCGCCGCGGCGTGGGCATAGGCGTTGAACCAGCCGAACGGCAGGTTCGAACAGGAAAAGAGCGCGAGAGTGAAGGCGCTGGTCGGCCCGCTGGGGAGCGTGCGGGTGCGTCCAGTCAGCGATTTAGTGCCGTCGGGCGCCACAAAGCGATAATAATACCAGCGGCCGGGTTCGAGGCCGCTGACCACCAGCTTTGCGGTGTGGTCGCGGTCGCCCATGGCCGCGACGGTCCCGCCACCGACAGTTTTGGCGAAATCCGACGATTCGGACAATTCAGCCGTCAGCGTCGTATCGCTCGCCGCCGCGTAGCGGGTCCACAGCAGCACCGAATTCGCCCCCGGTTCGCCGCTCGCAACGCCGTGGGTAAAGCCCTGCGCCATCATCGCCGCCGCTGCACCGGGCAACGACAGCGCCGCCAGCCCCGCGGTTCCCAGCGCGATCAGCTGGCGCCGATCCATTTCGCCCCATTGATGATGCATCGCAAATCTCCTCCTCGACCGGCGGGTTCTTTGCCCGGCCTTTGTTACGATTCGGCGCCGCCCGGGTTCGGATTAACCCATCACCCCGAGCGCGAGCAGCAGGAACATGAACATCATGATCGAAAACATACTGAAAAACAGCAGCAAATTGGTACGGACAAGCGCCCCAAAGCGCGACGAACGATAGGCACCGCGCAGCTGTCGGTACATATGGAACGGCACGTAGAGCAGCGCAAAGGCGGTCGCGACCTCGCCAAAGATCGAAAGGTTGAACAGCCGCACGACCACGAACAAAAGCAGCATGAAGCTGATCGAATAGGTCACGAAGACAAAATGATCATAGGTGTGGAAGCGCCGGCTGAACGGGAACAGCAGCCACATAAAGGGCAGCGACAGCGGGATCAGCGCCCAGGCAAATTTATACGCATTCGCCTGAAGTTTGTAGAATACCAGCGCAGGGTTCGCGATCGCTTTTTGCAGGCTCTGGTCGATGAACGGTACCCCGGTATCGACTTTGGTCCGCGACAGGAAACTGGCGCCGGTCATCACCTGATCGACCGGATCCTTGAGCACCGGCGGTCCCTTGTCGAGCTCCTCTTGGCTCAGGCGGCGCGCGACGCCAAGATAGTCGGCGCTTTTCTGAAGCGTCGCCCGTTCGTCTTCGAGTGCCGCCCGCTCAGCAGCCAACAAAGTCTTGTTGGCGAGCCGCGCGTCGACACGGTCGACTTCAATCTCGAAACTTTCCTTGAGCGCGTTCGACCGCGTCTGATCGGCCGCGGCCTTGGCAATATCCTCGCCCACACCGCCGCCGCTGCCAACCATCGCGAGCACCGCATAGGTCAGGAACACCGCGAACAGAAACAGCGCGAGCGGCGAGATGAAGCGTGCGCGCTCGCCGTGGATGTAGCGGCGCGTCAGGTCGCCCGGCCGCCACGCGAGGAGAGGCAGCGTGTTCCAGATCTTGCCCTCGAAATGAAAGATCGCGTGGACCAGATCATGCCCGATCGCGCCGAAGCTGCGGTGGACGTCGGCGCGCTGGCCGCAATGGTGGCAATGCGAGCCAACCAGGCTGGTGCCGCAATTCAGGCAGCGCAGCCCGCTCGCCGGTTCGCGCCCGCCGCCATGCTGAGGTTCGACGACGCGCCCCGCTAAACCCGCGGTGACCGCCGCCCCGATGCCTTCGATATCCCCGCTCATGGTGCCCTGCCTAAAGGGGCGCGAGATACGACGCAACGGGACTTTCGGGCGTCACGCAAAACGTGATAGTGGCAGCGCCATGAACGCCCAAGCCCTGACCGCGCCGCCGATGCCCGGCGATGCCGCCGCCCTGATCGCCGACATGGGCGCGCGCGCGCGCGTTGCGGCGAAACGGCTGGCGTTGACGCCGACCGCAGAGAAGGCGGCCGGACTGATCGCCGCTGCGGCAGCGATCCGCGCCCGCGCCGCCGACATCCTCGCCGCCAATGGCGAAGATATGACGGCAGGACGGGCTAACGGGCTGTCGGGCGCGATGCTCGACCGGCTGCGGCTCGACGAAACGCGGCTCGCTGGCATCGCCGACGCGATCGACGCTGTCGCAGCGCTGCCAGATCCGTCGGGCGCCGAGATCGACCGGGTGACGCGGCCCAACGGCTTGGTGCTGAGCCGGGTGCGCGTACCGCTTGGCGTCGTCGGCATCATCTATGAAAGCCGCCCCAATGTGACGGCCGACGCCGCGGCGCTCGGGCTGATGTCGGGTAATGCGGTGATCCTGCGCGGCGGCAGCGAGGCGGTCTATTCGAACCGTGCGATCCATGCGGCTTTTGCGGCGGGCCTCGTCGAAGCGGGACTGCCCGCCGACGCGGTGCAGCTGGTGCCGACGCAGGACCGCACCGCGGTCGGTGCAATGCTGCGCGCGCAGGGGCTGATCGACATCATCATCCCACGCGGCGGCAAAGGCCTCGTCGCGCGCGTACAGGACGAGGCGCGCGTGCCCGTGCTCGCGCATCTCGACGGGATCAACCACCTCTATATCGACGGCGCCGCCGATCCGGCCAAGGCGGTCGCGCTGGCGGTCAACGCCAAGATGCGCCGCACCGGTATCTGCGGCGCGACCGAGACGATCCTGATTGACCGCGCCTATCCCGCACCGCTCGCTATCATCGACGCGCTGGTCGCGGCAGGATGCGAAGTGCGCGGCGACAAGGCCATCACGGCTCTGAGTCCGCACGTCGAGGCCGCATCGCCCGGCGACTGGGACTGCGAATATCTCGACGCAATCGTCTCGATCGCCCTTGTCGACGGGCTAGAAGGCGCGCTCGCCCATATCGACACGCATTCGAGCCGCCACACCGACGCGATCGTCACCGAAGATACCGCCACCGCCGAGCGTTTCCTGACCGGCGTCGACAGCGCCATCGTCATGCACAACGCCTCGACGCAATTCGCCGATGGCGGCGAATTCGGATTAGGCGCCGAAATCGGCATCGCCACCGGGAGGCTGCATGCGCGGGGGCCGGTCGCGCTGGAGGGATTGACGACGTATAAATGGTTGGTGCGCGGAAGCGGTCAGACGCGTCCTTGAGTCATTTGTGTACAAGTGATACAGATGGCATATGGATGCAACTTCACCGATCACCACGCGGCTGGATGCTGCAACGCTCGAAACGCTCGACCAATTGGCGACGCAATATGATCGCTCGCGATCCTGGCTCGTGGCGCAGGCAGTTCGACAATTTACCGAACGTGAAGCGGAAATGCTGGCCTTCATTGAGGAAGGCGAGCGGTCGGCGCGCGAGGAACCTTTGATTTCGTCGGAAGAGATGCTGGATTGGATCGACGCCAAGCGAAAAGAGGTTCGAGCCAAGCGAAATAACAAAGCTGCGTGACGCCGGTTCGCTGGTCCCGGCTTTCGCGAGAAGATCTGAACGACGCTGTCGATCATCTGGTCGATGCGGATTTCAGGACGGCGGACGACCTGCTCGAAGAAGCTGCCAAAGCGACCTCCTTTCTTGCTACTTCACCTCGAGCCGGAGCACCGCTAGGCGCGCAAGGCCGACGAAAATGGCGCCTGGGAAAGCTGCCATATGTTCTGCTCTACCACGTCGACACCAAGTGCGTTCTGATTCTACGCATCGCCCATCTCCGCAGCGATTGGCAGACCCTTCTGTGATCCCCACCGGCCTTCTCGGCGGCAGCTTCAATCCTGCTCATGGCGGGCATCGGGCGATCAGCCTCAATGCAATCGACGCGCTCGGGCTCGATGAGCTGTGGTGGCTGGTCTCCCCCGGCAATCCGCTGAAACCCAAGGCCGGCATGGCCTCGCTCCCCGCGCGGCTCGCTTCGGCGCGGCATATGGCGCGGCGTTCACCGATTCGCGCGACCGCGATCGAGGCCGAACTCGGCACGCGCTACACCATCGACACGCTCAAAAAGCTCGTTCGCCGCTACCCCGATCGCCAGTTCATCTGGATCATGGGGGCCGACAATCTGGTCCAGCTGCCCCAATGGCGCGACTGGCGGGGGATTGCCCGACTCATGCCGATTGCGGTTATCGCGCGTCCGGGCTATAATGACCGCGCCCACGCAAGACGTGCGATGGGTTGGCTTCGGCGCTTCGTCCGGCCCGCGGACCAGAAATTGCATTGGACGGACTGGAGACCGCCCGCCCTCGTGTTCCTGCGATTTTCGCCCGATGTGCGATCCGCAACTGCGATACGGCAGGCCAACCCCCGCTGGTTCGAACGCTATGAAGGTCGCGCTTTGCGCGATCCGCTGACCCGTTCGCGGCTTGTGGACCCGATTAGGAAAGGACGCATTTGATCTCCGCCACCCAGGGTGCCGCGCCCAGCGCCGCATCCGCCAACGATAATGTGGACGCGCTCCACGCACTGATCCTCCACCAGCTGGAAGAGGACCAGGCTCAGGAAACCATCTCCATCCCGCTTGCCGGCAAAAGCAGCATCGCCGATCATATGGTGATCGCGAGCGGTCGGTCGACGCGCCATGTCTCGGCGATCGCCGAGAAACTGGCGCAGCGGATCAAGCAGGAAGCGGGCCGCCAGGTTCGTGTCGAAGGACTGCCCAATGCCGATTGGGTGCTGCTCGATGCGGGCGACGTCATCGTCCACCTGTTCCGTCCCGAGGTGCGTAGCTTCTACAACCTCGAACGCATGTGGTCATTCGGCGACGCCCCGCCCGTTACAGTCGCAAATTGACGTTCCTGCCCTGCCAAGGGTAGACGGGGCGTCATGTTGCTGCACATCATCGCGCGCGGGCGCATCGGGCGCGGACCGGAGGCCGATCTGGTCGAGCGTTACATGAAACGCGTGACGTGGGCGCAGAAGATTTCCGAGCTTCCGGACACCGGCGGTCGTATGCCTGCCGCCGCCGACAACAGCCGCACCGTCTTGCTCGACGAGGGCGGCGAACAGATGTCATCGATTGAATTTGCCAAATTGCTGGAAAGCTGGCGCGATAGCGGGGTGCGCGAGGCGCGCTTCTGCTTGGGTGCCGCCGACGGCTTTACCCCTGAGGAGCGCGAGGGCGCGGCAAAAGTCATTGCCTTTGGCCGCGCGACCTGGCCGCATCTGATGGCGCGCGCGATGCTCGCCGAACAATTGTGGCGCGCCACCAGCATCGTCGCGGGCCACCCCTATCATCGCGAGGGACGCCAATGAGGCGCGCTCTGGCTGTGCTCGCCGCTGTGGCCGTCCTGTCAGGCGGCGCGCTGGCGCTGGCGCAGAGCGACATCTTCGATCCGCAGGCGATAGCGGCGCGCGAACGCGAGCAATTGCTCGGCGCCAAACAACAGTCCGCCGAGGCGATGGCGCGCAGCACGCGGCTCGAAGCGCAGGCCGCCACGGCGAGCAACGAGGCCGACCGGCTGAAAATCCGCAGCGCCGCGCTCGCCGCGCGCATCCAGTCGGCCGAGGCCGACATCAGCGCGGGCGAAGCGCGCGTCGCTCTGGTCAGCCGCCGTATGGCGGCACAACGCGCGCGGCTGGCCGAGCAGCAACAGCCGCTGCTCGAACTCGCCGCCTCGCTCCAACAACTCAGCCGCCAGCCGCCGGTCAGTGTGCTCGCGCAGCCGGGATCGCTGACCGACATGGTCCACGCCCGCGCTGTCATTGATGCGGCGATGCCGGTGATCGAGCGCCGCACCGCGGGGGTGCGCCAGGAATTGACCCAGCTGCAAACAACGCGGCGCCAGCAGGCGGTGGCGCTGCGGGCGCTTTCGGCCAGCAAGGGGCAACTGTCGCAGCGGCGCAGCGCGCTGACGCGGCTGGAAAATGAAGGCCGGATGCGGTCACGCGAACTGATGAGCAGCGCGCAGCTCGAGGCCGACCGCGCGCTGGGGCTGGGCGAAAAAGCGCGCGACATTGTCGAACTGATGGACTCGCTTGAAGCCGACGGCGCGGTGCGCGCCGAACTGGCGCAACTCGCCGGTCCGCTGCCCCGCCCGCGCAACCCGGCCAGCGCCGTCGCCAGCGCCGCCCCGCCCGCCCCCGCTGCGGCCGAGCTTACGGCAGGCGCCTATCGCCTGCCTGTCGTCGGACGCATCGTCGCCGGGTTAGGCGAGGTCAACGACAGCGGCGTCCGTTCGCGCGGCGTCACGATAGCGGCGCGTCCGGGCGGACAGGTCGTCGCCCCCGCTCCCGGCCGCGTGAGCTTTGCCGAGGATTATCGCGGCTATGGCAAGATCGTCATCATCGATCATGGCGGCGGCTGGGTCTCGCTGCTCACCGGGATGATCGGGCTTTCGGTCGCGGTCGGCGACACGCTGGACAGCGGCATGCCGATCGGGCGCGCCGGGTCCGACGACAGCCGCATCACCGTTGAACTGCGCCGCGGCGGCCGCCCGGTCGATATCGTCGCGATGATCGGGTGACGTCGCTTGCCAGGATTCAACCCCGTTAATCCCCCATTCGGGCGCTGTCCCCTATCGGGATGCACCGCTTGACGCCTGCGCAAATGCGTAGGAGGATGGTGAGCCGGGGTATATAAGGCGGGAATTCCTGCCTGAGTGAAAGACGCACATGACCGACTCGACCAAGAAGCCCGCATCCTCGAAGCGCCGCTTTGCGTTGTGGCAGGGCGCCGCCGCGCTCTCGACGCTGGCGCTGGTGCCGCTCGCGACCGGCGCGATGGCGAGCGTCGACAGCAAGACGCAGGAAGAAATTTCGCGTTTCATGGACGTCTATCTGGAAGTGAAATCGAACTATGTCGAACCGGTCGACGATTCGAAACTGATCGAAGGCGCGATCAACGGCATGCTCGCCAGCCTCGATCCGCATTCGGGTTATCTTGACGCGCGGGGCTTTTCGAACCTGCGCACCCAGACCGACGGCGAATATGGCGGGCTCGGCCTGTCGGTGACGATGGAAGACGGCGTCGTGAAGGTCATCGCACCGACCGCCGACACCCCCGCGGCCAAGGCGGGCATCAAGGCGGGCGATTACATCACCCACATCAACAAGGAACTGATCTTTGGCCTGACGCTCGACGAGGCGGTCGAACAGATGCGCGGGCGTCCGGGGACCAAGATCGACGTCACCGTCGTGCGTGAAGGTCAGGACAAGCCGATCGAAATGTCACTGACCCGCGAGATCATCGACCTGAAGCCCGTGAAATGGGAAGTCAGCGGCGATGTCGGGGTGCTGACCGTCACCAGCTTCTCCGCCGACGCGACCACCGACATGCGCGCCGCGATGATGGCGGTCGAAAAATCGCTGGGCAAGAAACCGCGCGGCTGGATCGTCGATCTGCGCTCGAATCCGGGCGGGCTGCTCGACGAAGCCGTCGGGATCAGCGACCTGTTCCTCGAGCGCGGCGAAATCGTTTCGCAGCGCGGCCGCCGCAAGGGCGACATCGAACGCTTCTTTGCTGAACCGGGCGATCTGGCGAGCGGCGCACCGGTCGTCGTCCTGATCGATTCGGGATCGGCATCGGCCTCCGAAATCGTTGCCGGGGCGCTGCAGGACCAGCACCGTGCGGTCGTCATGGGCGAACGCAGTTTCGGCAAGGGATCGGTGCAGACCGTGCTGCCGCTCAGCGACACCACCGCGCTGCGCCTCACCACCGCGCGTTACTACACGCCGTCGGGGCGGAGCGTGCAGGAGGGCGGCATCGAGCCCGATATCCGCGTCCCGCAGATTTCGGACCCCGATTACGCATCGCGCCCGAAGTTCCGTGAAAGCGACCTGCGCCGCCACCTGATCAACGAGAAGAAGGTCGACGACGGGCTGATCGAAAAGGACGAAAAGGCCGATCCGCGCTTCACCGCGACCGCCGCGGAGCTAAAGGCCAAAGGGATCGAGGATTTCCAGCTCCACTATGCGTTGCAGACGATCGGGCGGATCAGCCCGACCGCACCGCGCATGGCGGCGCAGGTTACGAAGCCCGGCGCCAAGCCTGCTCGCCGCAACTAAGGGTTCGTCGGCATGCTGAAATCGCGCCTCGCCGCGCCGATCGTTGCGTTCGCCGCACCGCTGCTGCTCTACGGCGGCGCGCTGGTCTCGCAATTTGGCTTTGGCCTGCACCCCTGCGAAATGTGTTATTGGCAACGCTGGCCGCATCAGGCGGCGATCGTACTGGCGCTGCTCGCGCTGTTGCTGCGCGGCAATGACAAGGCGATGCGCGCCCTGACGCTGCTCGCCGCCATTGCCATCGCGATCTCCGGCATAATCGGGATCTACCATGCCGGGGTCGAATATGGTTTTTGGGAGGGGCTGACCACCTGCGCGACCGGCGGCGGCGGCCCGGTGTCACTCGACGCGATCATGAACGCGCCGCTGATCCGCTGCGACACCGCACAATGGACCCTGTTCGGCATTTCACTGGCAGGTTTCAACGCGATCTTTTCGCTCGGCGCCGCGGCGCTCGTCTTGACCTTGCTACGCCGTCGGCCCAAATCGGTGACATGAGCAAAGCCGAAAAAAACGCATCAATGATCCGCGTCGATCAGGCCGGCGAATATGGCGCGACGCGCATCTATGCCGGGCAGCTTGCGGTGCTGGGCGATCGCCACCCGATGGCGCGCGAAATCTCGCATATGGCCGAGCAGGAAGAGCGCCACCGCAAATTTTTTGACGACATGATCGCCAAGCGCGGGGTGCGCCCGACCGCGCTCCAGCCGTTCTGGAATGTCGCAGGCTTTGCGCTGGGTGCGGTAACCGCCG
This sequence comes from Alphaproteobacteria bacterium, assembly GCA_018823905.1. Classification (GTDB taxonomy): domain Bacteria; phylum Pseudomonadota; class Alphaproteobacteria; order Sphingomonadales; family Sphingomonadaceae; genus Sphingopyxis. The sequence goes on from JAHJHL010000161.1 coordinate 11,213, forward strand.
CAATGGGGCCACGCGCCGCGATGGCTTGCACCGCCGCGGTCGAGACCGAAATCGACCGCCATTATCGCGACCAGCTCGACGAACTCGGCGACAGCGATCCCGAACTCAGCGCCGCGGTCGCCGATTTCCGCGTCGAAGAGCTGGAGCATAAAGAAACCGCGCTGGCCGCGGGCGCCGAAAGCGCGCCGGGATACCCGGTGCTCAGTCTGGCGATCCGCGCCGGTTGCCGTGCAGCCATCGCGCTGTCGAAGCGTATTTGATAGAAATCAGGCCACGCATCGGTTCATGACCGATGCAGGGTCGCGGTGCCAAGCCGCACCAAATGACAAAGGAAAACCCGATGACCCGCCTGCCCCTGTTCGCGCTGATCCTCGCCGGTACCGCCCTCTCTGTACCCGCCGCGGCGCAGCAAGCGACGGTCGACGGCGAAAAGGTAAACCAGGTCGTCGTCTATGGCGACGATCAATGCCCGAAGAGTGCCGACGACGAAATTCTCGTCTGCGCCAAGCTCCCCGAAGGCGAGCGGTACCGCGTTCCCGAGATGCTGCGCGGCAATCCGCTCGATGTGCGCAACGAGGCGTGGGCGAACAAGGTCGTCGCAGTCGAACGCATTGGGCGGTTCGGCACCGACAGCTGCTCGCCGTCAGGACTCGGCGGCTTCACCGGCTGCACGCAGGCGCTGGTCGCAGGCGCCAAGGCCGAGCGTCAGGCCGCCGACAAGACCGACTGGCAGGCGATGATCGCCGACGAACGCGCCAAGCGGCTTGCCGGGATTGATTCGGCATCGGACGAGGTTGAAGCCGCGGTGTTGGCCGAAGAACGCGCAATGGCCGAACGGCAGGCGGCTGCTGCGGAGCTGGAGCGGCAAGCGAGCGGTCAGGCACCGATACCAACGGCGCCCGACGAAGCGGACGCGGACCCGCTGCCGGTTCCGCCGCAGGGCTGACCTAAAGCCCGTCACCCCCGCGAAGGCGGGGGGCGGCAGGCCTGGATCAATTCAATAAGTATTGCTTCCAGAACAGCAGCGACGCCCAAAAATTATAATCGGCATTTTCCTTCTTGGCGAAGCCATGCCCTTCGTTGGTTCCGACCAGGTGCCACGCGCTGCCACCATTTTTGCGCACCGCCGCAACGATCTGGTCGGCCTCTGACGCCGGAACGCGCGGATCGTTGGCGCCGGTGACGACGAACAGGGGCTTTTTGATGTCGGAAACGCGCGTCAGCGGCGAGATTTCCATCAGCTTCTTGCGCTGCGCCGGATCGCGTTCGTCGCCATATTCGACGCGGCGCAGATCGCGGCGATAATCCTGGGTGTTTTCCAGGAAGGTCACGAAGTTCGAAATCGCCACGACGCACAGATTTGCGCGCAGCTTGTCGGCATAATGGGTCGCGGCAGCATAGCACATATAGCCGCCATAGCTGCCGCCGGTCAGCCCGAAGCGCGCTGCGTCGAGCGTCTTGTCCTTGGCCAGCGCATCGAGAAACGCGCCCATATCCTTGACGCTGTCCTCGCGCTTGAACGGCCCGTTGTCGAGGCTGACGAAGGTCTTGCCATAGCCGGTTGAGCCGCGGACGTTGGGATAGAAGAGCGCGATCCCCATTTCGTTCAGCATATAGTTGCTGCGGCCCATGAAGCCGGGGCGTGACTGACCCTCGGGACCGCCATGGACGCTCATGATCAGCGGGCGCTTCCCCGGGAATTTCACCGGGTCGGGGCGATAGAGGAAGCCCGACAACTCGAGCCCGTCGAAGCTTTTGACCTTCACCAGCTCGGGTTCGACATTCTTGGTGACATCGAGCCCGCCGGTTTCGCTTTCGGTCCAGCGCGTCACCGCCAGCGTGTTCGGATCGACGCTAAACGCATCGGCGGCGCTGCGCGCTGACGTGAAAGTAATACCGATCTCGCCCCACGGCGCGATCTCGACACCACCGATGATGCCCGCCGGCAGCCCATCGACTGTCCGCACCTTGCCGCTTTTCGGATCGAGGATGCGCAGCTTCGACATGCCGGCTTCGTTGATCGTGTAGGCGATGAAACTGCCGTCATCGGCCATGTCGAACCCGCTGACGTCCCATTGTTCAGCGGGGCCGCGCGCGGTGAATTTGCCTGTGGCGGGATCGAGGGTACCGAGCCGTTCAAACTCCGATCCTTCGTCGCTGGTGATCCAGATGCTGCCGTCGGGCGCGAACTGCCCGCCGCCATGCGACACCGTCCGGCTGTGGTCGCCGATCGGCGTCATGGCGCCGGTCGCGAGGTCAAGGCGGAAAAAATCCGATTTCTGGACCGACGTATATTTGCCAACCAGACCCCAGCTTTTGTCAGGTGCGAAGTCCAGAAATGCCCAGCCACCGCCCTGCACTTCAGCAACCATCCGGTTTGACGCCGGGTTGCGCGGGTCCATCAGATAGATGTCGCTGTCGCGGCCGTTGCGGCGGGTCGAGGTGTAGGCAATCAGGCTGCCGTCCTTTGACCAGGCGTTCAGGCCATTGCGGCTCTTGCCGTCAGTCAGAAGTTCTAGCTGGCCGTTCTTCATGGCGAATATCTGGTAGAACTCGTTACCGCCGATGTCTTTCTGCACCAGCATGAGGTCGCCCGTTTTTGGCGCCCACACCGCACCACCCACCGGTTCCTCTTCGAACGTGACCTGCTTGCGCGCTCCCATCGGGTTGGCGACGCGATGAACCTGCGTCGTGTTGCCAAAGCGGGTTGCGGCCAGCATCGATTTGTCGACCGGGTGCCAGCCTACAAATCCGGCGCCGCGATTTTCCATATAGGGCCGCGTCGCCGAAGCGAGCTCCGCGGGAATATCGGGCATGCCATCGGCAATCAGCGCGGCGGGCTTCGGTACGACCGCGGTAGGCTTTGCCGCCTCGGTCTGGGCGAGCGCAGACGCGAACGGCAAGGTCAAAGCGGCGATAAGGGCCAAATGGCGCATGATGATTTCCCCGAGTTGCAGAAAGGCAGTTCTACAGGGAATAGACGCTATCAGCGTCGCAGATGGATGCAAGGCTTCGACCAACAGCGCCGCAGCTTCGACTACCGTCAGCCGTGTTTTCCGGTCGGTTCAACGGCCTCGGCGTGGCCGGTCCCGCCATTTCTGCAACATTTCGGGCGATCTGGCGCGATTTGGTTGCGAATCCGGGGTGAAACGAGCGGAATTGTTAACGAATCGGTGCCAACCTGTCTTGACTCGGGAATAATGGGCTGAAATCGTGGCGTTCTGGGAATCGCCAGCCTAAGGGGGCTGAAAAAATGGCATCAGCATTCGGACCGCGCCTGTGGCGGCGCTCGACACATAGTGTGCCGGCAGCGCGGAGTCTTGGCCGCCGAATGACCTGGCATGCCGCGACCGCACTGGTCGCCTTTGCCGCATTGCAGATCTGGCTGGTATCGAGCGCAATCGCTGCGGGCGCCTCGTCGACACTGATTGTCGTCGCGCTAATCGTTCTGCTCGCGCTCGCCGTTCCCGTTGCGCGCTCGACCGAGCGGCGCTGGTATCACCTCAGCCGTCAGGCGCTCGCGAGTTGGGGTCTGCACGCGCGTTTCTGCCGCGATGTCCGCCGCCTGTGGGTTGCGGCGCTAACGCTGCCCTTTTTGTGGGTCAGCGGCGCGATGGCCGCCACCGACGCGATCGCGGCAATCGTCAACTAACCCTTCCGCTTCTATCGTCTTCCCGGACTTGATCCGGGATCCATTGCAGCAGCGAAGTCATGGACCCCGGATCAATTCCGGGGTGACGAGGATTTTGGACTTTGATTTTGACGCCCTGCCGCCCGCCGTATAGGGCGCGGCAATGCTGACTGTTTCCGAAGCCCTCGATCGCGCGCAATTGCTGTGCGACGCCGCTGCCAAGGCTGGCGCCGATGCCGCCGACGCGCTCTATTATTGCAACGCCGCCACGTCGGTCTCGATGCGGCTCGGCACGCTCGAGGATGTCGAGCGGTCCGAGGGGCAGGATATTTCACTGCGCGTCTTTGTCGGCCAGCGCAGCGCCAGCGTGTCGACCGCCGACATGGATGCGGGCGAGCTGACCAAGCTGGTCGAACGCTGCGTTGCGATGGCGCGCGAGGCACCCGAAGATCCTTATGCGGGGCTCGCGCCCGAAGAGCTGTTGTTCAAAGGCGCGGTTCCCGACCTCGATCTCGACGACGGCAGCGAAGCCGATCCCGCCGCGCTGCGCGAAGCCGCGCTGGCGGTCGAGGAAGCCGCGCGCGCGGTCGCCGGGGTCACCAACAGCGAAGGCGGCAGCGCGAGCCACAGCCGCACCCGCTTTGCCCTCGCGACCAGCCATGGCTTTGCCGGTGGGTACGGGTCGAGCGGCCACAGCCTGTCGGCGAGCGTCATCGCGGGCGAAGGCGCCAACATGCAGCGCGACTATGGCTGGCACAGCGCGCACCATCTGGCCGATCTCGAGAGCGTCGCCGACATCGGCACCCGGGCGGGAACCCGGGCGGTCGCGCGGCTGAACCCCGGCAAGGCGCCGAACGGCAAGGTGCCCGTCATCCTCGACCCGCGCGTCAGCAGCGGCATCGTCGGCCATCTCCTCGGCGCGGTCGCCGGTCCCGCGATCGCGCGCGGCACCAGCTTCCTGCTCGGCAAGGAAGATCAGCAGCTGTTCGACCGCAGCATCATCATCCGCGACGAACCCCACCGCCCGCGCGGCCTGCGCAGCCGCGCCTTCGACGGCGAAGGTCTGCCAACCGCCGCGCGCAATCTGGTCGAGGACGGCAAGATCACCGGCTGGTTGCTCGACACCGCATCGGCGAAGCAGTTGGGCCTGGTACCGACCGGCCATGCGAGCCGCGGCGGCGGCGCATCGGGCGTCGGCGCGAGCAACCTGAACCTTGCACCGGGCAATGTGACGCCCGCCGCTTTGATGGAGGGCATCGCCGACGGCGTCTATATCACCGAACTGATCGGGCATGGCGTCAACCCGGTGACCGGCGATTACAGCCGCGGCGCATCGGGTTTCCGGATCAAGGACGGCGAAATCGCTGGACCAATCGCCGAATTCACCATCGCGGGCAATCTGATCGATATGTTCGCGGCGCTGATCCCCGCCAACGATCTGGAGTTCCGCCATGGCATCAACGCGCCGACGCTGCGCATCGACGGCATGACCGTCGCTTCGAGCTAAGGACGCTATGCCGGGCCGCAACCTAGAAGCCGCGATCGCCGCCACCCGCGAGGTCGGCGACATGGCGATGGCCCGCTGGCGCGGCGAGGGCAAGGCGGTCAATGTCTGGAACAAGTCACACGACAATCCGGTCAGCGACGTCGACCTGGCGGTCGATGCGCGGCTGAAGGCGGTGCTCGGCGCGATGGTGCCCGAGGCGGGCTGGCTGTCCGAGGAAACCGCCGACAACGCCGACCGCCTGTCGTGCCGCGCCATGTGGTGCGTCGATCCGATCGACGGCACCCGCGACTTCATCCGCGGCCGCCCCGGGTGGTGCGTGTCGGTCGCGCTGGTGATCGATGGCACCCCCGAATTCGGCATCCTTTATGCCCCCGCGCTCGATGAATTGTGGGTCGCGCAAAAGGGCCAGGGTGCGCAACTCAACGGCGAGACGCTGCACGCCAGCCAGCGCAAGGCATTCGCCGGATCGCGCGTCCCCGCCGACGCTCTGCCCAAGGTCGACAGCGATCTGGTGATCGTCACCAAGCCGAACAGCATCGCACTGCGCATCGCCCTAGTGGCCGACGACCGCGCCGATCTGGTCGCGACGTTGCGTTGGGGGTTCGAGTGGGACGTCGCCGCTGCGGCGCTGATTGCGACCGAGGCGGGAGCAACCGTCACCGACGCATTCGGCGCGCCGTTGAAGTTCAATACCCCGCGCGCGCAGGCGTTCGGGGTGATCGCTTGCGCCCCGGATATTCATGCCGCAGTGGTCGATCGCTTGCACGACCGCGCGGTCGCGCTTACATCGCCATCCTGACGGCTAAAGCACCGCGCAAACCACCGCACTTTGCTTGACAATCGCCCCGACTCACCTTAGTTGCGCCTCCATTCCGACATCATGACCGGACGGCGAAGCGCACAGCGCGCATTCGTGGTCCGTTTTTTGCGTTGGAAATCAGACGCTTTGAGATGGGACCGATTGCCTACGGTCCTGTGGAGCAGGAGAAAGTACCTCATGGCACGTATTGCGGGCGTCAATTTGCCCACCAACAAGCGCGTGATCATCGCGCTCACCTACATCCACGGTATCGGCCGCAAGACCGCCGTCGACATCGCCACCAAGCTGGGGATCGACCAGTCGCGCCGCGTCCAGGATCTGTCCGACGCCGAAGTGCTGCAGATTCGCGAAACCATCGACGCCGGTATCCAGGTCGAAGGTGATCTTCGCCGCACCACGGCGATGAACATCAAGCGCCTGATGGACCTCGCCTGCTATCGCGGCCTGCGTCATCGCAAGGGCCTGCCGGTTCGCGGCCAGCGCACGCACACCAATGCGCGCACCCGCAAGGGCAAGGCCAAGGCGATCGCCGGTAAGAAGAAGTAAGATCAGAAATTCGTCCGGGGGACGAATTTCCTTACTTCTCCGCCGGAGGCAGCTCTCGAACTAGCGCCCCGGTCGTTCAGGATTTTGGATTTAGGAATTTATCATGGCTCGTGAACCGCAGCGCCTTCGTCGGCGCGAACGCAAAAACATCTCGTCGGGCGTCGCCCACGTCAACGCGACCTTCAACAACACGATGATCACCATCACCGACGCCCAGGGCAACGCGATTGCCTGGTCGAGCGCCGGCATGATGGGCTTCAAGGGCAGCCGCAAGTCGACTCCCTATGCGGCGCAGGTCTGCGCCGAAGACGCCGGCAAGAAGGCCGCCGAACACGGCGTCCGCACGCTGGAAGTCGAAGTCAAAGGCCCGGGTGCCGGTCGTGAATCGGCGCTTCGCGCGCTTCAGGCGGTCGGTTTCCACATCACCTCGATCCGCGATGTGACCCCGATCCCGCACAATGGTGTCCGCCCGGCCAAGCGCCGCCGCGTCTGATGCCTGCTTCGGATGCGCCCCATTTCCGGGGCGGCATCCGCTAAACTCCTAACGCCGGACAGATTGGTCGACCCCCAATTCGTCCCGCCAAAAGCAAAGGGAAGACCATGACTGTCAATATCCGGAACTGGCAGGAATTGAAGAAGCCCAGCAACCTGGAAATCAAGGCTGGCAGCGACGGCAAGCGCAAGGCGACTTTCGTCGCCGAACCGCTCGAGCGCGGCTTTGGCCTGACGCTTGGCAACGCGCTGCGCCGCGTATTGCTCTCGTCGCTCCAGGGTGCGGCGATCACGTCGATCAAGATCGAGAATGTTCTCCACGAATTCTCGAGCCTGACCGGCGTGCGCGAAGATGTCACCGACATCGTCCTTAACGTAAAGCAGATCGCGCTCAAGATGGAAGGCGAAGGCCCGAAGCGGCTCCAGCTTTCGGCTACCGGTCCCGCGACCGTCAAGGCCGGCGACATCATGGTGTCGGGCGACATCAAGGTGATGAACCCGAACCACGTCATCTGTCATCTCGACGATGGCGCGACGCTGAACATGGAACTCGTTGCTGACACCGGCAAAGGCTATGTCCCCGCGACCGCCAACCGTCCGGTCGACGCGCCGATCGGCCTGATCCCGGTTGACTCGCTCTACTCGCCGGTGCGCCAGGTCGCCTACAAGGTCGACAATGCCCGCATCGGTCAGGAACTGGACTATGACAAGCTGAACCTGACCGTCGAAACCGACGGCACGATCACCCCGGAAGACGCCGTGGCTTACGCTGCGCGCATCCTTCAGGACCAGCTCCAGGTCTTCGTCCACTTCGAAGAAGCGATGAACGACAGCGGCATGATCGGCATGGCGGCGTCGCCGACCACCGCCGACGAGAGCGACGTCAACCAGCTCAACCGCTTCCTGCTCAAGAAGGTCGACGAGCTCGAACTGTCGGTCCGTTCGGCCAACTGCCTCAAGAACGACAACATCATCTACATCGGTGATCTGGTTCAGAAGACCGAAGCCGAAATGCTCCGCACCCCGAACTTCGGCCGCAAATCGTTGAATGAAATCAAGGAAGTGCTGTCGTCGATGGGCCTGCGCCTCGGCATGGACATCCCCGGCTGGCCGCCGGAGAATATCGAAGAAATGGCCAAGAAGCTCGAACAAGAGCTGCTGGGTTAATCGAGATAGGCGCCCCGGTTCGCCGGGGCGCCGTCACAACGGGAATGGGTCGGCCCGCACATCGACCTGGCTTGGGGTACCTTACACGGCCCCTCTGACAAACGAAGGAAAGAATTATGCGTCATAAATCGGGTGGCCGGAAGCTGCAGCGCACCAGCGCGCACCGCACGGCCCTGTTCCGCAACATGTCGGCCGCGCTCATCAAGCATGAGCAGATCACGACCACCGTCGCCAAGGCGAAGGAACTGCGGCCTTATATCGAAAAGTTGATCACGCTGGCAAAGCGCGGCGGTCTGGCCAATCGCCGTCTAGCGATGAGCCGCCTGATGGACGACACCCAGTTGGTCAAGCTGTTCGACGTCCTGGCCGAACGCTACAAGGACCGCAATGGCG
>JAHJHL010000162.1 GCA_018823905.1 Alphaproteobacteria bacterium
CGCTCGATCATCGGAACGGCGATCTTCTCGGGCGGCAAGGGCTCGGCGAGACCGGTCGCCTTCGCATGCACCTCGGCATAGGCGATCAGTTCGCGATGAAGCGCGCCGGGCAATTCGATGGCAAGTTTCACGGGCTTGTCGTCGGCGATCGGCCCGAGTCTGAGCTTGCTCATGGCGCGGCCTCCTCGGGCTCGAGGATCAAATCACGCGTCACCAAGACGCGCAGCGCGAAGCCGGGACGAATTGTCAGGGTCGGCGCGATGTTCATCTGGCGCTCGACGAGTCGCCGTCCCGACTGATTGATCGTATCTTGCGACCCGTCGCGAAGCGCGCGCACGATCGCGTCATCGCCGTCCGAGCCAAGCTCGGCACCGACCCCGAGCAAGGTCGAGACGAGCGCCGCGCGCAGCATCGCCCCCCAATGATGGTCGGTCCGATCGGCGAGGCCTGCCATGCCACGCGCATCGGTGCCGGACTGGCGATCGAGCCGGATCGACCGGCCGCCGGGCAGAATCAGCCGGTCCCAGGCCAGCAGGACGCGTTCCTGCCCCGCGGCGATTTCGCTGTCATAGTCGCCGACGAGCCGTGCGCCTTGCGGAATGAGCAGGATCCGGCCGGTCGGACTGTCATAGACATTTTGCGTCACCTGCGCGGTGACCTGCCCGGGCAAGTCGGAGCGGATGCCGGTGATCAGCGCCGCCGGGATGACGCTCCCGCTCTGGAGGATGTAGGGCGAGCTGGGTCCGCCAATGCGTTCGGGGCTCTCGTTCGGTTTACCGGCGCCGCCTTCGAGAAAGGCACGGCGCGCCGCGACTGGGCTTCGCTCACCGGCTACAGGCACCGGTGCGGCCACCGCAGGCTCGATCGATCCGCGCAGCGCCTCGGCCACGCCTGCACCCGCGGACCCGCCGCCAAGAAAGAGACGACTGGTAGTGGCGGCGTCGCGCTCCTGCCGCGCCCGGTCGCGCGCCTCGTCGGCCGGTGAGCGCGCGCCAGCTGGCGAACTGCCCATCGGCGGCACCGGGACGATTTCGCCATCGCGCTGCGCCGCCACGATCGGCCGCCCGAGGTCGCCGGGCAGCGGCGGTCCCAGCTTCGGCACCTTGCCATAATCGGCGGGCGCGCCCGTCACGACCTCGGCGCGGTTCGCCGTGTCGGCAGAATAGAGATTATCGGACGACTTGGGCGCTGAGGGTTGCAGCGCCCAGAGCAAGGCGCCGCCAATCGCAATTCCCCCAGCCGCACCGATGCTCGCCAGCGTCTTGCGCGACAGGCGCATGACCCGCGGCGGTTCCCCGCGCAGACGGAAGGCGTCGACGGCTGGCGGCTGCGCGTCGCGATCCTCATCGCCTGGCTCCTTGGCTGGCGGCACGGCCTGGTCCTCGCGCTCGGTCATGACCGGCCCCGGCGGCGCGGCGTCTCGCGCTCGATCCGGACGGTCCGCGCCTGTTTCCCGGCCCCCAAGCGCAGTTCGCCGCGCTCGAAAAGGCGGTCGACGATCATATAGCGCCCCTGCACCCGATAGTTGACGAGTTCGGCCTCGCCGCTGCTGCCGATGACGAACAGCGGCGGCATATCGCTCGTGACGACGTCCGCGCCAAACTCGATGAAGAGCTGGCGGGTGTCGTCGAACGCGCGGACGGGACGCCAGTCAACCTTGTCGCCCGCAATCCGGTAGCGGAAATTGAGCGCGGCGAGATCGATCGCCCCGGCCACGGGCGCGGCGCGCGCCGCCTCGGCCTCGGCGACCTGCAAGGCGATGAGCTCGTCCGCGGGATAGGTCCAGGAGACCGACGCCATATAGGATGCGGCGGTCGCGCGCAGTTCGAGATGATAGGTGCGCCGGTCGGTGTTGATGACGGGTTCGTTGTCCTTGGCCTTGCGGCCGTTCGGGACAATCGCGATCTGCGCGGTGACGTTGAGAGTGGCGAGCGTGCCTTCGAAGCTGCCGTCGGCCTTGACGTTGAGGTTGGCGATGGTGGGCATGGACTTTCTCCTTCGGTTGCTCGGGGGACATCCCCGA
>JAHJHL010000163.1 GCA_018823905.1 Alphaproteobacteria bacterium
CGCAGATCGATTTTTGATCGAAGGGCGGTTTTGGGGTGGGGAGCGGACGTAGCGATCCTCCCCGGAACGGGGAGGGGGACCAGCGAAGCTGGTGGAGGGGCACCGTCGGTTTGCCTTGCCGGTAAGGAAGTGGGCCTCCAGCGGATTCCCGGAAAAGGCCGACCCTTTCGGCTCAGCGCTGCGTAAACCGTCCGTGCCCCTCCACCACCCTTCGGGTGGTCCCCCTCCCCGTTCCGGGGAGGATCGCTACGTCCGCTCCCCACCCCAAAACCGCCCTTCGATCAAAAATCGATCTGCGTCCGCAGTCCAAACGTATCCGCCGTATAGTCGCGATCGCCCGTCGCCGTCGCCACGCGGGCATCGTCGATCCACAGCTTGCCGTAGTTGGCGGAAATGCGGATATAGTCGATCGGCGCCCACACCAGCCCGATCAGTGCCGCTTGTTGCCGTCCACCAATGATCGCGCCGTCGTTAAGGTCGAGGTGGTCGTAGCGCGCGTTAATCTCGATCGCGCCGATGCCGCCGGCAGTGATCGGCTTCGACGGTTTCAACCGGTCGAACGCGCCGTTCTTGTACCCGCGCGCATCGCCGGGCGTCAGCACCATGCCGACTTCGGCATAGCCGCCAAAGAAGGTTGGGTCGGCAGCGCCGTTGCGCTTGACCCGATGCCAATAGGCTTCGCCCGCCGCATGGAACGGCCCCGCGAGCACCGCGCCCTCCAAGCCGAGACCGCGCTCGCTCGCCACGTCGATCAGCCCGGTGTCGACCAGCCGCACGTCGGTCGTGTGAACGAACGGCCGCGCGCGGTAGCGGCTGACGGTCGCGGGGTCGTTCGGGTCGCGCCAATGGCCCGATGCCGCCAGATGGAGCTGGGTATCGCCCAGCTTGGGCATGAACACCGCGCGCCCGTCGATGCTGAGGCTGTGGTTGCTGTCGGTGAGGTCGGCGGCATTGTCGCCGAACACCCCGCCCTGCAGCAACAGCGCCTTGCCCCTATATTGCGCCGACAAACCGACGCGGCGTTCGAAGCCGAACGCCTGGACGAACGCAGCGCGTTCCATGAAGCTGGTGAACAGGTCGCTGGTCATGTCGTCGAGGCCGTTGAACGGCTTGACCTGCCCCGCTGTGACAGTCAGCGGTCCCTTGCCATAGCTCAGATAGACGTCGGTCAGCTCAACTTCGCCATTCGCGATGTCAGCCTCGACGCGGTAGGCAAAGCCGCCCGGAATCTTGCCGTCGACGCCCAGATAGACCCGGCGAAATTCGGTAGCGAGACCGCCGCGGATGCCGGTCACGCCCGCGGGGGCATCGACGGAAGCCATATCGACCTGGACGCGGCCGCGCGGCTTGAAGCTCCAGCCGTCGGCGGTCTTGATTTCGGGGGCGCCCTTCCAGCCGATCTCGGTCGCGGGCTTGGCGGTGACCGAGGGTGGCACGGGGGTCGGCGCTGGAGCAGGCGTCGGCTGTGCGGTGGCGGCGTCGAGCCGGTTTTCGAGCGTCTGCACCTGTGCCTTCAGCGCCGCCAGCTCCGCGCGCAGCTGCGCCGCTTCCTGTGCCGTCATCGCCTGCGCGCGCGCGGCGTTGGGCAGGCAGAACATCGACGTCGCCAGCAGGGCTGCGGTCAAGGCGTGGCGCATGAGGGATGGCTCCGTTGCGAAAGGTGACAATCTGGGGGCGCTGCTATGACGGTTATGTGACAGATGCACGTCATTTGGATGACGTTTATGTTTCAGCGGTCATTTTTTGACCCCCTTGCCTGCCAAGCGTGAACGGCTAAGGACGTCTCAGTTTTTTCGGGCAACCTTTCGTGGGACAGCCCCATTCGGGAGACCATCATGACGATCAAATTTGACGGGCGCGTTGCTATCGTTACCGGTGCCGGCGGCGGCCTGGGCCGCGCCTATGCGCTCGAACTCGCACGCCGCGGTGCCAAGGTCGTGGTCAACGATCTGGGCGGATCGCGCGACGGCACGGGCCATTCGGACGCGGCGCTTCAAGTCGTCGAGGAAATCAAGGCGTTCGGCGGCACCGCGATGTCGAACGGCGGCAGCGTCACCGAATATGAGCAGATGGTCGAAATGGTCGCCAAGGCCAAGGAAGCCTGGGGCGGGGTCCACGTCCTGATCAACAACGCCGGCATCTTGCGCGACAAAAGCTTTGCCAAGATGGAACCCGCCGATTTCGACCTGGTGCTGAAGGTGCATGTCAGCGGCAGCGCCAACGTCACCAAGGCGTGCTGGGACATGATGCGCGAGCAGGCCTATGGCCGCATCCTGATGACCGCGTCGTCGACCGGTCTTTATGGCAATTTCGGCCAGGCCAATTATGGCGCAGCGAAACTGGGCCTCGCCGGGTTGACCAAGACGCTGCACCTCGAAGGCGCCAAGTACAACATCCGCTGCAACACGATCGCGCCGGTTGCAGGCACGCGGATGACCGAGGATATTTTCCCCGCCGAATTGTTCGAGAAATTCACGCCGGAGAATGTCGTGCCTGCCGCGCTCTATCTGGTCAGCGAAGATGCGCCGACGAACATGATCATCGGTGCCGGCGCGGGTGCGTATCATGCCGCTTATGTCACGATGACCCCGGGTGTTGCGCTGGCCGAGGGTGACCGCACCCCCGAAGGCGTCGCCGCGGCGTGGGAGAAGATCATCGACCGGACCGGCGAGATTGTCCCGCAGTCGGGCAGCGAACAGTCGATGAATGTGATGAAGGCGTTGATGGCGCTGGGGTGAGGTTCGGTTGATCCTCCCTGTCGCGCAGCGATGGGGAGGGGGACCGCTTGCGAAGCAAGTGGTGGAGGGGCGACGCCGGTCGCGTCAAAGCCCCTCCGTCAGCGGCTCCGC
>JAHJHL010000164.1 GCA_018823905.1 Alphaproteobacteria bacterium
ATGTCGCCGCCGCTGTCGTGTGGTTCGTCAGCGACGCGAATTCCTACTGCTCGGGCCAGAAACTCAATATCGACGGCGCGGGGCAAGCGACGTTTCGGTAGGCTCAATCCTCCCTGTCGCGCAGCGATGGGGAGGTGGCAGCGCGAAGCGCTGACGGAGGGGCCATGACACTAGCGTCGCGGCCCCTCACCACTCGCTGCGCGAGCGGTCCCCCTCCCCATGGCTTCGCCACCGGGAGGATTAGTGCTTGGCCAGAAACGCCTTCATCACCGCCGCCGTCGCTTTGGGATCCTCTATCATCGGGACGTGGCCGACATGTTCGAAGATGTGGCTCTGGCTGCCCGCGATGCCCGCTTCGAGCACCGACACGCAGCTGACGTCGAGCAGGCGGTCGTGGCGGCCCCAGATGATCAGGGTCGGCGCCTTGACCTCGCCCAACCGGTCGTTGAGCGGAAAGTCGCGGCCTTCGTTGGCGATGACCCAGAAAATGCCGTCGAGCTGGTCACGATATTTGAGCGCGTCGGCATAGAGCACGGGTTTCAGCCGCGCCGGGATATAGGGCGGTTTGTGGACGACCATGCCGACCAGCCGGTCGGCGTCCTCCAGCCCGGCGAGGACGAGCGGGTTATAATCCTCGTTCGCCGCCTGCTTTTGCAGATCGCTTTCGTTGGCACCGTTCACCCCGGCGTTGTTGAGCAGAATCAGGCTGGCAAGCGCATCGGGGTAGTCGATCGCGTAACGCAGCGCGATCCAGCCGCCCATGCTGTTGCCGCCGACATGCGGACGGTTAAGGCCGAGGGTGTCGGCGAATTGCTTGAGCCGCGCGGTCTGGGCGCCGAGATCATAGGCGAGGTCGGGGTTGCGCTCATTCTCGCCGAAGCCCGGCAGATCCGGGGCGATGACATGATAGTCACGCGTCAGGTACGGCGCGATCATCGACCAATTATCCTTGTCGCCGGCAAAGCCGTGGACGAGCAGGAGCAAGGGTTTCGCGGGATCGCCGCCCTCCAGATAGGGCCAGTTGCGGCCATCGACGGTGACGCTTTTCTGCACCATCCGTCCGCGCTGGCGCAGCAGCGCGCGCCCGAGCGCGACGAGGCGGCCGGGGAAGACGAAATACATTAGCGCCAGCGCGATGAGCGGGGCGAAGAGGAGGATGAGGAGGATTTTCATGGTCTGGTCCTAAAGCCCCTCCCCTTCAGGGGAGGGGTTGGGGTGGGGTCTGTCGAGGTTGTGCAAGCCCGATGGCCCCCACCCCGCTCGACTAAAGGCCCGGCTGACGCCGGACCAAGTCTCGCTGCCCCTCCCCTGAAGGGGAGGGGTCTATACTGGCCGCGCCACGCGCGTATCGAACCAGGCGATCAAATCGTTCAGCACCGCATCTTGTTCCGGCTCGTTGTAAATTTCGTGGAACAGGCCGGGGTAGATTTTGAGATTCTTGTCCGCCGAGCCGACATGATCGAACAGATATTGCGAACCCGCCACCGACGCCAAGCTGTCGTCCGAACCATGCTGAAACAGGATCGGCAGCGTGATTTTCGGTGCGCCTACCTGCGCCGCGGCCATCGCGTCCATGAATTCCTTGCCCAACCGGGCGCCGATCTTGCCGGTGTAAACGAGCGGGTCGGCGAGATAGGCCGCGACCACGGCGGGATCGCGGCTGACGCCGTTGGCGTCGAGCGACAGCACGCCGAGGCGCGGGAAGAAACGCGCGAGAAAGCGGCTGATCCAGATAGTAAAGCGCGAGGGCGGCGCGGCGGGGACGATCGCCGGGCCGGAGAGCGCGGCGGCCGCGAATGCGTGCTGGCGCTCGATCAGGAACAACGTCGAAATCAGCCCGCCCATGCTGTGGCCGAGCAGCAGGCGCGGGGTGGTGCCGTGGTTGACCTCGACCAGGGTCAGCAGTTCGGCCATGCCGTCGGTGAAGGCCGAAAAGCGCGGCACAAAACCGCCGTCGCCGTCCGACAGGCCGTGCCCCCAATGATCGATCGCATAGACCGCATAGCCCGCATCGGTCAGCCGCTGCGCGACATGGCCGTAACGCCCCGCATGTTCGGCATAGCCGTGCGCGAGCAGCACCACGGCTTTGGGCAGCCCTGCGGGCAGCCAGTGGGTGATGTGGAGCTTGGCCCCGGCGCCGGCGGATTCGGCGGGCAGCTGGATCATGTGCGTCGTCATATCAAATCTACTCCGCTCGCCCTGAGCCTGTCGAAGGGCCGTTCTTTTCTTCAGCGGCGCCGAAGGAAGGACGGTGCTTCGACAAGCTCAGCACGAACGGAAGTAGGGACAAGATACGCCGATCAGGCATCGCGCTATCGCACCGCCTTCTTCAGCGCCGCGGTGCTGCGGTGGCCGGGGCCGTCGTCGCCCGCGCGGTCGATCCGCGCCAAAATGCCTTCGAGCGCGCGGCTGATCGCGGTCTGGGTGCGGACCATTTCGACCTTGGGCCATGCGGTGCGCTCGCCGGTGTCGATCAGCTCGTCAATATCCTCCTGCCCCAGATCGCTCAGGATCTTCGCGGGCGACCAGAATTTGGGCGGGCGGATGATGTTGATGTCGCCGGTATATTCCTGATTGATCACCGATCGCGCCATATTGGCGAGGCTATTCAAGGGCGGCACCCATTCGAGCGGCTTCTGGAAGATGATCATATTGGCGTTCAGCCACGCCTTGAAGGTCGCCATCGATGCGTGCTGGATCGCCTCGATCGGCGCCATCTGCTTGCGCGTATCGGTCGCGAAGGGCAGCGCGATCGGGTTCGCCTGGCTGACGATATGGTGGTTCACGCCGTAAAGGCGTTCGAGCCGCTTGGTCGGGATGTCGTGGGTGACCGACCCGTCGACCCAGCGCCGGTCGGGCTGGTACGGGATGCGGTTGCCCGCATCGTCGCGCGCCATCAGCATGACGGGCGGAAAAACGCCGGGGACCGCGCACGATGCGAGGACGGCTTCGCGGATCAGCACATTGGGCGCGGTGATCGCGTTCAAGAGGCGACCGTTCTGATGCTTTTCGGCGGGCGCGACCGAGACGTTGAGGTGGCGGCCGCTGATCTCGAACGCTTCCTGAAAGGTCAGGTCGGGGATGAGGTCGGCAAGCCGGTCGCGCACTTCGTCCGAGGCGAGGCGCTTTTGTTTGGGATCACGCGCCGGATTGGCGAGACGCTCGCTTTCGAGCAACGCACCGATTTCACTGTCCTTGCGGGTGCAGACGACCGCGGCGACGATCGATCCGCCGCTGGCGCCCGACATGATCGCGGGGAGCACGCCTTCGGACCACAAAGCCTTGACCACGCCGATGTGGAAGAACAGGAAGCTCCCCGAGCCCGAGAGCAGCAGCGCCGAGCGGCCGTAGCAATGCTGGGCGCGGCGGAAGAAGTCGCGCTTTTCCTCGCGGGGGATGCTGCGCGCGGCGGCGATCTTGTCGAGCGAGGCGACGACCTCGGCGACATAATCCTCGATCAGCGCCTTCGTGCCGAAACGCGCCTTTTGATAGAGGCGTTCGTGGCCCATGCCGTCGATATTGCCGTGGATGCCTTCGTTGAGGACGAACAGCAGCCCCTTGACGTCACCCGCCGCCGACAGCTTGCGCAGCCGTTCGAGCCGGGCGCGGATCGCCTTATAGTCGAAATGCTTGCTTTCGTCGGCGTCGCGCCACGTTTGCAGCCCCGATTTCTTGTCATGCGCGCGCGCGGCCTTGGCCCAGGCGATATAGTCGGGCGCAGTCACAAGATCGCGGTCGGCGCTGAGCGTCGGGGTGAAAAGCATTCAGTGTTCCTGTGAGACATGGTTATTTTTTCTGAGTCTTGCCGGTTGCGTTGCCTTTGGCAACCGGTTTCGCCCGAGGTTTGGCGGCAGGTTTCGGGACGGCTTTCGGCTTTGCCTTGGGTTTTAACGCTGCTTTGGCCGCCGGTTTCGACGTTGCCGTAGCGGCTTTCGGCTTTTCGGGCTTGGGCAGCGCCGCCATCAGTTCGGCGAAACTTTCGTCGATACATTCCCGGAAAAAAGCGATGTCAGGCATGATCGCGCGTTCGCAGATGATCGAAAAGGCGATGCGGCCGTTGTAGCTGGGGGTCGCGACGAACAGCCCCATATTGTTCGCGAGCGGCGCCATGCCGTGCTGCATGACGAGCTGCGCGCCCGCCAGATAGAGCGGCACCTGCGCGCCCGGTACGTTCGAGATGAACAGGTTGGTGCCGCGCACCGCAAAACGCTCGCTGGTCACCAGCCGCGCGACCGCGGCCATCGTCGCGCCCGGGATATGCTGCGACAGGTCGGTCATGATCCGCGCGCTGACTCCTGCTTTGGCTTCCTTCGCCTGAACCGTATAGTCGCGGATCGCCGCGAGGCGCGCGAGCGGGTCGGCGATGTCGCTGCGCACCGGGACGCTCATGGCTGAGACCTGATTGCCGGGGGTGCTGGCTTTGCCCGCGCCCTTGTCCTTGCCGCGCAGATTGATCGGCGCGACCGCGACCAGACTGTCCTTGGGCAATTCCTTGTGCTTCGCCAGATATTTGCGCAGCGCGCCGCCGACGGTGGTCAGCACCACGTCGTTGACCGTGGCGCCCGGCACCTTCTTGCGCACCAGGGCCACGTCGGACAGCGCCACCGACGTCCCATCGAACATCTTGTGCGGGCCGACCGGCACGTTGAAGCGCGTTTCGGGCACCCCGGCGGTCATCCCGCCTTCGGCCATCGCCTTGCGCGCCGACGAGATGATCGCGGGCGACATTTTCATCAGCGCGTTCATGAATTTGACCGGCGATTGCAGCGACGCCGACCAAGCGCGCGACAGCGTTTCGGCGCTCGACGGCGGATCGCCCAGATCCTCGACCGGCGGCGGTTCGGCAATCGCGGGGGTGCCCTTGGCGTCGATGTCGCTCATCGCGATGAAGGCGTGGGCGCCCGAGGCGCCGTCGACCGCGGCGTGGTGGACGCGGTGGAGCATCGCGAAGCTGCCCTTTGGGATGCCCGGGATGCGGTCGAGCCCCTCGATGATATAAATGTCCCACAGCGGGCGGTTCATATCCATCGGTTTGGAAAAATAGCGCGCCACCGCGATGCAGAATTGCCGCCAGTCGCCGGGCTCGGGCAGGCGCGCGTGGCTCATATGCGCCTCGACATCGAAATGCTCGTCCTCGATCCAATAGGGATGGTCCATGTCGAACGGCAGGCGGTGGAGGCGGCGCTTGAACAAGGGCGAGGTGTGGACGCGGCTTTCGACGTGGCGGATGATGTCCTTGAAGCGCACGAAACCGCCGGGCGCGGTCGAGGGGTCGTAGATATAGACCCCCATGATGTGGGTCAGGTTGTTCGCGGTCTGGGTGTAGAGGAACTGGGCGTCCTGCGCGCTGAGCTGTTTGAGCATGTCTCTTTCCTTCTACGCTGGCGTCATTGCGAGGAGCCGCAGGCGACGCGGCAATCTCCAGTGTTCGACCCCGCGCGACTTCGATGGCTGGCGATTGCTTCGCTTCGCTCGCAATGACGAAGAAGGGTAAGCCATCATCATTCCCCCACCCCCACCAACCGATCGGCGAGAGCCACCGTCGACAGCCGCATCGTTTCCATCACATTCGCCAGCCCGCGCAGTTCCGCGAGCAACGCGCGGCGCTGCGCCAGAACATCCGGCGTGGCCGTTTCGGCCAGCCCCATATGGCGCATCAACGACAGGCCGTTGGCGAACAGCAGCTTGCCGATCGCGGCCTCGCTGCTGATCCGGCGGAGCAGATAGGCCTGCTTGCCCTCGGTCAGCGCAGCGTCGAGCAAGACCTTTTCATCGACCACGTCACCCGGCTTCGCGCGGGCGAGCAGGTCGGCGACGACCGAATAAGCCTCGGCAAACGGCAGCAGGATCGCGTGGCCGACGACGGGCTGGCAGCGGCGCAGCAACTGCGCGATGCCGCGGTCGCCGCTGGCGAGGCGGCGGTCCCACACCGGGTCGATGCGCTCGAGTTCGGCGCGCAATGCGGCCATATGCTCGTCGCGCGGCGGATAGAAAAATTCGAATTTGAACAGGTCGCGCAGGCGATCGATCTTGTCCCAAACCGCCGCGGTCGCGTCGCCGCTATCGGCATCGCGCAGCTCGAACAGCACCAGCTCGATCATCGCGCGGTCGAGGAAATGATGCGCGATGATGTTGCGATAATAGCTCGCCATTGGGTGTTTGGCGGGATCGATCGAATAGATATTTTCGCTGCCCGCCTCGTAACGGGTGAGCAGCCCGCTGGTGACGAGCGTGTCGACGGTGGCGGACAAAGCCGCATCGTCGCCGCTTTCGAGGTCGCTGCTGATCCGGATGCCGCGCGCCCGCGCCCAGTCGGTCACTGCGCCGATTGCGCCGAGCAGTTCGGCCGAGGTTGCCCCGCGCGGCGCCATGCCGAGCAGGATCAGGCACATCACCGAGGTGACGGTGAGCGGGGTGACGCGGTTCGCCTCGACCGCGACGGCGAAAGCGATGCGTTCGAGCGCGCGCTTGTCGTCGGCACCGGGGGCGGCGTCGATCACCACCGGGTTGCCGATGTCGAGCCGGATGCGGCCCGAGGGTTCCTTCAGGCTCTTCATATAGCCGATGAACCACGACAAGCTCTCGGGCTTTTTGCTACGCCCGGCCTGTTCGGCGGCATATTCTTCGACGTCGCGGATCAGGTCGAAGCTCGTCACGAAGGGGACAAAATGAACCCCGCGAGTCCCCGTCGCGTGCGCCGCGTCGAGGACATATTTCATCAGGCCATATTTGGGCGGCATGAGCTTGCCGAGCCGCGAGCGCGTGCCCTCAAACGCCCAGCTGAGCGGGAAACGCTTGGCGAGCAGCCAGGCGATATAATGGCGCAGCACGAGCTTATAGACCGGCTGGTCCTGAAAGCTGCGGCGGATGAAGATCATTCCCGAGCGGCGGAAAAATTCGCCCATCACCGCAAAGTCGAGATTGGCGCCGCCGAAGCTGTGCAGCATCGGCATGTCATTTTCGTGAGTGAGGCGGCTGGGGGTGGCGCCATCGATATAGGTTTTGTGGGTGAAGAGGATCGCGGTGGGATGTTCGCGCAGGATCGCGCGCAGCCGCGCGAGCTCGGCGGCGTCGACCTCCATCTCGGGCGCGTAGCCGCCGAACATCATGCGATCGAGCCGGGCGCGGAGGTCGAGGAACAGCGCGCTGGGCCGCGCGATGACCTCTTTCATCAGCGGGCGGGCTTCGCGGAACAGATCGGCGACCGGGCGCCCCGTCGTCTCGGACAGTTCGGCGAGCGCGGCGCGAAATTTGGGGCTGGTGCGCAGGCCGTCGGCGACGAAGCGCGGCACCTTGTAGCGGGTGCCGCGGATCCCGCGTTCGGCGACGTCGAGCGCGAGCCCCGCCTGCCGCGCGACGAAACCGGCAAATTCGGCGCCGTCGGGGCCAGCCGCGTCGCCGCCGCCGGTTTGCGCCGCGAAACGGTCGCGCAATGCGGCGAGCGTCGCCGCCTCACCGACCAATATCTGCGCGCGGCGGCGGTCACGGAGGAGGATCAAGCGGGCGCGTAGCGAGCCGGGATGGCGCGGGTCGCCGAACAATATGTGGCGGAATTTGAGCGCGCGGTCACGCTCGAACCCCGGGATACGCCACGCAACACGCAGCGGCACCACCTGCCGCGAAGGTTGCCCGTCGAGCCGGGCGCGGAGGGTTTCGAGCGGGAGGGCGTGGTCGTCATCCTCGATCGCGAGGCTGGCCCATTGCGGGTCGTTATCGCCAGCGGTGGCATGGACCCAGTCGAGGAGCAGCTGGCGTTCAACCCCGTTGCGCGCGTCGATGATATAGAGCCGATCGGCCGCGTCCTCCTTCATGATGGGTGTGCGGGCGGTTCCGTCGGCCACTGGCTAAAACCCCTCCGTCATTGCGAGGAGCGTAGCGACGCGGCGATCTCCAGCTATCGAATTAGCAAGGCCGCCGGCTGGAGATTGCTTCGCTCCGCTCGCAATGACGAGGTGAACCATGCTCTAGGCCGCCCTTCCCTTTCGCGGGGAGGCTTTCTTGGTGGCCACCTTTGGCACGGGCGCTTTTTTCTTCGCGGCTGGCTTCTTGGCCGTCGCCTTTTTCGGCTTAGCCTTTTCGGTCTTCACCTCGGGCGGCGTAGCGTCAGGCGCAGGTTCCTTCGCCACCGATGCCGCCACGCTTTCCTCCGGCTGCCCCAAGGTCCGCAGGAACATATTCCGCACGTCGCGGACATGGTTGTTGATCGTCCGCGGTGTCCACCCCGATGTGTCGACCGGCGGCAGCACGGTGACGCGTACCGTTGCGGGTCGCATCACAAACTCATTCTTCGGCGCGACGTCGGTGGCATTATGGATCACGATCGGGACGATCGGCACGCCGGCCTGCATCGCGAGGTGAAACGCGCCTTTCTTGAACGGTTCGAGCTTGGGGGTCAGGCTGCGCGTGCCTTCGGGCGAGATGCAGATCGACTTGCCCTCGATCTTGATCGCGTCGACCAGCGGCTCCATCGCCTTGATCGCGCTCTTGCCGTCGGCGCGGTCGACGAAGACGGTGCCGCCCCACTCCATCAGCTTGCCCAGGATTGGGATATTCTTGATTTCCTTCTTGCCCACCCCGCCCATGTCGCGGCGGATGAGCTTGGCGAGGATCATGACGTCGGCCTTGCTCTGGTGGTTGAAGATGAAGACGCACGGGCGCGACGACCAGAGGTGCTTTTCGTCCTCGACCTCCAGCTCGACCCCGGTGATCGCGGTCGCGAAATCGCCGAACAGCCCGATCGAGAAATTCGCCGCCTCGCGCTGCGAGCGGGTGAGCGCCCAGATCGGCAGGCCCGCGGCAAAGGCGCCCACGAGCGAGCCGGTGGCGTAGATGGTGCGGGTGTAATCGACCCACGACGGCGTACCGCGGCTGCCGAAACGCTGCACCGGCCAGCCGTTCTCTTCCGCGATCGCCTTGAGTTTCAAATTCGGATTGAGCGGGCGCGGCTTGCCGACGCGTTCGAGCAATTCGATATCGTCGTCGCTGTCCGAATAGAAAAAGCTCTGGTCGAGGTCGAGGCCATATTCTGCCGCCAGCTCCTCGGCGGCGAGCACCTTGCCTTCGCCGAAACAGAGCGGGCGGATGATGTCGCCGGTGAACACGCCGTCTTCGATCTCATAGGCCGAGCATTTGATGTCGGTGATGCCCAGGTCGCGCGCGGTCGGTTCGATCTGGTAGATCGTCGCCGACGAAATGATCGCGACGCGGTGGCCCTTCGCCTGATGCGCCTCAATGATCGCGCGCGTTTCGGGGTAAATTTTGCGCGCGATATGCTTTTTGTAGAGCTCTTCGCCGAACTCGATGAAGCTTTGTTCGTCGACGCCCTTCATGAATTTCGCGGCGCCCGACATCAGTCCGGAAAAGCCGATGGTGCCCAGGCTGTGCTGCGCGATGACCTGCGCGGTCTCGGCGATTTCCTCCATCGACATTTCGCGGCGCTGAAATTTCTCGCGCAGCATCGCGGTGGCGGAATAGCCCGAGATGATCGTACCGTCGAAATCGAACAGCGCGGCGATATGCGATCCCGGCTCCGATGCCAGAACTTCGTCCAAATGCGGTTGCGGCCTCGCCACGCCTGTCTCCCCACCAACGGCTATAATGCCGTTTTACCTAGGCACAGTGGCAGTAAAGATGGCGTTTATCAATGCGCCCAATTCGTCGCCCCCGCGCAGGCGGGGGCCGCTGTCGGCCTTCACCTGCGTCGCTGAGTAAACCGGTGGCGGCCCCCGCCTGCGCGGGGGCGACGGTTAGGACGCGAGCGCCGCCGCTTCCCTTGCAAGCGCCTCAATCCGCGCCGGGTCGAGCGGGCCTGACGGGACGACCCAGCTGCCGCCGACGCACAGCACCGCTTCGAGCGCGAGCCAGTCGGGTGCGGTTCCGAGGCTGATGCCCCCGGTCGGACAGAACCGCGCCTGCCCGAACGGACCGGCGAGCGCCTTCAGCGCCGGAATGCCGCCGCTGGTTGCCGCGGGGAAAAATTTGAAGCGGTCGAGGCCGAGGTCCATCCCGCGCATGATGTCACCGGCGTTGGCGGTGCCGGGCAGGAAGGGAATGCCGCTCGCGACCGCGGCCTTGCCGAGATTGTCGGTGAGCCCCGGCGAGACGATGAATTCGGCGCCGGCGTGGATCGCGGCGGCCAGCATCGCGGGATCGAGCACGGTGCCCGCGCCGACGACTGCCCCCTTGACCGCCTTCATCGCGGCGATCGCGTCGAGTGCGGCGGGGGTGCGCAGGGTGACTTCGAGCACCGTCAGTCCGCCCGCGACGAGCGCCTCGGCCATCGGCACCGCGTCCTCGACCCGGTCGATGACGATCACCGGGATGACGGGGGCGAGGCGCATGATCTGGTCGATGGACTGGCTCAAATGACGGACTCCATGGCAGCAAGAACAGCCGACCCGCCCTTTTCGGCTTCGTCGGCGTGGTGGCGGAACAGGGCGAATAATTCGCGGCCAACCCCGAGCGCAGGCGACGGGGCGACGGCGGGCGAGCGCGCGGCCCAGATGGCGGGATCGACGAGCGCGAGCACGTCGCCTTGCTTCGCACAGACACGAACGATGTCGCCGTCGTTGAGGAACGCGAGCGGGCCGCTGACGCCGTCGGCGCCGGGCAAGGCTTCGGGCGACAGGTGAATCACCGCGGGCACCTTGCCGCTGGCGCCCGACATGCGGCCGTCGGTGAGCAAAGCGACGCGGAAGCCGCGGTCCTGCAACACGCCAAGCGCGGGGGTGAGCTTGTGCAGTTCGGGCATGCCGTTGGCGCGCGGGCCCTGAAAGCGGACGACAACGATGACGTCGCGCTCAAGCTCTCCCGCCTTGAACGCGGCCAGCACCGCGTCCTGATTGTCGAAGATGCGGCACGGCGCCTCGATCGTCCAGCGATCCTCGGCGACCGCGCTGGTCTTGATGATCGCGCGGCCGAGGTTGCCCGCGAGCAGGCGCATGCCGCCGTCGGGGGAGAAAGGCGCGGCGACGGGGCGCAGCATGGTGTCGTCGCGCGACGTTTCAGGGGCGGCATGCCACTGGAGCGCATCCTCGACGAGCACGGGCTCGCTCGCATAATCGGCCATCGTGCCGCCGACCGTCAGCACATCGCCGTGGAGCAGGCCCGCACCCAGCAGCTCGCGCACCACATAGCCGATGCCGCCCGCGGCGTGGAAGTTGTTCACATCGCCCGCGCCGTTCGGATAGACGCGCGCGAGCAGCGGCACCGCATGGCTCAGCTCGTCGAAATCCTGCCAGTCGATGATGATCCCCGCCGCGCGCGCAATAGCGGGCAAGTGGATCGCGTGGTTGGTCGAGCCGCCGGTGGCGAGCAGTCCGATCGCGGCGTTGACGATCGCTTTCTCGTCGATGCAGCGCGCGAGCGGTCGATAGTCGTCACCGTCCCAGCCAATCGCCGCAACGCGGTGGGTCGCGGCGCGGGTTAGCTCCTGGCGCAGCTTGGTGCCGGGGTTGGTGAAGGCGCTGCCGGGGATGTGCAGCCCCATCAGTTCCATCATCATCTGGTTGCTGTTCGCGGTGCCATAGAAGGTACAGGTGCCCGCGCCATGATAGCTCGCCGCTTCGGCGTCGAGCAATTCATCGCGGGTCGCCTTGCCCTCAGCATAAAGCTGACGGACGCGCTGCTTTTCCTTGTTGGCGAGTCCCGAGGGCATCGGCCCGGCGGGGATCAGGATCTGCGGCAGATGGCCGAAGCGCAGCGCACCGATCAACAGGCCGGGGACGATCTTGTCGCAGATGCCGAGCAGCAACACGCTCTCGAACATCGCATGGCTGAGCGCGATAGCGGTGCCCTGCGCGATGTTATCGCGGCTGAACAGCGACAGGTCCATTCCCGCCTGCCCTTGTGTCACCCCGTCGCACATCGCCGGAACGCCGCCCGCGACCTGCGCAGTGGCGCCGACTTCGCGCGCGAACAATTTGATCTGTTCGGGGTAGCGGCCATAGGGCTGATGCGCCGAGAGCATGTCGTTGTAGCTCGTGACGATGCCGATGTTCATCGCGCCGCCGGTGCGGATCGCGGGCTTGTCCTCGCCCGCGGCGGCGAAGCCATGCGCGAGGTTGCCGCAGGAGAGGTTGCCGCGGTTGGTGCCGGCTTCGCGCTGACGGTCCATCAGGTCGAGGTACGCCGCGCGGCGAGGGGCGCTGCGGTCGATGATGCGGTCGGTGACGGCGGCGATGGTGGGGTGGAGGGGGGTCATGCTGTACCTCTTCCCTTCTCCCCTTGCGGGAGAAGGATACGAAGCCTTACGCCGGAGGCGCTAGGCGAAGTTG
>JAHJHL010000165.1 GCA_018823905.1 Alphaproteobacteria bacterium
GATCGCTTCATAGGCGTAGAAAAGCAAATGACCACCATCGAGCATGGGCAATGGCAAGAGGTTGATGAACCCCAGATTGATGGAAATCAGGGCAATGAAGAATATGAGTGAGGCGATGCCGAGCGTTGCGGCCTGCCCCGATACTTCGGCGATCTTGACCGGCCCGTTCATGTCCTTGATCGAGCGGCGCCCGGTCAGAAACTGGGCCAGCACCTCACCCGTCTGGCGGACGATCTGCCAGGTTTGGCGAAGGCCGACGGCGGGCGCTTCGAGCAGCGACACCGATTGCAGCTGCACCGGCGGCGGCGCGACGCCGATGATCGCGCGCTCATATTCCTTGCCGAACGGGTCTTTCTCTTTGACCAGCCGCGGGGTCAGTTCGACCATCCGCTCGCTGCCGCCGCTGATGACGCGAACCTGCATCGCTTCGCCCGGGCGGTGCGCGACCGCCATCGGGATGTCGCCGAACACGGCGATCGGGCGGCCGTCGATTTCGACGATGCGGTCGCCGGTGCGCAAACCTGCGGTCGCCGCGGCCGACCCCGCCTCGATCCCGCCCGCGACCGGCGGGGTCACGGGCGTACCGCCGACCCAGGCAAAGCCGGCAAGGATCAGGATCGCGAACAGGAAATTGGTGACCGGCCCTGCCGCGACGATCAGCGACCGTTTCCAGACCGGCTGGGCGGGAAAGGTGTGCGACTGCTGCTCGGCGGGCAGTTGTTGCCATTCGGCATCAGGCTGGCTGACAGCGTCGCGGTCGCCCGCGAACTGGACATAGCCGCCGAGCGGCAGCCAGCCGATTTTCCATTCGGTGCCGCGCTTGTCGGTCCAGCTGACGATCTTGTGTCCGAAACCGATCGAGAAGGTGTCGGACTTTACCCC
Source organism: Alphaproteobacteria bacterium (assembly GCA_018823905.1). GTDB lineage: Bacteria > Pseudomonadota > Alphaproteobacteria > Sphingomonadales > Sphingomonadaceae > Sphingopyxis. Next base: position 883 of record JAHJHL010000165.1, read on the forward strand.
GCACCAGCGGCCGACGATGTAATGGCCATATTCGTGAACGAAGACGAGCGGGCCGAGAACCAGCAGAAAAGCGAGGATGGTAAAGGCGAAACCGGGGGTCTCAAGCATGTTCAAACTGGTCCACAAAATGCTGGGCAGCCGCGCGGGATGCGGCATCGACGCTGAATATATCTTGAAGCGATAACGGCGCCGCAGGTTCCGCCGCGTCGATTACCCGGCGCACGGTGTCGACGATCGCGGGAAAGGATATGCGCCCCGCCAGAAAGGCGGCCACCGCCACCTCGTTCGCCGCATTGAGCTGTGCCGGGCGCGCGCCACCCGCAGCGATTGCAGCGCGGCACAGCGCGGTGGCCGGGAAACGCACCTCGTCGGGAGCCTCGAAATCGAGCCGCGCGATCGTCGCCAGGTCGAGCGGCGCGCACGGCGTCGCCATCCGCTGCGGCCAAGCGAGCGCGCTGGCGATCGGGATGCGCATGTCGGGCGACCCGAGCTGCGCCAAGGTCGAGCAGTCGATATATTCGACCAGGCTGTGGATCACCGATTGCGGGTGCACGAGGATTTCGATGCGGTCGAGCCCGACGGGAAAAAGATGGTGCGCCTCAATCAGTTCGAGGCCTTTGTTCATCATCGTCGCCGAATCGACGCTGATCTTGGCGCCCATTGACCAGTTGGGATGCGCGACCGCCTGCGCCGGGGTGACGCGCGCCATGTCGGCGGCGCTCATCGTGCGGAACGGGCCGCCGCTTGCGGTCAGGATGATGCGGCGGACTTGGTCGATGCGCCCGCCCGCAAGGCATTGGAAGATCGCATTATGCTCGCTGTCGACCGGCAGGATCGTCGCGCCCGAGGTGCGCGCCACGGCCGTCATCAGCTCGCCAGCGGAGACCAGCGCCTCCTTGTTGGCCAGCGCAACATCATATCCCGCCGCCAGCGCCGCCATCGTCGGGGCCAGTCCGGCGGTGCCGACGATCGCGGCCATCACCAGATCGGTCGGGCGCTGGGCCGCTTCGACCAGCGCGTCCGCGCCCGCCGCGACGTCGATACCGGAATCGGCCAGCGCGGCCTTGAGGTCGCTGAACCGCGACGCATCGGCGATCACCGCCACGTCGGGGCGAAACTCCCGGGCGAGCTTCGCCAGTTCGGCGACATCGCTGTTCGCAGTCAGCACCGTGACGCGCCACGCCTCGCCGTCGCGCCGCACAAGGTCGAGGGTCGATTGCCCCACCGACCCCGTGGCGCCGAATAGCGAAAGGCGGCGCTGCGTCATGTCAGCCCGCCGTACCGACGCTCAGCTGCCCGACATACGCCAGTGCGCCGAGCAACAACGCCACCGGCAAAATACCGTCGACGCGGTCGAACAGGCCGCCGTGACCGGGAATCAGCTTGCCCGAATCCTTGACCCCGGCGCGGCGCTTCATCCAGCTTTGCGCGAGGTCGCCCATCTGCGCGAGCAGGCCCATGAACAGCCCGATCCACAGCGGTACACCGATGATCCCGGCGCGGTCGCCGATGGTGGCGCTGGCGATCAGCGCGGCGACCATGCCGCCGATCAGCCCCGACCAGGTTTTCGACGGGCTGATTCTGGGCGCAAGGCGCGCGCCGCCAAAGGCGCGTCCGGCGAAATAGGCACCAATGTCGGTCGCCCACACCATGCCGAACACCCACAGCGCGGCAGTCATCCCCAGCTGGTCGCGGATGAACCACAGCCCCGCCATCGCGCCCAGCGTCAGGAGCGGCCCAAGGATATTCAGCGCCGCCTTGGCACCGCTGCTCAAGGTCATCGCGCGCACCAGCGCGAACCATTCGACCAGCATCAACGCGCCGCCGACGAGCAGCAACAGCCCGAACGCCAGCCCGCCGAACCACAGCGCGGTCCCCGCGATTGCGAACAGGATGAGCGCCGATCCCGCGCGCACCATGAAGTCCGATTTCTTTCCCGCGGTTGCCGTCGTCATGCCCTATAATCCCCCGTAACGACGATCGCGGCGCGCAAAATGGTCGAGCGCCGCCTGCAAATCGGCCGGTCTGAAATCCGGCCACAAAATGTCGGTGAAATAGAGTTCGGCATAGGCCGACTGCCATAGCAGGAAATTCGACAGCCGTACCTCGCCCGAGGTCCGGATGAGCAGGTCGAGCGGCGGCATGTCGGCGGTGTCGAGATGCGCCGCGATCGCGTCCTCGGTAATCGCACCTTGGGCGGCGGCGGCCGTGGCGGCGCGGACCAGTTCGTCCTGCGCCCCATAGTTCAGCGCGACCGCCAGCGTTGTGCGCTTGTTACCCGAGGTGCGATCGAGCGCATTTTCGATCAGCGCGACGACGTCGGGCGCCAGCGCGCGCCAGTTGCCGATGACTTTCAGCTTCACATCATTGGCGGCAAATTCGTCGAGATCGCTGAGGATGAAGCGCTTCATCAGCCCCATCAGGTCGTTGACTTCATCCTCGGGACGTTTCCAGTTTTCGGACGAAAAGGCATAAAGCGTCATCGCCTCGATGCCCATGTCGCCCGCCGCGCGGACAATGGTGCGCACTGCCTCGACCCCCGCTTTGTGACCGGCGACGCGGGGTAGCAGGCGTTTTTTGGCCCAGCGGCCATTGCCGTCCATGATGATGGCGACATGGCGTGCGTCGTGACTCATAGATCCTCCCCGGCACGGGGAGGGGGACCACCGAAGGTGGTGGAGGGGCACGTGAGGCCACACGCGGCGTATGGTAGAGGGTGCCCCTCCACCATGCTTCGCATGGTCCCCCTCCCCGTTCCGGGGA
>JAHJHL010000166.1 GCA_018823905.1 Alphaproteobacteria bacterium
CGCGCACTATAATCACTTTCACTTCGACATGAGCGGCAACGGTTATTGCCGTTGACCATTGATCCTCCCTGTCGCGCAGCGATGGGGAGGTGGCAGCGCGAAGCGCTGACGGAGGGGCATTGGCGCTGCCGTTGCGGCCCCTCCGCCATCGCCTGCGGCGACGGTCCCCCTCCCCATGGCTTCGCCACGGGGAGGATCATTTTTACCACCCCCAAGGCGCGGGCGGCGGCGCCACGGGCTGGCGATAGTCGAAGGTCACGCGGAAATCGCGGCCCTCGCGGCTGAGGCCGTAGGTAAAGCTGTCCGCCGTCGTTTCGACCGACCAGATGTTGCTATTCGACACGCTCCGCCCCGTGCGCGTGAACAGCGCGATCGATTCGGCATCGACCGGAAAGGTCTGGCGCGCCGCTGTCCCGGCGTCGGAAGTGTCGCCGCCATACATCGTCAGCTCGTCCTTGCTGCCGTCGGCGTGGCGATGGTCGTGCTTCAGGCGCAGCCCGGTCGTGGTCCGGGTGATGATCCACGTCCGCGAGCGGTCCCAGCCGCCATCGGGGCCAACGCCGTCGATGTGGAAGGGAATTTCGATGCGGTCGGGGGTGCAGCTGCGGACGTGCATCACCATCGTCTTGCCGCGCATATCGGCATCGGCCTCCTGATTGCTGGCAAGTTTACCGGCATAGGCCTTGCCGCAATGCGCGGTGAGCGCCGCGAAAAAAGCGTCCTGCGAATTGCTGGCGGCGGGGGTCGTCGCGCAGCCCGTCAAGGCGATCGCAGCGGCAAAGGTCAGCGCGGTCTTCATTTCAGTAGCCCCAGCCGCGGAATTTCGATCTTTGGGCAGCGGTCCATCACCACCACCAGCCCCGCATCATTGGCGCGCTTTGCCGCCGCGTCGTTGATGACGCCCAGCTGCATCCACACCGCCTTCGCGCCATGGACGATCGCTTCGTCAACCGCCGACCCGGCATCCTCGCTGTTACGGAAGATGTCGACGATCTCGGCGGGCGGCTCGACATCGGCCAGCGTCGCGACGACCGGCGCCCCGTGGATCGTCGTCCCGGCATGCCCCGGATTGACCGCGATCACATTATGACCCTGCGCGACCAGAAAGGCGAGCACGCCGTTCGATGCGCGCGCCGGGTTCGGCGAGGCGCCGACCACTGCAATGCGGCGCTTTTGCCCGAGCAGCTCGCGAATTTCGTCTTCGTCGTTGATCGCCATATCGCTCTACCCCTGTTTGCGTGCTTGCAGCCACTCGGCGACTCTCGCCGCTATCGCATGGAACGGCTCGCCCGTCGGGTCAGTTCCGGCCGCAGGCGGCACCCCGCCGTCGCTGGCCAGCCGAATCCCCATCGATAGCGGGACGCGGCCGAGGAAGTCGAGGCCCATCGTCTTTGCCGCCGCTTCGGCGCCGCCGCTGCCGAACGGGTCGCTGACCTCGCCGCAATGCGGACAGGCATAGCCTGCCATATTCTCGACCAGCCCGATGATCGGCACGTCGGCCTGTTCGAACAGGCTGATCGCGCGCGTCGCGTCCATCAGCGCCAGATCCTGCGGGGTCGACACGATCACCGCGCCCGCGGGCTTGTGCTTCTGGATCATCGTCAGCTGGACGTCGCCGGTGCCGGGGGGCAGGTCGACGATCAGCGTGTCGATGTCGCCCCAGCTGGCATCGACCAATTGCTCCAGCGCCTTGCCCGCCATCGGGCCGCGCCAGGCGATCGCCTGCCCCGGCGCCGCGATCTGCCCGGTCGACAGCATAGGGACGCCATAGGCATTGGGCACGGGCACCAGCTTCGATCCGCGCGATTCGGGTTTGACGCCTTCGCTGTCCATCAGGCGCGGCTGCGACGGGCCATAGATGTCGGCATCAACCAGCCCGACCTTGACCCCGCGCCGCTGGAGCGCGACCGCCAGATTGGCGGCGAGGGTCGATTTGCCGACCCCGCCCTTGCCGCTGCCGACCGCGACGATCGTCATCGACTTTTTCTCGGCGGTCATCGCAATGCGGACCTCGCTGACCCCCGCCTCGGTCAGCAATCCGGCGCGCAGCTTGTCTTCGAGCGGCTTGCGATCCTCGACCGCCAGCCCCGACACGTCGAGCACCACCGCCAGCAACCCCGCATCGTCGAGCAAGCGCAACCCCGATGTCCGCCCCTCACTCAGGTCTGCGGCGGCGGTGGTCAGGCGGGCGATGTCGGCGCTTTGATCGGTCATGTCCGCGGCAGATAGGCATGCGCGGGTCAATTGCCACCCATTTTCGCGCGCACCCCCTGTTAATCGCGCGCGCCGACCCTATAAAAGCCTTATGAACGACAAAATCGACGGCAACACCGGACGCCGCAGCCCACGAGGATTGCGGCAATTTTTCGAGGCGATCAGCCTGATGGCCAACAGCCCGTGGGGCAATGGCCCCGGCAAGGGCAGTGGGGGCGGCGACGGTGACGGTTCGGGCGACGGCAAAAAACCCGGTCCGCGCAACCCGTGGGTCACCCCCGACCCGATCGACATCAACCGCGGCCGCAAACCGCGCGGCCCCTCGGCGCTCGACGAGCTGCTGCGCAAGGGGCGCGGCGGTTTTGGCGGTGGCGGCTCGGGCGGTGGCGGCGGCCAGTTCGATCTGGGCGATTCGGCGAAGTTCTGGAAATGGGGCGTGCTCGCCGCGGTCGTGCTGTGGGTGGTCTTTTCGTCCTTCCACATCGTGCCGCCCGAAAAGGAAGGCGTGATTACCCGGCTCGGTAGCTATTCGCGCACCGCGGGTCCGGGCGTGAAGCTGACCTGGCCGGCGCCAATCGAGCGCATCCGGCTGGAAGACGTCCGCGCCATCCGCACCATGGCGGTCGGATCGCCCAATGCGACCGACGAGAATTTTGTCCTGACCCGCGACCAGAGCCTGATCGATCTCGCTTATGAAGTGCGCTGGTCGGTGCGCGATCCCGAGCTGTTCTTTTTCCAGCTGTCCGATCCCGAAGGCACGATCCGCGAAGTCGCCGAAAGTTCGATGCGCGCGACCGTCGCCAATTTCAACCTGACCGATGCGATCGGCCCGGGCCGCGTCGAGATCGAGGCGCAGGTGCAGCAACGCATGCAGGATCTGCTCAACCAGTACCGCGCCGGCGTGTCGATTCAGGGCATCGCGATCCGTCAGGCCGATCCGCCGAGCCAGGTTGACGAAGCGTTCAAGGAGGTCACCGCGGCGCTGCAGGAGCGCGAATCGGCGATCAACCTGTCGCGCGCCTATCAACAGCAGGTGCTCGAACGCGCCCGCGGTGACACCGCGGCGTTCGACCAGATTTACGAACAATATCGGCTGGCGCCGGGGGTGACCCGCAAGCGGCTTTATTATGAAACGATGGAGAATGTGTTGTCGAATGTCGACAAGACCGTCGTCGAAGCGCGCGGGGTGACCCCCTATCTGCCGCTCAACGAGGTCCAGAAACGGATTCCCGCCACCCCGCCCGCCGCGGCGACGAAGGGAGGCGAATGATGTTTAGCTCGCTGACTCAGAACCCCGTCCGCCTGCTCGTCGGGGTCGTCGCACTGCTCGTCATCCTGTCGCAATCGCTGGCGATCGTCCCCGAGGACAAGCAGGCACTGATCCTGCGCTTCGGTGAAATCGAGCGCACCGTGAACCGCTACAAGGCGAACGAAGAGTTTGGCAGCTCGGGCGCGGGCCTTGTGCTGCGCGTGCCGTTCACCGACGGTATCCAATATATCGACAAGCGCATCATGGGCGTGAACATGGAACGCCAGCAGGTGCTGTCGACCGACCAGCAGCGGTTGCAGGTCGATGCCTTTGCGCGCTTCCGCATCACCAATCCGGTCCGCATGTACACCGCGATCCGCACCGAGGAGCGGTTGCAGCAACAGCTCGCAACGATCCTGGGGTCGTCGCTGCGCAACGAACTCGGCAAGCGCACCTTTGCGACCCTGCTGTCGCCCGAGCGCGGCGCGGTGATGGATAATATCCAGGTCGCGCTGAACCGCGAGGCCAACAAATATGGCGCCGAAGTCATCGACGTGCGGATCAAGCGCGCCGACCTGCCCGAGGGTGCGACGCTGGAGGCGGCGTACAACCGCATGCGCACCGCGCGCCAGCAGGAAGCGACCGCGATCCGCGCCGAAGGGCAAAAGGAAGCGCAGATCATTCGCGGTAACGCCGATGGTGAAGCCGCGCGCATCTATGCCGCCAGTTTTGGCAAGGATCCTGAATTCTACGACTTCTATCGCGCCATGCAGAGCTATCGCCAGACCTTCCTGGGCGAAAATAACCAGGGCGGGACGTCGGTCATCATGTCGCCCGACAATGAATATCTGAAGCGCTTCAGCGGCGGTTGATCGGGGCGGGCGCGCCGGTGAATGGAACCGACAGCGCCCGTTCATGTTCAATCACCGTTCAGCCGCCGCGCCGCACAGCCCGGCGGCCGGGGTAAACGAGAATTTCGAGAACGAAGAGGAATTTCGATCGTGCGTTATGTTTATGGCATCACTTCGGCCTTGCTGGCGGGTGGCACCGCGCTGGCGCTGGTCACCCAATCCCCCGTCGGCGCGCAGGTCGCGCAGAATGAATCGAGCGAAATCGCCAAGGTTGTGCCGCGTTCGGGCGCGCCCGAAAGCTTCGCCGATCTGGTCGAACAATTGCAGCCCGCGGTGGTCAATATCTCGACCAAGCAGAATGTGACGCTGGGCGTCCGGCTCAATCCCTTTGCCGGGACGCGCGAGCCAATCACGCAGGAACAGCAGGGCGGCGGCTCGGGCTTCCTGATCTCGGCCGACGGCTATATCGTCACCAACAACCATGTGATCTCGGGCGGGCCGCGCGGCGAAGAGGTGAACGAAGTCACTGTGACGCTCACCAACCAGAAGGAATATAAGGCGACGATCGTCGGCCGCGACGTGGCATCCGATCTGGCGCTGCTCAAGATCAACGCAACGGGCATGCCATTCGTCAAGTTCGCCGACAGCAGCAAGGCGCGCGTCGGCGACTGGGTTGTCGCGATCGGTAACCCCTTGGGCCTCGGATCGACGGTGACCGCGGGCATCATCTCGGCATTGCAGCGCAGCATCGGCCAACCAGGCGCCTATGACCGCTACATCCAGACCGATACCGCGATCAACCGCGGCAATTCGGGCGGGCCGCTGTTCGATTTGCAGGGCAATGTCGTCGGCATCAACAACATGCTGATCTCGCCGGTCGGCGCCAATATCGGGGTCAATTTCGCCATTCCGTCGGAAGCGGCGATCCCGGTGATCAACGCGCTGCGCGCAGGCGAACGGCCGCAGCGCGGTTATCTGGGCATCGGCATCGCGCCGGTTGACGAGGACCTGGCAGCGGCGCTCGGGCTGCCGAAAGATCGCGGCGAGTTTATCCAGCGCGTCGAACCCGATCAGGCAGGCGAGAAGGCCGGGCTGAAGCGCGGCGACGTGGTGACCAAGGTCAATGGCCGCGAAGTCACGCCGCAGCAGACCTTGTCGTACATCGTATCGAACACCAAGCCGGGTACGCGCATCCCGCTCGAGATTATTCGCGACGGCAAACCGATGACGCTCAACGTTTTGGTCGGCACCCGTCCGCCCGAGGACCAGTTGACGGGCAACAGCTTTGATCCCGAAGAAGAACAGGCGGTTCCCGAGGATCCGACCGGCGCCGCCGACAAGGCGCTCCAGGAATCGCTGGGCCTGGCGGTGCAGGTCGTCACCCCCGACATCGCGCGTGCGGTCGGGGTCGATGCCGGAACCAAGGGGTTGGTGATCGGCGCAGCGTCGGCAAACAGCGACGCGGGCCGCAAGGGGCTGCGCCGCGGCGACGTGATCCTCAGCGCCAACCGCACCCCGGTGACGACCAGCGATGCGCTGGCCAAGGCGGTCGCCGATGCCAAGCGGGCAGGGCGCGATGCGGTGCTGCTCGAAATCCTGCGCCGCGGTAATCCGTCGGCGTTCATCGCAGTGCGGCTGAAATAAGCCTCGGCATCATTGCCTATCGAAAGGGCGCCGCGACCATCCGGTCCGGCGCCCTTTTTATTTGCGCGCTGCCACCTATGTTCTTATTATGTTCCAACGCTAACGAGTCGGGAGAATGAATGATGATTGGCTATGTGACCCTGGGTACCAACGATCTTACGAAAGCCGCGGTCTTTTACGACGCGATCGCCGCCGAGCTTGATACGCCTCGGATGATGGAGTTCGACGGCTTTATCGCTTGGGGTAAACCGGATGGCGCGGCGGGCATCGGGCTGACCAAGCCGTTCGACGGCAATGCCGCGAGCGTCGGCAACGGCGTGATGGTGGCGCTGCAGGCGAAGGACAAGGATCAGGTCCAGCGCCTCTACGACATCGCGCTTGCCAATGGCGGCACCTGCGAAGGCGCTCCGGGGCCGCGGGGCGAGGGGTTCTACGCGGGTTATTTCCGCGATCCGGACGGGAATAAGCTCAACGCGTTCATCATGGGGTGATGCGTTGGTGCGGTGATTGTTCTGGGGTGGGAAGCGACGCTCATGTTCCCCAGAGAAAGCCGGGGCCCAGGGCGTCATCACGCAAGGCTAGCCCTCTCCCACTCTGGACCCCGGCTTTCGCCGGGGAACGGCAACGATAGGTCGATTCCAAACCTTCGTCATACCGGACTTGGTCCGGGATCCATCGCAGCACTGTCGTCATGGATCCCCCTGAGTTCACAAACGAAGTGCAACACCTCACACAGGTGCTGCCATGTCGAGATACCGTCAGTTATCGATCGAGGAGCGCTGCTCGATTGCCCGTCTTCATGA
>JAHJHL010000167.1 GCA_018823905.1 Alphaproteobacteria bacterium
CCGCCACCCGGTCGGTTCACCTGCCGATTGGCGAAGTTTGGTGCCAGCCTGCTCGATCCGCGGCGCCAATCACACATCGTCCGCCGAAACCAGCTCCTCGACGTTAAGCTCGCCCGTCATCGACGCCACCGTCACCGCCACCGCGGCATCGCCGGTGACGTTGGTGGTCGTGCGCATCATGTCCATGATCCGGTCGACACCCGCAACGAATGCGATCGTTTCGAGCGGGACGCCGACGCTGCCGAACACCAGCGCCATCATGATCAGCCCCGCGCCGGGGATCCCCGCTGCGCCGATTGCACCCAGCGTCGCAGTGACCGAAATCATGATATAGTCGGCCCAGCTGAGATCGACCCCGAATATCTGCGCGCCGAACAGCGTGGCCAGGCCAAGGTACATGGCGGTGCCGTTCATGTTGATAGTCGCGCCCAGCGACACGACGAAGCTCGACACGCTGGGCGACACGCCCAGGTTGCGCTGGGTACAGCGCAGCGTCACCGGCAAGGTCGCGTTCGACGATGCGGTCGAATAGCTGACCGCCATCGCGTCAACCATGCCGCGGAAAAAGCCGACCACCGGCACCTTGGCCAGAAACCGGATCATCGCCGAATACATGACAAGAATGATCAGCAGGCAGCCGAAGTAATTGAGCGCGACAAGCTTGGCGAGCGATTGCAGCGCGTCGAGCCCGAGCACGCCGGCGACCCACGCCATCAGGGCAAAGACGCCGAACGGCGTCAGCTCCATGACGATCATCGTCACCTTTTGCATGATCACCGCGCCGCTATCGAATATCTTGGCGACCGGTGTCCCTTCTTCCTTGGCCATCAGGATGCCGATGCCGATCAGCAGGGCAAACACGATGAGTGGCAGCACCTGCACATCAGCCATCACCTGCACCGGGCTTTCGGGAACGATCGACAGGATCATGTCAGTCCAGCTGGTGGCGCTGGGTTCGGGAATCGCGCCGCGCTGGATCGCGCTGGTATCGACCCCGATACCGGGCTGGGCGAAGCTTCCCAGCATCAGCCCCAGCCACACCGCGATCTGCCCGGTCACGACGAACAGCAGCATCGCTCGCCCGCCGACCTTGCCCAGCTTACGCAGGTCGCCGATCGCGGCGACGCCCGAAACGAGCGAGAAAAAGATCAACGGAACGACCAGCATCTTCACCGCCCGGATGAAAAAATCGCCGATCCATTTGATGCTGGCGGCTTCGGGCCCCCACGCAAATCCCGTTATGATTCCAAGGATCAAAGCAGCGATCACCCGCTGCCACAAAGGAATCCGGAACCACCAACCCATAGTCTGCCCTTTCGCGCCCCGCAGCGATCACGCCGCCGTTGTCTGCGCGCACCCTTCACCATATCCGCGCCGAGGTCCAGCCCGGCAGCGCGGCTTTACATCAGGAAGGAAATCGCAACCACAGTGGCGGCGCCGACGCACAAGGTCATCGGAATACCCGCCTTGAAAAAATCGACGAAACGGTAATTGCCCGCCGCATAGACGAGCGTGTTGGTCTGGTAGCCGATCGGAGTTGCAAAGCTGGCCGACGCCGCAAACATCACCGCCACCACCAGCGGATAGGGATCGACTCCCAGGTCGCGCGCCACCGCAATCGCCAACGGCGTGACCAGGATCGCGACCGCATTGTTGGTGACAATCTCGGTCAGCAGGACCGATACGATATAGGTCGCCAGCACCAGACCCCATGGCGGCACATCGCGCAGGAAGGGGGTCAGTTCGGCCACGACCAGCGCGACGCTGCCCGAATTTTCAAGCGCCAGCCCGACCGCGAGCATGGCAAAGATCAGCACCAGCACATTGCCGTCGATTGAATCCCACGCCTCGTCGGCGTCGATGCACCGCGTCACCAGGATCAGCCCGACGCCGATGATCGCCGCGACGCCGATGTCCATGACATTGAACGTCGCCAGCATCACCACGCCGATCAGCGCGCCGATGGCGATCGGCGCCTTGCTGCGCCTAAATTCGCGTTCGCTGGTCGATCCCACGCCGTACAGATGCGGATTTCCGTACATCTGCTCAATTTGTTCGGCGGGGCCAGTAACGAGCACGCGATCGATCGCCTGGATGCGGGCATTGGGCAAGTCCGGCCCGGGCGTCTTGCGAAAGCGCGCGATACCCAGGATGCGGACCCGCAGCGCCGACAGGAACGGAATTTCGACCAGCCGCCGCCCGATCGCGGGATGGCTGGGTGCGATCATCGCTTCGACGATCGTCTCGTCATCCTGATCGACGTCGTCATGGCCCGCGGTCAGCCCGATCGCGACATTTTTGTTGGCGCGCAGCGACAGGAGTTCGGCGAGTTCGAGGCGCAGCACCAGCCGATCGTCCGCCTCCAGCACTTCGTCGACGAGCCCCGTGCGCCGCAGTGTGGCGCCGCGCTTCAGCCCGACGAGCTTGACGTTGGCACGCTTGGCGAGCGGAATGTCGCCAACGCGGCGCCCGACGAGATTGCCGTCCTTCAATATCCGGACTTCCGACAGGAAGGAGCGGTGATCCTGGCTGAGTTCGATCTGACTTGGCGATTCATCGGGGAGGAAACGCCGCGCGATAAACAGCATCGCAAATGCGCCCACTACACCCGCAACCAAACCGATGGGGGTGATCGTGAAAATACCGAAGCGGTTGAGTCCGGCTTCCTCGGCGACCGACGCGACCAGCAAATTCGTTGAGGTACCGATCAGCGTGGTCGTACCGCCCAGAATCGCCACATAGGATAGCGGAATCAGCAGGCGCTTCGCGCTCAGGCCGAGCGCCTGCGCCAGTTTGAACATGATCGGAATCATCACGACGACGACGGGCGTGTTGTTCAGAAAGGCCGAAGCGACGTAAACGCCAAGGAACATTTCAGCGAGCGCCAGCTTGGGATGCCGCTGCGCACGCGCGATAATCCGGCTGGCGATGGCGTCGAGTGTGCCGGTGCGCAGCAGCGCGCCCGACAGAATGAACATCGCGCCGATGGTCACTGGCGCCGAATTGGAAAAGACCGAGAAAAGATCTTTGCCTGACAAAATGCCCAGGAACAGGAAAGTACAGGTGCCGAGAATCGCAACCACTGTTGCCGGGAAGCGCTCCATGACGAACCCGATGAACATCACGCCCAGGATCGCGAGACCGATGAGCGCCTGATATTCGGCGATGAAGGCCTGAGCGGCCGCGATCATCGATCGATCACCCGCACTGCGCGCGGTGGAGCAATTTGTGATCGGCGAGGACGAGCGCCATCATCGCTTCGACCACCGGGGCGCCGCGGATACCGACGCATGGATCGTGGCGGCCCTTGGTGACGATGTCGGCGGCCTCGCCCGCCTTGTTGATCGTCGGCACGGGGGTGAGGATCGAGCTGGTCGGCTTGAACGCGACGCGGACGACCACCGGCTGGCCGGTCGAAATGCCGCCCGCGATGCCGCCCGCGTTGTTCGACAGGAAATCGGGGCGGTTGCTGCCGTCGGTCGCGGGGCGCATGGGATCAGCATTTTCCTCACCGCGCAGCCGCGCCGCGGTGAAGCCCGCGCCGATTTCGACGCCCTTCACCGCATTGATCCCCATCATCGCGGCGGCCAGGTCGCTGTCGAGCTTCGCATAGATCGGTGCGCCCCAGCCCGCCGGGACACCACTCGCCGCACATTCGATGACCGCGCCGAGCGAGCTGCCCGCTTTCCGCGCGGCGTCCATCAAGCCTTCCCAGCGCTGCGCGGCGGCAGGATCGGGACAGAAAAAGGGATTGCGATCAATTTCTTCGAGGTCGAAGTTCGCAGGATCGATCGCATCGCCGCCGATTTCGGCGACCCACGCGTGAATCTGCACCTCCGGGATCACCAGCCGCGCAACGCCGCCCGCCGCAACCCGCGCCGCGGTCTCGCGCGCGCTCGACCGGCCGCCGCCGCGATAGTCGCGGATGCCATATTTGGCGTCATAGCTGTAATCGGCATGGCCGGGACGATAGGCTTGCGCGATGTCGCCATAATCCTTCGATCGCTGGTCGACATTGTCGATCATCAGGCTGATCGGGGTACCCGTCGTCTTGCCCTCGAACACCCCCGACAGGATACGCACCTGATCGGGCTCCTGCCGCTGCGTCGTGTGGCGCGACTGGCCGGGACGGCGCTTGTCGAGGAAGGGCTGGATGTCGGCCTCGGACAGCGACAGCCGCGGCGGGCAGCCATCGACGACAGCGCCCAGCGCGGGGCCGTGGCTTTCTCCCCAGGTGGTGAAGCGAAGAACGCGCCCGAAGCTGTTGAAACTCATAGGCCCCGCGCCACCCTGTCCAAAAACTCGATCCGATTGCCGAAAGGGTCTTCGGCAAAAAAACGGTAGCGCCCATCGACCGGGCTGTCATCTTTGGTCGCGTGGCCAGCGGCTTCGATCCGGTGCTGCAGCGCAGCCAATCCGTCGGCCGCTAGCGCTACATGGGCCTTCTTTGCCGCACGAAAATCGGCCTCGACGCCGACATGCAATTGCTGCGCGCCAGGTTGGAACCAGCACCCTCCGCGCGCCGCCATCTCGGGCGGCTTGGGCAACTCGTCCAAGCCGAGCAGCACGCCATAAAAGCCCCGCGCGGCATCTTCACCGCCGACCGGTATGGCAATCTGGACATGATCGATCGCCAGATTGCCCATCACACCAACGCAATATCCGGGGCGTCTTCCTGCTTCATGCCAACGGTGTGGTAACCCGCATCGACATGGTGCGTCTCGCCGGTCACCCCCGACGCCAGATCGCTGAGCAGGTACAGCGCCGAACCGCCGACATCGTCGATGGTGACGTTGCGGCGCAGCGGCGCGTTATGCTCGTTCCATTTCAGGATCAGACGGAAATCGCCGATGCCCGACGCCGCGAGCGTTTTGATCGGCCCGGCCGAAATCGCGTTCACGCGCACCCCCTGCGGGCCATAATCGTTGGCGAGATATTTGACGCTGGTTTCCAGCGCCGACTTGGCCACGCCCATCACGTTGTAATGCGGGATCACCTTTTCGGCGCCATAATAGCTGAGGGTCAGCAGCGATCCGCCGCCCTTGCCGGTTTCGGGATCAAGCGGCGGCATCATTGCGACCGCGCGCTTGGCGACCGCGGTAAAGCTGTACACGCTGATGTTCATCGTCATGAGGAAGTCGTCGAGCGTCACATCGGCATAATGGCCGCGCAGCGCCTCCTTGTTGGTATAACCGATCGCGTGGACGACGAAATCGATCGTCGGCCAGCGCGCCGCGAGCGTCGCGAACGCCGCGTCGAGATTGTCCATATCCGCCACGTCGCAATCGATCAGCAAATCGCAGCCAAGCTCATCGGCCAGCGGCTTGACCCGCTTGAGCATCACGTCGCCCTGATAGGAAATCGCCAACTCGGCGCCATGCGCGCTCAGTGCCTTGGCAATGCCCCAGGCGAGCGATTTATCGTTGGCGAGGCCCATGATCAACCCGCGCTTGCCCTGCATCAAACCCGTCATTCTGCGTCTCCGGCCTTTTCCATAATGATGTCGTCGACGGGTCCAATAGCGTCGCGGCCCAAATCCTCAACCTCCACGAGCGCGGCGTTGAGTTCGGCGCCCATCACCATACCCAATCCGACGAGATAGAAAAAGAACAGTGCGACCATCACACCCGCGAGGCTGCCGTAGGTTGCGTCATAACTGAGCAGGCTGGCCAGCAGCGGCGGCAGCGCCAGGGTGACGCCAATCCACCACAGCGTCGTGAATAGCGCGCCCGGCCATTTGGGAAAATTCCGCGTCCGATATTTGGACGGGGTGAGCGTATAGAACAGCATGTAGATTGCCACGAACAGACCGAAACCCGACACCCCGCGCGAAATGGCGACCACCCCCCACGACTGATATTGTTCAGGCAGCACCCGCGTCACAAACTGTTCGATGCCGACGATCAGCACCTGCATGCTGAACGACAGCAGCATCAGCACCACGGCGCCGGTAATGATGCCGATCGACAGCAGCCGATAGTGGAAAAAACCCTTGCTGAAATGGGTGCCATAGGCGCGGCGCAAGATGTCGCGCACCGTTTCGATCAGGCTGCCCACCGTCCACAGCGCGACGAGCGCGCCGAGCCACAGGAAGATGCCGGTGCGCGCGGTCATCACTTCGCGGATCGGCCCCGACAGCGCGTTGGCGACGGTCGGCGGCATGGTCGAGAACACCGCCTCTATCGCCGCTTCGCCGCCGACGCTGCCGCCGAGCAACGAGAAAGCAGCGGCAAGCAGGATGAAGAAGGGAAAGAGCGCGATCAGCGCCAGATAGGCCAGATTGCCCGCGTGGATAAAGCCGTCGGTATAGGTACCGACGACGACGCGGCGGACGATCTTGAAGGCGCGCGTTCCCGGCCCGAGCGTTTCGCGGCCGCGGTGGATCAGCCCCTGCGCGCGGGCGCGCAGCTGGAACCGCTTGGCGCGCTCGGCGCGCGCTTCGGGCGAGTGCGGCGAATGGCCGCCCGCCAGAAATTCCTGATCGACCTCATTGGCAACCCGGCGTGCCAGCTCGTCGATGGCGGCGGCCTCGGCGGCCGTCCGGCCCTTTGGGGCGGCGTCAGCCACGCATCAGACGCCCAGGTCGGCCCGCACCGCGCGCGGATCGGTCCAGTCGCCGAGCAACGCCGCCAGCGCAGCGTTGTCGGCGGGCAGGTCGACCATCAAACGGACAAGCTGGTCGCCGCGGTCGCCGCTCTTCTGGCTGAAACCTTTGCCTTTCAGGCGCATAACTTTGCCTGACGTCGATCCGGCGGGGACCGACAGCATCACCGGACCGTCGACGGTCGGCACCTTGACCTTCGCGCCCTTGACCGCCTCGTCGAGCGTCACCGGCAGGTCGAGCCGGATGTTGGCGCCGTCGCGCTCGAAAAAGGGATGATCCTTCACCGTGATCGTGACGATCCCGTCGCCAGTGCCGCCCGGTCCCGGCTGCCCCTTGCCCGCAAGCCGCATCTGGGTGCCGCTTTCGACCCCGGCGGGCAGCTTCAGGTCGATGGTGCCGCCGTCGGCCAGCGTGATCCGCTGCGGCGCCTGCGTCGCGGCGTCGACGAACGAGACCGCAAGACGATAGGCGACGTTGGCGCCCTTTGGCGGCGGCGCGCTGCGCCCGCCAAAACCGCCGAAGCCGCCGCCCGCCGCGGCGCCACCACCGCGCCCGAACAGGCCTTCGAAAATGTCGCCGAAATCGGCACCTTCGTTGCCGAAACCGCTGAAGCCGC
>JAHJHL010000168.1 GCA_018823905.1 Alphaproteobacteria bacterium
CCCCCGCCTGCGACGGCGGTCCCCCTCCCCATGGCTTCGCCACAGGGAGGATTGGCTAACCCTTCTCCGCTATCGCCTTGTCGACGATCCCGGCGCCCAGCGGGCCGAGGATGTTGCTGCCGAAACGGAACAGCAGGAAGGCGCCGACGAACAGCAGCAAGGGTTGAATGAACAGCGCGACGATCGCCACGACGATTCCGACCGCGAACAATGTCAGAAAGCCGCCGCTGAGCGTCTGCTGACCTTTCGGCCCGAGTTCGATCGTGCGCGGACCCTTGGCATCCCACCATTTGCCGGTGACGATTGTCTTGCGGGCACCGCTTTGTGGCGCCGGGCGGTTCGGGATGCGGGCGGGGGTTGGCGCGGTATCGGACTTCAGCGCTGGCCGGTCCTTTGACTCGGCTGCCCACGGTCGCTTGCTCCGTTCGGTCGTCGTTGCAGCAGCGCGCGGTTTGGCCGGGGTCGCCGCTTGCGGCTGAATTGGCGCGGGCCGCGCGCTCAGGCCCGATTCGGCGCGCGCCGCTGCCGACATATCGGGCATGGCGATGCGCGCTTCGGGACGGATCGGTTCGATCCCCAACTCGCGGTCGTGAATCTCCATGCGCTCGGCCGCGGTCAGCGGGGTCTGGCCGGTTTCGCGGTCGATCACCACCAGCCGTCCGCCGCGCTCGACGACAGAAAAACGGCTGGGAGGTGCGCTATCAACCAATGCCGAATTGTTCCTTCAGAGCCAGCATGGCGAGCGCGGCCTTTGCCGCTTCGCCGCCCTTATCCTTGCGCGTCTTGTCGGCGCGCGCAAGCGCCTGTTCGTCATTCTCGACGGTGAGGATGCCATTGCCGATCGCGAGGCCATCGAGCGTCAGCGCCATGATGCCGCGCGCGCTTTCGTTCGACACCACTTCGAAATGATAGGTTTCGCCGCGGATGACGACGCCGAGCGCGACATAGGCGTCGTAGCGCCCGGTATCGGCAGCGAGCGAGATGGCCGCGGGGATTTCGAGCGCGCCGGGGACGGTCACCGTCTCATGGCTATGCCCTTCGGCCTCGAGTGCGCTGCGCACGCCATCGAGCAGCATATCGTTGAGCTCTGCATAGAAACGGGCTTCGACGATCAGCACATGCGCCATTATGCGGCCTCCCCGGGGATGGAACGTTCGCCGACGACCGACAGGCCATAGCCCTCCAGCCCGACCAGATTATTGTGCGACGGCGTCAGCAATTCCATCGCGTGGACGCCGAGATCGGCGAGTATTTGGGCGCCGATACCATAGGTTCGAAGGTCCATGCCCCCCGACGGCGGCGGTACTTCCTCGGCCCCCGCCGATCCGGGCAGCGGGCGCATCAGCATGACGATGATCCCCGCCCCCGCTTCGCCGATCGCTTCCATCGAGCGTTGCAGGCGGCGTTTTTTCGGCCCCGGGCGCCCCATGATGTCGTCGAAGATCGACACCGGGTGCATGCGGACCAGCGTCACCCCATCGGGGTCGACCGCGCCCTTCTGCAGCACCAGATTGACGCTGCCGTCGATCTTGTTGCGATAGGATTTGAGCCGCCAGTCGCCGCCATAATCCGATTCGAACGGATCGTCGGACACGCATTCGACCAGCCGGTCGTTGCGGTGGCGGTAGGCGATCAGGTCAGCGATCGTCCCGATCTTGAGCCCGTGGCGCCGCGCAAAGGGGATCAGGTCGTCGAGCCGCGCCATCGATCCGTCGTCGTTCATGATCTCGCAGATCACCCCTGAGGGATTGAGCCCGGCGAGGCGCGCGATGTCCACCGACGCCTCGGTGTGTCCGGCGCGCACCAGCACGCCGCCGTCGCGCGCGATCAGCGGGAAGACATGGCCGGGGGTGACGATGTCGTCGCGGCCCTTGGAGGCGTCGATCGCGACCGACACCGTGCGCGCGCGATCGGCGGCCGAGATGCCCGTGGTCACGCCCTCGCGTGCTTCAACCGAGGTGGTGAAGGCGGTTTCATGGCGGGTACCGTTCTGGCGGCTCATCAGTTCGAGCCCGAGCTGGTCGACGCGCGCCCTGGTCAGCGTCAGGCAGATCAGCCCGCGGCCATGCGTCGCCATGAAATTGACCGCGTCGGGGGTCGCCATCTGCGCCGGGATGACCAGATCGCCCTCATTTTCGCGGTCCTCGTCGTCGACCAGGATGAACATCCGGCCATTGCGCGCCTCGGCGATGATTTCCTCGGGGGTCGCCATCGGCGACAGATCGCTGCCGTGCGCGAGCCAGTTTTCCAGCTTGCGCAACGTCTCGGCGGTGGGGTTCCAGCCGGGCGAATCGAGGTCGCGCAGGCTGTTGGCGTGAAGACCCGCGGCGCGGGCGAGGCCCGAGCGGGACATGGTCCCGTCGTCGACAATGCCGCGGATGCGGTCGATGAGCTGTGTGGACATGACGGCCATGTCTCACACTACAGTGTGATTGTCAATTGGGATATCACATTTTGCGTGTCAGTTTGGCCCGATGCTCGGCCCCAGATCGCGTCCCGGCCCATCGGCTTTCGCTTCGAGGATGGTGACGAGTTGCCCGGTGCGGTCGTCGCGCTTGGCATAATCGCGTGCGCTCATGCCGGTGGCATGGTCGGCCTTGTCAGGGTTGGCGCCGCGTCGCATCAGCAGGCGGACCATCGCGACATTCTTGGTCTGCACCGCGAGGATCAGCGCGGTTTCGCCGCGGCGGTTGGTTTGGTCGACCGGTGCCTTGGCGTTGAGCAATTCTTCGGCGCCATCGGTGAAGTTGAGCAGCGCCGCGTGCATCAGCGGGGTCATGCCCTGACGGTCGGCGATCGCCGGGTCGGCATCCTTGGCGAGCAGGAAGCGCAGCCAGGTACCGTCGCGGCGCTTGGCGACGATGGCAAGTGCGGTCTCGCCGTTTTCGGGATGGCGGGTGTTGATCAGCGCCGCATCATCTTTCAGCGCGTCGGTCGCTTTGGTGCCGTCGCGGCTCTCGACCGCCTGCAAAAAGGCATAGCCACCGCGGAACTGTGCCTGAACTGGGCCGGGGAGCAGCGCTGCCGTCACGACAAGGGCCAAGAGGAAGGCGGCGAGGCGGAACTCCGCGCGTCGGAACATGATTTGGGGAACCCCTGGCAATAACCGTCGCAACGCCGCGACGAGAATGGTTGATTTTCACAGGCTAGCCGACCAAGGCTGGCCGAATGATGAATATCGCGAATATGGGACAAAAGCTTGTCCGTGCAAGCCTGATCGTCGCGCTGGCCACGATGCTGGCGGGATGTGGCGGCCCGGCCGATGCGCCGCCCGCGACCCCGCCGCTCGAAGGCGCGCGGATCGGCGGGCCGTTCACGCTCACCGACCAGAATGGAAAAACCGTCCGCGACACCGATTTCGCCGGGAAATATCGCCTCGTCTATTTCGGCTACAGCTTTTGCCCCGACATCTGTCCGGTCGACTTGCAAAAGCTGATGCGCGGGCTGGCGCAGTTCGAAAAGACCGATCCGGCGCGCGGCGCCAAGATCGCGCCGCTGTTCATCACCGTCGATCCGGCGCGCGATACGCCCGAGGCGCTGAAGCCCTTTGTCGCGCGCTATCATCCGCGCCTGCTCGGGCTGACCGGGACACCCGAACAGATTGCCGCGGTCGCGAAGGCTTATGTCGTCACCTATCACAAGGTCGATGGCTCGGCGCCCGACCGCTATCTGATGGCGCACAGCCAGCTCGCCTTCCTGATGGACCCGGCGGGTAAGCCGCTGGCGTTGCTGCCGCTCGACGATCCGTCGACCGACGCCGACGAAGGCGCGCCCGCCGCGGTCGCCGCCGATCTGGCGAAATGGGTCAAATGACCGGCGCCGCGGCGCCACGCCCCTTTTGGGAAGCGCCGCTTGCCAGCCTCGACGCCGGGCAGTGGGAAGCCTTGTGCGACGGGTGCGGAAAATGCTGCCTGCACAAGATTGAGGATGAAGACACGGGGCGGATCTATCCGACCAATGTCGCGTGCCGGTTGCTGAACCTCACCACCGCGCGCTGCGGCGATTACAAGCATCGTCGCCGTCATGTTCCGGATTGCCTGACGCTGACCAAGGCGAAGGTCGCCGACATCGAATGGCTGCCGCAAAGCTGCGCCTATCGGCTGCGTGCCGAGGATCGGCCGCTCCCCGCATGGCATTATCTGGTGTGCGGGGATCGCGATGCCGTCCACCGCGCGGGTCAGTCGATCGCTGGCTGGACGGTGAGCGAGGATATCGCCGGGCCGCTGGAAAATCACCTTGTCGAACGCGTGGTTTAACTCGCGCGCCGAGGCGCCGCACATCCAGGTCGGCGATGACGAATGGCCGGTGCGCGTCGTCCAGCATGCGCAGTCGCGGCGCTATCGCCTCGTCTTCGACGCCGCGCGCGGCCAGTTGCGGTTGACGGTACCGCGCCGCACCAACGTCCGCGCCGCGCTCAAATGGGCGAGCGAGCAGCAGGAATGGCTGGTTGAACAGGTCGGCAAGGCGGCGCTGCCGGTTATCGTCGGGCCGGGGACATCGGTGCCGTTTCGAGGCATCGAGCGCCGCATCGACTGGGAGCCCACGGCGCCGCGCGCAATCGCGCTCGAACCGGGCGCGTTGCGCGTCGGTGGCCCTGCCGAAACGGTGGGGCGCCGGGTCGAGCGCTGGCTGAAGGGGCAGGCGCTTGAATTGCTCGACCGCGAGAGCCGCGAGATTGCCTCGCGCGCTGGACTTGCTGTGGGCCGCGTCGGGGTCGGCGATCCGCGCAGCCGCTGGGGCAGTTGCACCCACGACGGCGACCTGCGCTACAGCTGGCGGCTGGTGATGGCGCCCGACCATGTCCGCCGCGCGACGGTGGCGCACGAGGTCGCGCATCTCGTGCATATGGACCATGGCGCCGCCTTTCATGCGCTGGTTGACCAATTGCACGACGGCGATGTCGCCACCGCGCGCGGCTGGCTGCGCCGCGAGGGGCGCGGGCTGCACCGCTATCGCTTTGCCGCCTGAACAACCTTAGTTGAAATCGCCCGGCTGCGGTTGCAGCGGTGGCTGACGCGGTGGTTGCTGCTGCGTCGGCGCTATCCTTGACGGCTGCGGCCTTGACGCCGGAGGCGCAGTCTTCGGCTGGGCGCCACTTCGTGCCCCCGCGCCCGTATCGCCCGATCCGCGCCGTCCGGTCTGTTCCTCGATCCATTGCTGGTCGAGCACCGGACCGTCTTCGGGCGGCGGCGGTGCGGCTTCTTCGGGCGGACGCATGTCATAGGGCAGTTCGATCGGCATCCCATTTTCGTCGACCAGCCCTTCCTCACCGGGTTCGCCCATGTAGGCTTCGCCTTCGTCCTCGAGCTGCCATTCGGGCAGCACAACCTCGGTGTCGAACGCCTCGACCGGGCGCCGCGCGACCGCCACGCGCATATAATCGGCAAAGGCCTGCGCCGGGGCGCGGCCACCTTGCAGCCCGCCGACCGCTTTCGCATCGTCGCGGCCCATCCACACGCCTGTGGTCAGTCCGCTCGAAAAGCCCAGGAACCAGCCATCCTTGTTGCTCGTCGTCGTGCCGGTCTTGCCCGCGACAGGCCGCCCGATCTGCGCCGCGCGGCCCGTGCCGGTGTTGACCGCGGTCTGCAGCAGGTCGGTGATCCCCGCGGCGACCCAATTGTCGACCAGCACCTGCCCACGTTCGGCGGGGCGCTGGTACAACAGGCGGCCATCGGCGGTCGTCACCTTGGTGATGCCATAGGGTTCGACCGAAATGCCGCCGCGCGACACTGCGGCAAAGGCGGCGGCCATGTCGATCACCCGCACCTCGGCGCTGCCCAGCACCATCGACGGGTGGGTGTTGACCGGGGTCGTGATGCCGAAGCGGCGCGCCATATTGGCGACCGCCGAAAAGCCGATTTCATCGCCCAGCTTTGCCGCGACGGTGTTGACCGAATAGGCAAAGGCGCTGCGCAGATCCATCGTGCCGGCAAAGCGCCCCGACGAGTTGCGCGGCGACCAGCCGTTGATCGTCACGGGTTCGTCGACCACCGGATCGTCGACCTTATACCCCGCCTCAAGCGCCGCCATATAGACGAACAATTTCCACGCCGATCCTGGCTGGCGCAGCGCCTGCGTCGCGCGATTGTAGTTGGAGGTGACATAGTCGGTGCCGCCAACCATCGCGCGCACCGCGCCGTCGCGATCGAGCGACACCAGCGCGCCCTGCACCCCGCGCGGGGTGTTCGCCTGTATGGAGGCGGTCGCGGCGCGCTGCATATTGAGGTCGATCGTGGTGTAAACGTCGAGCGCTTCGCTGCCTTCGTCGATCAGCATGTCGAGCTGCGGCAAGGCCCAGTCGCTGAAATAGCGCGCGCTATTCTGTCCGGTTTCTTGCGCCAGTTTGACATCGGCGGGCTTCGCGCTGTCGGCCTGGCTCTGGGTGATCACTCCGGCGTCGACCATCACGCCGAGCACCACCCCGGCGCGACCCAACGCGGCACCGGCGTCGGCGGTCGGCGAATAGCGCGAAGGTGCCTTGACCAGCCCTGCCACGACCGCCGCCTCGGACAGCGACATTTCGGTTGCGCTATGCCCGAAAAAGCGGCGCGAGGCGGCGTCGATGCCGTGGCTGCCGCCGCCGAAATAAACCTTGTTCAGATAAAGTTCGAGGATCTCGTCCTTCGAAAATTTCCATTCGAGCGCCAGCGCGAGGATCATCTCGCGCGCCTTGCGCTTGAAATCATAGCTGTTCGACAGAAAGACGTTGCGCGCCAGCTGTTGGGTGATCGTCGAAGCGCCTTGCAGGCGGCGCCCGGTACCACGATTTTCCACCGCGACCACCGCGGCCCGCGCCATGCCGACCGGATCGAGCCCGGGGTGATAGCGAAAGCGCCGATCCTCGACCGCAACCATCGCGTCCTGCATCACCTGCGGCGTTTCGCGCAAGCTGAGCCAGCGGCCGTAATTGGGGCCGATCGACAGGAAGACGGTGCCGTCGGCGGCGCGGACGCGGATCGTCTGCCCCGCGGGCGATTTCTTCAGCTCTTCAAAGCTCGGCATCCGCTGCACAGCAATGCCGACCGCGACCGCCAGCGCGACGAGCACCACGACCGCAAGGCCAAGCCCCCAGCGAAACAGCCGCCGCACCCAGACGCGAAAGCGCGATGGCTCGCCGGGGTCAGACGTGCGCGGGCCTTTGCCCGACGATGATGATTTTCCTGACGATGACGGCTGTCGGTCGCGGCGCAAAGCGATATATTCCTTCCCTCGCTGCGCCCTGTCGCGACAGCCCGTTTGACGTCAGCCCCTCGACGACGGCTGGTTATCCGTCGTCGGTGTTGGCGTCATCCTGCCCACGACCCGCGAAGTCAAGCGCCGCGCTGTTGATGCAATAGCGCAGCCCGGTCGGTCCGGGACCGTCGGGGAAGACATGGCCGAGGTGGCCTTCGCATTTGGCGCAGCGCACTTCGGTGCGGACCATGCCGTGGCTGGTGTCGGTCAATTCCTTGACCGCGCCGCCCTCGGCAGGCGCGGTATAGCTGGGCCAGCCCGACCCGCTGTCATATTTGGTGCGGCTGTCGAACAAAGGCTCGCCGCAACCGGCGCAGCGGTACATGCCGTCGCCCTTGTGATCGGTATATTTGCCGGTGAAAGCGCGCTCGGTGCCGCCTTCGCGCAGCACATGATGCGCCATCGGGTCGAGTGGCTTGGCGTTGGTCGGGTCGGTCATGATGGCTGTCTCCTTCGCGGCGGGCCGGTCGTCGGCCGCATCGCACTTGTCGCCAATATCGGATCGAAACCGCGGTCGTGCAAGGGCGAGTGGCTCAGCCGCCCCGGATTCGCGTCGCTTGTGACATCCAACGGACAAGCGACGGGAAGGATGACGCGAGCGACGTCAAGATGCCCGCTGTGCGGGGATTCTCCCCGGTGCGCCAGACGGCGCTGGCGATGGCAAAGGGCCGCGCCATGCGCGCCGCCAGCTGGCG
>JAHJHL010000169.1 GCA_018823905.1 Alphaproteobacteria bacterium
CGCGCTGCCACCTCCCCATCGCTTCGCGACAGGGAGGAACGAACGGCAGCTATCGGCGGGAGAGCCGCGTCCTAATCAAATCAACGCCCGATACAGCCCGAACGCACTCGTCGCGGTCAGCACTACGCCGACCATCACCAGCATGACCTTGGGTGAAAACCGCTTGGCCATATAGGCACCGAGCGGCGCCGCCGCGACGCCGCCGATGATCAGCCCGAGTGTCGGCCCGAGGATTTCCTCGAACCCCAGATTGGCAATAAACGCGATAGACACCGCAACCGCGAGGAAGAATTCGACGCTGTTGACAGTCCCGACGATCTTGCGCGGTTCGCCGCCCTGGACGAGCAGGTTCGAGGTCACGACCGGCCCCCAACCGCCGCCACCCGCGGCATCGAGGAAGCCGCCGACTACCGCCAGCGGCGCCACGACCTTTGGCTTCGAAATTTTCGGCGGATAAAGAACCCCGCGCACCAACAGCCAGATGCCGATCAGCACGAGGTAACCGAGCACGAACGGCTTCACCACATCGGCGTGGAGCGAGGTCAGCACATACGCGCCCAAAATGCCGCCGATGACGCCCGGAACGAGTAGCCGAAAAAACAACGGCCAGTCGATATTGCCGTGAAACAAGTGGCTCAGCCCGGACGCGCCGGTGGTGAAAATCTCGACGACATGAATGCGCGCCGATGCGGTGGCGGGCGGCACGCCAAGGACGGCGACCAGCAACGTGTTGCAGATGACGCCGAACGCCATACCGAGCGCGCCATCGACCAGCTGCGCGGCGAAACCGATCAGGATGAAAGGGAGCAGGGCCGTGATGTCGATAGCGGCAAAATCGATCATGCTTACATCCCAACTTTTTTAGTTGAGAACCTGCTGCCGCGATTCAGCCCGCTAGGCGAGTCTAATTTTTCTGGTGCCGGTGGAGGGATTTGTTTCCGCGCCGAAACGAGGGCGCCGCCGCGGCGGATCAGATCAGGTCGTCGGGCAAATATTCGCGCGCATAGTCGATAAAAGCGCGCAATTTCGGCATCACTTGCTTTCGGCTCGGGTAATAGAGGAACAACCCCGCGCTGCTCGGGGCGAAATCGCTCAGCACCAGTTTGAGGTCGCCGCGTTCGATATGTTCATGGACCACGGGCTCGGCAACCATGCCCATCGCGATGCCGCTGCGCACCGCGACCATGATCCCGCCAAAATCATTGACGATGACGGGTCCGGTCACCGGGATATCGAACTCGCGATTCCCCTCGACGAAGGTCCATGGCAACATCGCACCGCTCGACAGCCGCATCCGCACGCACCGATGCGTCCGCAATTCTTCGGGCCGCTGCGGCATGCCATAACGCTCAACATAGGCGGGCGCCGCGACCGCGACAAAGCGGAACGCGCCCGACAGCCGGACTGCGATCATATCGGCCTCAAGCGATTCACCCATCCTGACCCCGGCGTCGAAACCCCCGGCATTGAGGTCCGACAGCGCATCGTCGGCGTAAATCTCCAGCTCGATCTCTGGATAGGTATCGCAAAAACCTGCGATAATCGGCTCGAACAGCGGTTGGATCGCGCCGCGCATCAGATTGATTCGCAGCCGCCCGGCGGGCCGGTTGCCCAGGTTGCGCGCCGCTTCATAGGCTTCCGCTAGCCCGGCATAGGCGGGCGCCGCGCGTTCGAGAAACTGTTCGCCCGCCTGCGTCAGCCCGACGCTGCGCGTCGTGCGCATGAACAACGGCGCGCCAACACGCGCCTCCAACCCCTTGATCGTCTGGCTGATTGCCGAGGGCGATACCCCCAGGTCGGATGCGGCGGCGGAAAAACTGCGCCGTTCCGCGACGCGCAGGAAAGCTTCGATCCCGTCGAGCGCCCCATGGGGGATTGTTAAATCCTGCTTCAAAGCACTTGCAGATTATAGAGGATTATCTATCTGCGCAACCGCGCCTAAAAAGGTTGCACAACAAAACGAAAGGACTCTCTCCCATGGCCTATCAGATCTCCTCATTCCGCCGCTTTCCTGCCGCCTTTGCCATTGTCGCCGCTTCGGCGTTGGCGTTCACCGGCCTGATCGCAACCGCAAGCCCCGCTTACGCCCAGTCGGGTAGCGATTATCGCTGCGCCGGTCTGGCCGAACAGGCCCATGTCGCCGCTGGCGGCGTCGAAGGCGGCAAGCAGGCGAGCGCCAAGCGTTTCGTTTCGACTGGCAAAAAGCTTTGCGAAGCGGGCAACGAACGCGCCGCCGCCAAGCAGTTCCGCGCCGCGCTCAAGATCGCCGGCGTCGCCGAAGTCGAAACCGACAGCCAGATGGCGTCGCGCTAAGACGAGCCGCTAAGTCAGACAAGACACCAATCTCCGGACCGTCCTCTCCCTCTCCCCGACGGTTCCACTAAACTGGGGCGGCACTCATAAAGAGGCCGCCCCATTTGTTTGGGCGCCGTAAATTTCCGGGTCAGCGGCGGCGGTAGCGGAAATACCAGATTTTAAGTCCTTAGTCAACTATTAGCTTGAAATCACTTGATTTTCTAGAGAAAATTTACCACGAAAAAACGGCCAGCAATCACCGGGCAATCACCATATTGATTGGTGTCTAAAGCCTCGGTGTCTATAGCATCGCGCCGCGGGCCAAATGCATTGCTCCGCCTGCTTGTCCTTTGGCGCCGCGCGCCGAACACGATAGTCGAGATTCTGTTCTTGTCGGTTGCGCGATCGAACCTCGACAAGGTTGGGGTCGAGGGTTCGAATCCCTCTACCCGCTCCAGTTTGTCCTAGGCTTTTCGACCACTTCTTATGAGCGAGCGCTAGCTTGCGCTGGAGACAGGCCCGAGTTCCTCGAGCAATGTCTCCACCATGTCTCTACTTGGTCTCGCGCTAAGGCATAAGGTGGCGACCTATCGCATAAACGCAGCGGTGGCACCCCCGGTGCGCTTATGCGTCGGCCGCGCTGTGTCGCATTCCAAATATATCCAGATTCGGTTCCATTTCCCGTTGCCTGTTTCAAATTCTAAGTTGAAATAGAGGCCCGCCCGAACAGTTGACTTGGGCGAGTGACCGGGTTCCGCCACGTATGTCCAGGCAGTTGCTAAAGGTGGTGGTACGTGCTCCAGACGCGCGTTTCCTTTGCTCGGTCACTTTTTCAAATCGTTCGACGGAAAATAATCAAATTATTAAGTAGCTGACTTTTTCATGCACGCATAATTTCGGACTGCGATTCATTTCGATCGCATGTTGAGGAAGGAAAATGCCATGAAAGCGAATGACAACAGCCTCGTCGATCTCGGCGATGCGCGCACCGAAACGCGCGGCGTCGACGTCGAGGGTCCGATCGACTTCCAGACCCTGCTGAAGATCCGCAACGGCGGCATCCAGGCCGACGACTGATGCGTTTGGCGTGCGGCCCTCCGGGCGCCGCACGCCTTGCCCGCCATGGCGGGCAGGTTAGCGAAAGGAACGATCATGAAAAGCCATGACCAAGATGCACAGCTCGTCGATCTCGGCGATGCATGCGCGGCCACCCGCGGGGTCGATATCGAGGGGCCAGTCGATTTCCAGACCCTGATGAAAATCCGCCACGGCGGCATCAGCGACGACGACTGAGCGATGCGGCGTGCAGCAAACGATTGGCTGCACGCCAATTTGCCTCAATCTATGACCACCTATCGGCTTCGTACCTCGCTTCGCTATTGCGCCATCGGTGCGCGTTTCGTCTTTCTAGATATTGCCGCAAGCCGCTATTTCCTTCTCGAGGGAGGAGCAGCCGGACATTTTGCGGATTATTTGGATGGCGAATGTAAGTCCGAAGCTATTTTGTGGTTGACCGGAAGAGGGTTGATCGAAGTCGGCGAGCCGATCCCGGCACGCCCTATCCCGCCTGCCGCAACTTCTAGCCTGTTCGAGAAAGCTCTTCCCCGGCCGCGCTTTGCGATCGTCGTCGAAGCACTCGCCTTCCAGACGATCGCGCGGCGCCGGGTCAAGCGAGAGCCGATATCGGCTCTCCTCATGCCGTCACCCGGTGGTGCGTCCGATCTCGAACGCTGCATTCCTCTCGCCGCTGCCTTGCGCCGCGCTGCACGATATGTGCAGGCCGAGGACCAGTGTCTCGCTAACGGTGTTGCCATGCGTGCGATGCTGGCCCGCCGGGGTCTCGCGTCAGAACTCGTCATTGGCGTGAGGCTGCCTTTTGCAGCACATTGCTGGGTGCAAATGGGCGAGACGGTTCTAAGCGACCCGCTCGACCGTGTTCAAAACTTCAAACCGATTGTGGCAGTGCCATGAGCTTCTGGTTCCGCGCCGACATTGCCGTTGGCGGCCTGCAGCCGATAGCCGACGGCGCGGTTGCGCCGGATTATGCGACGCTGAATTTGCGCGTTTGGAGCGGCTTGCCGCTGATCTCACTGGGGCGGGCGGGCTGCATCGCGGGATATTTGTTCCGCCGTGAAAGTCCCTGTGGCCGTGTCATCGAACTCGATCCTTCCGCGCAGCAACGGGTAATTGCGACCCGTGGCGCGTCGCTGCTCGAAGAATATTGGGGTGGCTATGTTGCGCTACTCAGTGAGCCAGGCGGCACGGTCCATCTGCTGCGCGATCCCTCGGGAATGCTTCCATGCTATGTGGCGCGATCGGGCAATAGTATCCGCGCTGCCAGCGATATGCCGGCTCTCGCCGAGCCTGGACACGCCTGCATCGATTTCTCGGTGATCGCGCGCATGTTTGCCAGCGTCGACGCGCTCGGGCGGAAGACGGGAATCGCCGGTATCGAGGAACTTCTCCCGGGCGAGTGCCTGAGCGCGACCGCAACAGGCACCGCCATCGCCACCGCCTGGTCGCCATGGGCGTTTGTGCGCCGCCGTCCCGAGTTGAGCTTCGCAGATACGGCCGAGCAGCTCCGGTGCACGGTCAAGGACACGGTCGGCGCGTGGACGACCTGCTTCGATTCCATCTTGCTCGGCCTTTCCGGCGGAGTCGACAGCTCGATTGTCGCGGCGTCGGCGGTGCCGCGCACGCCGGGCTTGCGCTGCCTGACCATGGCCGAGCCCGGCACCGATGGCGACGAGCGGCGCTACGCTGGAGCGCTTGCCGGAAAGCTGGGGATCGGCCTCGAGGCGCGCCTCTATGATGTCGCGATGACCGACCTTGCGTGCCCTGTTCTTCCACATTGCCCGATACCGAGCGGTTCGCATCTGATGCAGGCCATCGCAGCCGTTCATGCCGCGCTCAATGAGGAGAAGCCGATCAATGCCTATTTGACAGGAAACGGCGGCGACAATGTCTTTTGCAATATGCACAGCGCAGCGCCGCTTGCCGACCGATTCCTGGCATCGGGACCGACGCTCGGGATGTTCGCGACCGCGCGCGACCTCGCCGATCTAACCGGCTCGCCGCTCGCGACCGTGTGGGCGCATGGCTGGAGGCGACTGCGGAACCGGCGGAATGCGCACCCGCTTCGCTTGGATCTCAGCGGCCTGACGGTCGAGTCCGGGAAGGCGGCGCTCGATCCGGGCGATCGCCATCCGTGGCTTTCGGCACCGCGCGGCATGCTGCCCGGCAAAAAGGCCTATGTCGCGATGCTCGCCCGCGCGCAGAAGAGCATTGAACTCTATCCGAGGGATAGCGCGCCACCCCAGATTGCACCGCTCCTGTCGCAGCCCATCCTTGAACTCGGTCTTTCCATTCCGACCTGGTATGCGGTCAAAGGTGGCCGCGATCGTGCTGTCGCACGCGCGGCGTTTGCGGCCGACCTCCCGCCGCTCGTCAGCGAGCGCAGGACCAAGGGCAGCCCGAGCGGCTTTCTTCAGCGCCTGTTCGACGAACAGATGCCAAAGGCGATCGAATTGTTGCGGGGTGGCCGCTTGGTCGAGGCTGGGCTGCTCGATCCGGTCTATCTCGAGCGCGCGGCCGATGCTGCCTGGCAGGACGATGGCCGCGACCACCGGATTCTCGCGCTATGCAGTGCCGAAACATGGGTGCGCTGGTGGGAAGGAAGGACCTAGCCGCCCGCAGTCCTGGTCATGCAGGGTCCGCTACTACCGGGCAACGTGCCGACATTGCTTCCTTCATCCTGTCCCATTCCCCATAGCGGCTTGCCGATGGCGACGCCGGATCACGTTCGCCTTTTAACCAATAGTCGAACCAGGCGATATTCTCCTGCATCGCGGCCAGCCGGTTCGACGGGATGTGGAAAATGTGGGTCTCGTCCGAGCTGTCACTTTCTCCGGGAAAAAGGCTGAGTTGGGCCGGGACGCCGGCCTTGCGGAGTGCTTTGTAAAAATCGATCGCACCCGTGTGCGGCGCCGCCACCTGCTGGAGGATCGCGCCGCACGCTTCGGCGGCGCGAAGCGAGGGGGAGAGCGCGCGATAGTTTGGCAAAAACTTCGCATCAAGTGGCGACCCGCCGAATACGGAACGATAGGATTCCGGCATGTCAGGTTCGTAGACCGGTTCGAGATAGGCACCGTCACCACTGGACGCCGCGCGGAACACCTTCGACTGCGTCATTGCGACATTGACCATCTGCGATCCGCGGCTGTAGCCCGCGATCCCGACGCGATCCTTGTCGATTATTCCTTTTGCTGCCAGTTGCTCGACCGCCGCTTCAAAGCTTGCGACCCCGGAGAGCCAGAGTAGCTTGCGCATATCCTCCGGCGCGAGCGCAGCGCGCTCAAGTGCCCAAGCTTCATACGCATCGCGGATTTCGACGCTTTGACGCGTCGCGGGATCGTTGATCAGCAGCACAACATAACCCCGCTCCGCCAGCATTTGGACCGGATAGTCCCACTGGTTCTCCTGGACGGCAAAGCGTTGGTCGGCGTCTGTCCCGTGCGTGACGACAATCGCCGGGTAGCGCTTTCGGGCGTCATGATCGCGCGGCCACACCACATAGCCTGTCGCTTTGTGGCGATACCGATTGATCCAGGTCCCCGGCGTCACCTTCAGAGGTGCGATCGCGTCATGCTGCGGCGACACCGATGCAACCCGCATTACCTTGCCGGCATCGACGTCGACCGTCACGATCGCGGGAGCCTGCATTTGCCCCTCGGCGATGCACGCCCCGGCGTCGAGCGCCGGCGTGAAATCGCATTTGATGAGGCTCGCCTCGCCCCAGATTGTCCGCAATCCGGTGAGCTCCACGACGGCAATCCCGTACCGTGCATCCTCGAGTGTCCGCGCGTTGACGATCGCGCGACGGCCATCGGCTGTCCGAAATCCGCCAAACGCGGCGCCGTGACCGATAGAGAATGGAAAATGACCATAGCTATGCCGCTTGCCATGCCCGTCCGCCTCGATGATCTCGCGGCGGTCGCCAAGCCCTTCAGCAGCTAGATTTCCACCGCGTGGGCCGGGCAGAATCCACGACGCAATTTGTGCCTCCTGATCGATTTCGCGGGAACGCTTCTCGGCAAAGGACCATGCCAGCGTCCGTTTACGCGCGCGGCCGTCCGCTTCAGCATCCATCAGGACATATTCCAAGCCGGTAGCGGTCCAGTTGACGTCGCCCTTCGACGCGATCGACCGGAGATCGCTGCGCGGGCGTTTGGTGATGAGCTGCGTCGAACCATCGGCGGCGCGAAGAAAGAGCGAGGCCGTCGCCTGTCCCCGCGGTCGCCGCATCCCGCGCAACTCCGCGACCTGCGCGTCATACTGCACACCGCGCTCCGGGCGGATACCATCAAGCAGGATGTAGAACAGCCATCGACCGTCGGGCGACCAGCTATAAGCTTTGACGCCGACGCCGAGCGGCGCATGCGCGAACCCTGGCAAGAGCCAGCCATCGACTTCACCGAACTGCACCGTTGCAGGGTGGACGATAATCGGCGCGACCCGCCCGTCAGCTTCGATCCGGTAGAGCTGAACGCCTTCGCCGCGATCGATCAACGCGCTCCATGCTTCACTTCCCGGAATGCGGCGGAGCTGGTCGATCCAGTTGGCGCGCAAAAGCTCGCGGCTTGCACCGCTTTTGAGATCGACGAGGGTCAATCGCGCGACGGTCTTGTCGCCTGCTTGTTCGGCAACGCGCGTCACATAGGCCGCGCTATCGCCGTCGGCGGCAATCGCTATGGCGCGGAGCTCCGGCACGGCGAGCTGGTCGTCGAGCGTCCAGGTCCGTCCTTCGGCTAATGCTTGGCAGGGCATCGACGCCGCGGCGGCCGCGACCGTCGCGCATATTAGGACGATGGCCCGGGGCGACGGAAGCGGACGCCGCATGGTCACCACTCCTTCCGCAGCGTGATCCCCAGAAATCGTCCCGCTGGAGAATAGTTGGTGGTGTCGTAGGGCGTTTCGGCGGGCGAGGCGGTGAAGATCGCCGCCGGCTTCGCATTGAGCAGGTTCAGCGCGCTCAATGATACGCGTGTCCCCTGTGCGATCCGCAACTCGCCGTTGAGGTCAAACGTCGTGAGCCCGCGCACGCGCACTGCCGTGGTGCGACGCGCATCGTCCAGCGCCCCTGAATGACTGACAAAGGCGGCGACCGACAGGTCTTCGTTTGCCCAGGCGACGCTACTCCGCGCCCGGAATCGGGCGGGATGAAACAGTGTGCCGGCCAGTTTCGTCCATGGCGCGTCGGGGCGGAGCTGTTGGCGGCTTTGCAGCAGCGTGGCTGCTCCCGACAGCGAAAGCTCGCCGCCGCCGAGCGCGAAGCGATAGCGCAGTGAAAGGTCGAGACCCCGATAACGCTGCCGCGCGACATTGCGATCGCGCAGATCGAGAAAGGCTACGACGTTCGCCGGATCGTAGGCACTGCCGGTGACATTCTGGAAAGGCGGCAGCGCGCCTGCAATAATGTCGTCCAGCAGTGCCGTGCCGGGCGATCGAACGACCGAGTCCGCAAAAATGGGATTGTCGAGCGCGCCTGCGGACGAGGCGAAAGGCGTCGCCACCCGGTCGCGATAATCGATATCGAACCAGGACACCGACAGGTCGAAACCTTCGGCAGGGGTGAGCACGGCGCTCAGCGTCCAGTTTTCAGAACGCTCGGGTCCAATGCGGCTGTCCGGTCCCGCTGCATAGAGAACGGTGGCCGTTGCCGGCAGCCCGGCACCATAGCGCGACGCCGGCGCGAGGACGGCCGTGTAGCCGCTATATTGCTGTGCGAGAGTCGGCAGTTTGAACGAACGGCCCCATGAGACGCCGAGCCGCAAGATCGAAACGGGTTCCCAAACCAGTCCGAGTTTCGGCGTTACGATCCCGCCCGCATCCGAATAATCCTCGAACCGCAGCGCGCCCGTGAGCGCGAGCCGGTGCAGGCCCGATATCGTCTGACCGGGCGCCGCCAGCGGAATATGCATCTCGCCATAGGCAAAGATATTGTCGCGCCGCCGCGCGAGCGTTCCCGTCTGCGACACCGAGCGAAAGAAATTGCGGCGCGCGCCGCCGCCGATCGCGAGGCGGACGTCGCCTGCAGGCAGCGCGAAAAGCGGCCCCTGGAATCCGCCTTCGATCGCGATATTGCGGTTGAAGAAGTGCCGATCGAAGCGCGCGAGTTCGGTGCCGCTCGCAAAAAGACGCGTCGCGCCGCCGGTGCGGTCGGTCCCAAAGAAGCCAGCCGTCTTGAAAGTCCAGTCGCGGCCGAGCTCGATCGCGAGCCCCGGCGCGATGCCGACGATCTCGGAGGTGCTGACGGCGTCGAAACCCGATGTTTCGGGTGCGGCGTTGAGGGTGAAGGCGGTCACGCTGTGATTGCGGCTGCGCTTGTAGAGCATGTCGGCAGTCAGGGTTATATTGTCCCCAAGCGACTGATGGCCGCTGACGAGCAGGCTGTGGCGGCGCTGCGCCGGGAACAACGTCGTTCCGGGATTGGCAGCGGCCGTATAGCTGCGGTCGCCGGCGCGGATCGCGGTGGAGCGGCTAAAGTCATAGGCAGCCATGACCCCGCCGGATGTCCAAACGGTCCCGCCGAGCAGGCCGGCCTGCGTCTGGAAATTGCCGCCATCGGTCGATGCGCCGACCCGGCCCATCGTCTCGAGCCCATCATAGTCGCGCTTGAGCAGGATATTGACGACGCCGGCAACCGCATCGGCACCATAGATTGCCGACGCGCCGTCGGCGATGATTTCGACGCGCTCCACGGCTGATACGGGGATCGCACTGACGTCGATCACCGACGATACGCCGGTGTAGGCAAAGCGGTTGCCGTTGAGCAACGTCAGCGTCGCGTTGGGACCAATACCGCGTAGGTTGAAGGTCGAGGCGCCGTTCACGTTGGCGTTTTCATTGCCAGCGCCCTGTCCGTTGCCGATGCCGGGATTCTGGCCGCCGCCAAAATTCTGCGGCAAGCTGCGCGCGACCTCGCCGAGGTCGTTCTGACCAGCTTTACGGATATCCTCCGCCGTAACGCGGATGACGGGAGCAGGCGGCGCGGCGCCTGCGATACGGGACCCCGTCACGATGATGGGCTCGTCGGCGCTTGGGGTACTCAAGGGGGCGGAGGGGAGCGTAGTTTTGGAGATGATGACCGAGCCGGCTTCGAACCTCGCTATGAGCCCGCTGCCTTTGAGTAGCGCACCGATAGCCTCTCGTGTCGTCAACTCGCCCTTCACCGGCGGTGCGGTCTTGCCGTCGAGATCGCGTGACGACGCGTAGAGTTCGATGTCGGCGATCGTGGCAGCGCTGCGCAGTGCGTCGCCGAGATCCTGCGCCGGTTGGTCATAGGACTGGCGCTGCTGCTGCATGGCCAGGGCCACCGCCGGTGAAAAGCAGGCGGCGCTGCCGACCAGCAGCGCGACCAGCGAACGGGACGTCTTCAACATTATTCACTCCCCCATTTTCTCGGCCGTCCTTCAGGCAGGCGACCAGTGGGGATGTGATGACGGGGCGAACGGGAGCCCCTTAGTCTTGCGGTAAAAAATTATCTGCGGCGCAAATGGAGGGCGTCTGACCTGACCCCCATTTTCTCCACCAGTTGAAGCTAGAGTCCGACCTGAAGAAGGGACGGACAGATGAAGCGGAAGCAGTTTTCGGAAGAACAGATTATCGGCATCCTGAAGGAGGCCGAAGCGGGCGCGGTGGTCACG
>JAHJHL010000170.1 GCA_018823905.1 Alphaproteobacteria bacterium
ACTGCCCTCCCGAGCGGGCGAACGGCAGATAACCGAGCTCGTCGAGAACGATCAGGTCGAGCCGCGACAGCTGCGCCGCCAGGGTCCCGCCTTTGCCGATCCGGGTCTCCTCTTCGAGGCGTGTCACCAGCATGGGATTTCCGGATGACCTTCAGGACGACATCTGCAGGCGCTCCCGCCTCGACATGGACTGCGATGTCGATGTTCGGGTCCTCGCGCACCAGATCCCGGAACATTCGATCGCGGACCTTTCGAACCGGGTCAGGCGGGCGACGCCAGGATGGCTGGTCGCGCAGGCTCCCGAACAGGGTAATATCGTCGGGTGGGGCAAGCGCGTGGATGACTGTGAGTTCGGCCTGCCACGCCTTGGCGACCATCAGGGCCCGGTCGAGCGCGCGGTCGCAACGATGGCTGAGGTCGGTTGCAAGCGCGATACGTTTGGGGAAAGTGTCCTGGGTCATTTCGTCCTCCTAGTCGTTGAGTTCCTTGAACCAGCCCAGACGCCGCATGAGGTGCTTTTCGCCCTCGAGCAGGAGCATGAGAGCCGCGCCGGCGAGCACGAGCAGCGCAAGGTCGTCAACGGTGAGCGGTCGCGAGCCGAAGATCGCGTTCATGAACGGGGCGTAGGTGAAGAGCGCCTGGCCAAGGAGCAGGATCGCAATCGCGATCAACACGGCGGGGGTTCCCAGCGCGCCGCGCCACGTCAGGGACGTCATGTGCAGATAGCGGACGTTGAAGAGGTAGAAAATCTCCGCGACGATGAACATGTTGACGACCATCGTGCGCGCCACTTCGAGGCCGCGGCCCTGATCGAGCGTGTGGAAGAAGAGGCCGAGGGTGACCGCGGCAAACAGCACGGACACCAGCACGACGCGCCACAGGAGAAATGGCGAAAGCAGAGGCGCGCCGCGTTTGCGTGGGCGACGCTGCATTACGCCTGGCTCGGTGGGTTCGAAAGCGAGCACCAGACCGAGCGTCGCGGCGAGGATGAGATTGACCCACAGGATCTGGGTTGCTGACATTGGCAGAGCAAATCCCAAGAGGATCGCCAGAACGACCGCCAGTGTCTCGCCGCCATTGGTGGGGATTTCCCAGGAAATGACTTTCCGGATATTGTCGTAAACGGTCCTGCCCTCGCGTACGGCGCTGACGATCGATGCAAAATTGTCGTCGAGGAGCACCATGGAGGCGGCTTCCTTCGAGGCTTCGGTCCCCTTGATGCCCATCGCCACGCCGACATCGGCCTGCTTGAGCGACGGGGCATCGTTCACGCCATCGCCGGTCATGGCGACGATCTGGCCCTGTGCCTGCAGGGCGCGGACGATGCGAAGCTTGTGCTCGGGACTGGTCCGGGCGAACACGGAGATGCGAGCGACGATCCGTTCGAGTTCCTCGTCCGAGAGCTTCTCGATATCGAGCCCGGTCATCGCTTGCGGATCGTCGGCAAGCTCGAGCTGGCGCGCGATTGCCAGCGCCGTCGCGGCATGGTCTCCCGTGATCATCTTGACGGCGATCCCGGCCGAGCGGCATTCGGCGATCGCCTCCTTCGCCTCGAGGCGCGGTGGATCGATGAAGCCGACCAGTCCGAGCAGCCGGACGCCGGCCATGACGTCGTCGAACGAGATGCGCTCTGCATCCGACGGCATGGGCTTCGCTCCAAAGGCGAGGACACGCTCGCCCTCGTTTCCGGCTTCAGCGATGGCGCGTTCCCAATCGCCGATGTCGTCGGGCGAGGTCATCGCGAAGAGGGCCTCGGGTGCGCCTTTGACGAGGAGAGCCGTCGCTCCGTCAGACCCACGACAAAGCGTCGCCATGAAGCGGTGCGCCGCATCGAACGGGATCTCGTCGAGCCGCTCCCATTCCGTACGTTCCAGTTCCGGGTCGACGGCAGCCTTCATTGCCAGGGCGAACAGGGCGCCTTCCATGGGATCGCCCTCGACGCGCCAGTCTTCGCCAACCTTGCGCAGTGACGCATCGTTGCACAGGATACCACAGCGGATCAGCGGCATAGAGGCCGCCATGGCGTCGGCCTGATCGCCTGTTCCCGCGATCTGGAGATGTCCCTCCGGAATGTAGCCTGAGCCGCTGGCGATCATGGTGTGCCGGGCGGAGATGATCCGGCGGGCCGTCATCTCGTTGCGCGTAAGCGTGCCGGTCTTGTCCGAGCAGATCACCGAAGTGGCGCCGAGCGTTTCAACCGCAGGGAGCTTGCGGATAACGGCATTCCGGGAAGCCATCCGGCGCACGCCTATGGCAAGCGTGATGGTAATGACTGCCGGCAGACCTTCCGGCACAATGCCGACGGCAAGCGCGACAACGGCGATCAGAGCATCGATCCAGTCGTAGCCCCGCACCAGAACGGCGAACGCAAACAGCGCCAGGCCTCCTGCGAGCACGAACCAAGTAAAGCGACGGGCGAACTGGTCGATCTGCTTCAGCAGCGGCGTCACCATCGCTTCGACGGACTGGATTAGCTCGCTGATCCGTCCGATCTGCGTGTGGGGCCCGGTGGCAACGGCAATTCCGTTCGCTTGTCCGGCGGCGACCAGCGTGCCGGAGAAGGCCATGTTTCGCCGGTCTGCGAGAACGGTCTCTTCGGGCAGCACCGCCTCCTGCTTCTCGGCCGCGACCGACTCCCCGGTCAGAAGGGCTTCGTCGATCAGGAGGCGGCGGGCATGGAGCAGCCTGAGGTCGGCCGGGACACGATCGCCAGCTTCGATGAGGACAAGATCGCCAGGGACGATCTCGGAGACCGGGATCGTCTGCCTGATGCCGCTGCGGACAACGCTCGCCTTTGGCGCGATCATCTGCTGGATCGCTTCGAGAGCCTGTTCCGCCTTCCCTTCCTGGATATGGCCGATAACCGCATTCACAATTACGACGGCCACGATGACAGCCGCATCGATCATATGGTCGAGCAGCGCGGCTGCCAGCGCCCCGGCGATCAGAACGTAGATCAGGGTATTGTTGAACTGGGCCAGAAAGCGCAGCAACGGGCTCCGCCGAGGCGACTTGGGCAGCGCATTGGGACCAAAACGGGTAGCTTGTCGGCCTACTTCCGAAGGCGAGAGGCCGGTAAGATCCACGTCGAGGATCTTGGCGATCTCGCTGCTCGGTAACGCATGCCAGCACACTTCTTCCAAATCGATGGGCGCCGACATCAAGCCTCCTTGGGATAGGTTCGGATCATGGGAATTGAGCACACGGAAGCGTGGGCCAGACCTCGCTTCCTTTGGTTCCTGAACTGGGCTCCGAAGTCCTCCAATTCGATCGATAACTGGGATCAACTAGCTGGAGAGACCGGGTAGATCGCAATCCGGTTATATCCGTAGAGACGCTGCTCCCACCGCCCGATAGGCTGGGGTTTAGAAATGGACGAGTGCGTTCGCAGGACCCGCGCTGGGTGCGATCGGGGTGTTCGCGAACCGCAGGGTAGATCGCCTCTGCGGACCTCGAACAAGGCTGGCATGAACGGCCCATCCCGCTAAGAGTCCAAGGAGACACCGACCCTCCCCGCTTGTTCGAGGCCGCTTTTGGAAACCGTAACGCTTGTCCTGACTTTACTTTTCGCCGTCGTCGTAAGCGGCATACTGGCTCGGTTGCTTCCGCTCCCGATACCGCGGCCGCTGGTGCAGATCGCCCTGGGCGCCGCAGTCGGACTGGTCGCAGACTGGCGCGTAACGCTCGATCCGGAGATTTTCTTCCTACTCTTTCTGCCGCCGCTCTTGTTTCTCGATGGCTGGCGCATCCCGCGGGAGGATCTGTTCA
Source organism: Alphaproteobacteria bacterium (assembly GCA_018823905.1). Taxonomy (GTDB): domain Bacteria; phylum Pseudomonadota; class Alphaproteobacteria; order Sphingomonadales; family Sphingomonadaceae; genus Sphingopyxis. Next base: position 3,769 of record JAHJHL010000170.1, read on the forward strand.
AGGATCGGTCGACCATCCTCGAGCTTGCGCTTGGACTGGTCGTGTTCACTGTGCTGGGCATGGGATTCTTCATCAACTGGATGATCCCGGCGATGCCGCTTGCGGTGGCGTTCGCCCTCGCCGCAGTAGTATCGCCGACCGATCCGATAGCGGTCTCCGCAATCGCCCAGCGCACCCCCGTTCCCAAGCGGATGATGCATATCCTCGAGGGAGAATCCCTGCTCAACGATGCCTCGGGTCTCGTATGCTTGCGTTTTGCGGTCGCCGCCGCGTTGACTGGCGCCTTTTCCCTGGGGGAGGCAGCGATTAATTTCCTGTGGGTCGCGATCGGCGGAATCGCCGTCGGGATAGCGCTGACCTGGCTTGTCGGTTGGGCGAAGAGCATCGTCACGCGATACGTGGGCGAGGAAAGCGGCTCGCAGATCCTGATTAGCCTGCTCATCCCGTTCGGCGCCTATCTGATCGCCGAGCATCTCCATTGTTCAGGAATCCTCGCAACCGTCGCAGCCGGGCTTACCATGGGTTTCGTTGAGGCGCGCGGGAATGCCCTGGCTGTCACACGCATCCGAAGAACAGCGGTGTGGGACATGATCCAGTTCACCGCCAACGGGGTCATCTTCGTGCTGTTGGGCGAGCAACTGCCAACGATCCTCGCCGATGCCGCCGATACCGTGCGTCTCACCGGTCATCACGAACCGTGGTGGCTGGGTGTTTATGTCATCGCGATCAATTCTGGACTCGCAGCGCTTCGTTTCGCCTGGGTGTGGTTGTCGTTCCGCCTGACCTTGTTCCGTCGGCCGGAGGACCGAGAGCGCCCGAATTGGCGGATCATCGGGGCGATGTCCTTCGCCGGTGTGCGAGGCGCGATCACGCTGGCCGGTGTGCTCACCCTCCCGCTTGCGATGGTGGACGGCTCGCCCTTCCCCGCCCGCGATCTCGCGATATTCCTGGCGATGGGCGTGATCATTCTGTCGCTGATTGCCGCATCCATCGGTCTGCCCTTGATGATGCGGAGCCTCGAGATGCCACCCGAGCCGACGGGAGAGGCCGAGGTGGATGCCGCGCGCGTTGCTGCCGCGGAAGCGGCGATCGGCGAGATCGAACGAACGCAACATCGCCTCGCCAACGGCAAGAGGGATCCGGACACTTACGTTAATGTCGCGTCGCGGCTCATGGATTTATACCGTGATCGGATCGATCATCAGATCGCCGAGCCCGAGCAGAAGGATGTTCACCGGCGCGACGAGAAGATCGAACGCGAATTGCGGCTCGCCGCGCTCAAGGCCGAGCGGGAGGAAATATCCCGGCGGGTTCGCAACCGACAACTGGGCAGCGAGGCCGCGCGCAAGCTCATCCGAGAACTGGATCTCTTCGAGACGCGGCTTGCAGGATGAGATAGTGCCTCGCCTGTGAGGCATTTCGTTATGAAGCCAGCGCGGTCAGGATTGGAAGGAGGCGCGCCATGCCTCGCCCGTTATGAAGCCCTGCGACCGAAATTCAGCTCAGGAGAGGTATTTTTCATGAACAACAATGATCTTGCCAAAAAGATCGCCCGTGAACACGGCATCACCAAGGCCGATGCGCGCAAGCTTGTCGATGCGATGTTCGCCGGGATTGGCGAGGCCGCGGCGAAAGGTGGGGAAATCTCATTCAACGGCTTCGGCAAGTTCAAGGTCAAGGACAGCCCTGCGCGGGAAGGCCGCAATCCGACAACCGGCGAGGCAATGACCATCAAGGCATCGCGCAAGTTGGGCTTTTCGGCCGCCAAGGCCTTGAAGGACAAGCTCAACCCGTAACCCCGATCGGCGGTGCCTCTTAGCATAAGCCGGGGCGGCGCGATCAGATCGCTCAACCGAGGGCCAACGAGCCTTGTCGTGGGTGCTGTGGCGGTGCTGACTGGGCATGGCCTGTCTGGAGCAGCTTTCGAGCGATGGGAGAAAGCGTGTAGAACGCTTGGCGCTGGGTGCCGCGATTATGGTGGTCGACCCGATAGCCCTGATAGTGCCGATGCAGGATCCCGGCGCGAACGAGAAGGATTTCCTTCACAGGAGACTTTGCAGCATCGTCTTGCAAAATGCTCTGCACAACTTCAGCGGAAGTCGTCGGACCAATCGTTCGGGAGAACGGCCTGGAGCCTGGTGCCGCGCCGCAGAGCAAATGCGGAAGCCGCCAGCCGCTCGATCTTGCCGCACCACGCGGCGATGTTCTTCTCGACGCCGCCTTGGCGCACCGGACCGAACTTCGTGATCCGCAGCGGCTTGAAGCCACAGAAGCCGAGTATCTGGCCGCGCCAGCGCCGCACCACCGGATTGCCGTAGGCCCAGCGCAGATACCAGGACGGCGTATCGGTGGTGATGAGCACATCAGCCGAGCGCCCGGCTAGCAGCCGGTCCCAGAGGGGATTATCGCGGTGATAGCGGAAGGCGAAGCCGGGCAGCAGCACGCGGTCGATCAGCCCCTTAAGCTGGGCCGGCTCGCTGCCCCACCACATCGGGAAAGCGACAACGAGATGGTCGCAGGCGGCGATGGCGGCGCCGACGCGCTCAAGGTCGGGCTCCCAGGGCTGCACGACTTTGTAACCGTGCCGCAGGATCGGATCGAAATCGAGATCGCGCAGGGCGATGCGCTCGACTTCCGCATCCGACGCGACCTTGGCGTGATAATGGTCGAGCAGATGCGTGATGAGGCGGCCATCGTCGGGATGCCCATCGAGAATCAGAACACGCATCCACCTGGCTCCGCCTGCCTTCAGAGTAAGCCGGTCATATCACATCCAGCGCGCAATCACGTGACGCTCGCCAGGAAAAGCGCCCCGCCTGATCGGACGCGCCGCGGGGTCGGTTAATTCGCGGCCAGGTCGTATTCGCTCGTGGCGCATGGCAAGAGACCGGCAGCGCAACCGCCCTTCCAAGGGGCCCCTCCTATGTTTCACACTGCAGCGTTCCGATTGCTGCGCGGACACGCCCTTGGTGATCAGAAGCTCCCCGTGAGATTGAATGAACCATAGCGCGTCCACCGCCCCGGCGGCGCGTTGGGCGCGTCGCGAAGGAACCGACCCTTGGCGAGCAACAGGCCATCAAACTCGAAGCGCAGCCGTGTCGGCATAATCCAGTAGCGAACGCGCGCTTCGATCTGGTGTCCCGCGAAACCGCCCGATTGTGCTGAGCTATCGCGCACGCCGGTCGTGGAGAAGCTGTCTTCGTCGGCGGCGAGCCACATCGGCCGGTAGACCGCGAACCAGTCGAGCCGCTTGCTGGGCGTCGCCTCGATCCGGACGCCCGGCGTCATGATGTTGGCGCGAGCAACCGCATTGTAGAGGCCGGCGGGCGCCAGATCGGCGCGCCGCATCCCGAACAGCGTGTCGAACCGGCCGAAACGCCCGCCCGGCTTGTCGCCGCTCGCGCGGTCGAACTCGACCGAAAGACGTGGTTTCCAGGGTCCGGCGAAGCTGTAGCCGACATCGGCATGGATGAAACTGGCGCTGACCGACTGCCGGGCCGCGGTCGGCACCAATGAAGCGCTCACATGGCCGACCTGGTATAGCGCCTCGATCTCGTAGTCGAACGCGCCCGTGCGCGGCTCGGCGATGAGCCTCCCGCCGAAGGTATCGAGCGAGCGGTCGCGGGTCGGACGGCCCGGCGCGTCGCGCTCGCCGACGTGGAAATAGGTCAGCTCCGCCGTCGCCGGACCGAGCGCCTTGGCCTTGCTGAGCTGGCCGCCCCAAAGAACGAGATCGAAGCTCTCCCTGTCGAGGCGCACCTTGGAATCGCGGATGCCTTCGTTGTCGTCGGGCAACCGGACCTGTGGCAGCGTGTAGATGAACGTGGCCTTCCAGCCCTGCGGTGCCGAGATGTCAGCGCGAAGCCCGGTATAGCCGTTGGTGGTGTTGCGATAATCGTCCGCGGCCACGAGCCGCCGCGATCCCAGGTTGAGCGTCATGCGGCCTGCGGTGAGCGTGAGCTTCGTGCCCCGGCCGAAGGCGCCGTTGAAGTCGGCTGCCACATAAGCCTGGACCGGCTCCAGCGTATTGACCTCGTTGGTCGTCACCGGCGTTCCGGCATCGTCGCCCCAGACGCGGCTGTCGAACAGCTCGACTCCGAACCGGACATCACCCTTGCGGTATTCGGCGAGGATGTTGGTGCGCAGGTTCACAAGCTCGTCGCTCGTGTTGAACCCGGCTCGCGCCTGTCCGTCGATCGCCTCGTAGCGCAAGCGGACCGAGCCCGAGAGCGTCAGGCCGTCCTGCGGCGGCGGCGCCTCGACACGCGCCGGTGCCTGCTGCGCCGAGGCAGGTTGCGCGACGGCCGCGATCAGCGCGGCGGGCGATAGGAGATATATATGTTTCATCGAATCGCTGACGATGATACATATGCACTATGACCGACACAACCGGCTGCGAGCATTGGCTGGCCTTGCTGCACCAGCTTCCGGCGAAGCCGCCCTATCTACGCGTCAAGATCTGGCGCCGCCTGCAGGCGATCGGCGCGGTGCCGCTCAAGAACGCGGTTCATGTCCTGCCGTGGCGCGAGGACAACGAAGCCGCCTTCCGCGCTCTGCTGACGGAGATCACGACGAGCGGCGGCGAGGCGGTGCTGATCGACGCGCAGATGATCGACGGGCAGAGCGACGCCGAGCTGCGCGCCCTGTTCGATGCCGCACGCGACACGGACTATGAGGAGTTGGCGCAGGCCGCGCGCCGCTTGCTCGATACGGGCCCGCCGTCGGGTCCCGAGATCGCCAAGCTCCAGCGGCGGCTGGCCGAGATCGTCCGGCTGGACTTCTTCGGCGCGCACGGCCGGCAAGGCGCGGAGGCGGCGCTGCGCGACCTGAATGAGCAGCGCTACGCCCATCCGGATATCGGCCGCACGGGCGAGCCGGCGCCGCTTTCGCCTGCCGATCTCAAGAACCGTGTTTGGGTGACGCGGCGCGGCGTCCATGTCGACCGCATCGCCTGCGCCTGGCTGATCCGCCGGTTCATCGACCCGAAGGCCAGCTTCAAGTTCGTCGATGCGAAGAACCATGCGCCCGAGGCGGGCGAGCTGCGCTTCGACATGGTGGACGCGGAGTTCACCCACGAAGGCGATCGGTGCAGCTTCGAGACCTTGCTGCTGCGTGCCGAGCTTGAACGCGATCCGGCATTGGCCGTGATCGGCGAGATCATTCACGACCTTGACATCGGCGACGGCAAGTTCGGCCGGCCCGAGACGCCGGGGCTGGGCGCGATGCTGTCGGGCGTCTGCGCCTCGACCGACGACGATCTCCAGCGCATCGCCAGTGCCGGCGACGCGCTCGACCAGTTCCACGCCTATTTCAGCACGAGAAAGACCGAGCGATGAGCATCGCCACGACCGAGCTACCCGCAAATGCAGCCGCACCCGCGAAGGATCACGGCATAGCTTTCGGCGAGGCAGTGCGCGTCTGGGCGCGGATCGCGTCGCTGAGCTTCGGCGGGCCTGCGGGGCAGATTGCGGTGATGCATCGCATCCTCGTCGATGAGAAGCGCTGGATCGGCGAGGAGCGGTTCCTGCATGCGCTCAACTATTGCATGTTGCTGCCCGGCCCCGAGGCGCAGCAGCTCGCCGCCTATATCGGCTGGCTCTTGCACAAGACCAAGGGCGGGCTGGTCGCGGGCGCGCTGTTCGTGCTGCCCGGCTTCCTCGCCATTCTCGCCTTGAGCTTCGTCTATGTGCTGCTCGGGGCTTCGCCGCTGATCGAGGGGCTGTTCTTCGGTTTGAAGGCTGCGGTGCTCGCGGTGGTGATCCAGGCGGTGGTGCGGGTCGGCTCGCGCGCGCTCAAGAACAACGTCATGCGCGGGATCGCGGCGGCGGCTTTCGTCGCCATCTTCTTCCTGCGCGCGCCGTTCCCGCTGATCGTGCTGGCGGCGGCGCTCGGCGGCTATGTCGGCGGGCGCCTCGGCTTTTCCGCGTTCAAGGGCGGCGGCGGGCACGGCCCGGGCGGCGGCAACGTCGTCCACGATCGCGATACCGCGCTCGGCGAAGGACTGCCCGATCATGCCCGGCCCGATCTCGCCTGGTCGCTCAAGATTTCGGGGGCGCTGCTGTTCCTTTGGCTGGCGCCGGTCGCGGCGATGCTCGCGCTGTTCGGCCCCGACGACGTATTCAGCCGGATCGCGACCTTCTTCAGCCAGATGGCGGTCGTGACCTTCGGCGGCGCCTATGCGGTGCTCGCCTATGTCGCGCAGGAGGCGGTCGGCACCTATGGCTGGCTCCAGCCCGGCGAGATGCTGGATGGCCTCGGGCTCGCCGAAACGACGCCGGGGCCGCTCATCATGGTGACGCAGTTCGTCGGCTTTCTGGCGGCGTTCCGGGATTCCGGAGCATTGCACCCGCTGGTCGCGGCGACATTGGGCGCGGTCCTCACGACCTGGGTGACGTTCGTGCCCTGCTTTCTGTGGATCTTCGCGGGCGCGCCCTTCGTCGAGCGGCTGCGCGGCAACCGCGCGCTGTCGGTCGCGCTCGGCGCGATCACCGCGGCGGTGGTCGGCGTGATCCTCAACCTCGCGCTCTGGTTCGCGATCCACACGCTGTTCCGCGAGGTGCGGACCGTCGGCATCGTCGGCGGCGGGTTCGACGTGCCGGTGCTCACG
>JAHJHL010000171.1 GCA_018823905.1 Alphaproteobacteria bacterium
CGCGACGTTTGCGCCAAAGCCCCTCCGTCAGCGCTTCGCGCTGCCACCTCCCCATCGCTTCGCGACAGGGAGGATCAAAAATATGATCATCCTCGGCCTAGACCCCTCGCTCAGCTGCACCGGCTGGGGCGTCATCCGCGTCGAGGGTAGCCGGATCAGCCACATCGCCAACGGCCAGATCAAGACCGACGCCAAAGCCCCCCTGCCCGACCGCCTCGCGCATCTCGACACCGTCCTCGCCGCGGTGATCGCCGACCATGCGCCCCAAAACTCCACTGAAAAAATGTGCGCCGCGGTCGAGGAAGTGTTCGTCAACGACAATCCCCAATCGACGCTGAAGCTCGCCCACGCGCGCGGCGTCGTCCTGCTCGGCTGCGCGCGCGCCGGGCTGCCGGTCGGCGAATATGCGCCGAGACTGGTCAAAAAAGCGATCGTCGGCACCGGCGGCGCGGCGAAGGAACAGGTGCAGGCGATGCTGCGCGTGCTGCTGCCGGGAGCGAAGGTCGCGGGCGCGGATGCCGCCGACGCGCTGGCGGTCGCGATCTGTCACGCAAACCACCGGCCGCGTTTCTAGTCCAATATTTTCGCACGAAGACACAAAGGCACGAAGGGATTCGTGTTTGCCGCGAAGCGGCCTTTCAATTCCATTGTTCCGTAAAAATCTGACCTTGCTGAAGAATGGGGCCTGTCGGCCCGGACTATCTTCTTCGTGTCTTTGTGACTTCGTGCGAACCAGTCTTCCTTCCCTGTTCCCTTTTCATTCCCCCCGCGCTACGCACAGTGAATGATCGCAAAACTCACCGGACGGCTGGACTCCAGCGGCGCAGGCCATGCGGTGATCGACGTCGGCGGCGTCGGTTATCTGGTCGAGGCATCGGCGCGCACGCTCGACGCGCTCGGTCCCACCGGCGGCGACGTCACCATCCACACCGAAATGCTGGTCGGCGAAGATTTCCTGCGCCTGCTCGGCTTTGCCAAGGCCGAGGAACGCGACTGGTTCCGCCTGCTCACCAGCGTCCAGGGCGTCGGCGCCAAGGTCGCGCTGGCGATCCTCTCGGCACTCGAAATCACCGACCTGCAACGCGCGCTCGCCAGCGGCGACAGCGCCATGATCGCCCGCGCCAACGGCGTCGGCCCGAAACTCGCGCAGCGGATCACGCATGAATTGCAGGACAAGGCCGGCGCGCTCGGCGGCATAGCGGGCAGCGGCGCGACTTACATACCCACCACCCCCGGCCCCCTCGCCGACGCCGTGACCGCCCTCACCGGCCTCGGCTTCAAACCCGGCGAAGCGAGCGCCGCGGTCGCGGGGGCGAGCGAAGAGTTGGGCGCAGATGCCAGCCTTGATGCGCTGGTGCGGGTGGCCCTCAAAAAGGCGGCGAAGTAGATGATTGGGCTATCTGAAATATTCGCCGCCCTTCTGGGCGCAATAGCTGCTGGCGGTTTTCAGATGATTTCCGAGCGCCGAAATCGCGCCCAGCGTCGGGAAGCCGTGCTAACGGCGATATGCAGCGAAGTAGATGCGATCTGCCGTCTGATAAGGCATCAGGAATATCTTCCCGGCTTAATCGAGGTCGGTGACAAAATTCGTGCCGGGACGTGGCAAGGCGAAAGCTACGTTATCGATATACGGATGAATTACTTCTCGGTGTTCGAAGGGCTGTCGATTGATTTGGGCCTTTTAGAGCCTCGCCAGCTCTGCAAAATCGTCAACTTTTACGCCTACTGCAAATCGGTAATCGACAGCACGCGACCCGATGGACCATTTGCAGACGCAGCGGTCACGAATGAGCACGCCGGTAACATGTTGGCCGTCGAAAACCTGTTGAAAGCGATCTTAAACCTCGGTGACGAAATCGTGCAGTTCCCTGCAGTAGCTCTTTTTCACCCTGACGACCTTAACCCGCCACCTCCGTTGGCCGACGCATGAGGGATGACGCCACGCCATCTCTTGACCCTACGGGAGCAAGCACCACCCGCCACGCCGCCTGCCGCTGCGGCGAAATCCGTATCGCCTGCACCGGCGAACCCATCCGCGTGTCGGTCTGCCATTGCCGCGAATGCAAGGCGCGCAGCGGCAGCGCCTTTGCCGCGCAGGTCCGCTTCCCCGCCGGGCAGGTCCGCATCGAAGGCGAGGCGAATGCGCGGGTGTGGCAATATACCGGCGCCAGCGGCAACCCTGCCGACTTCTTTTTCTGCGACACCTGCGGGTCAGGCGTCTGGTACCGGGCGCGGCCTTATCACGACGCCTATGCGATCCCGCTCGGCAATTTCGAACCCGGCCACGGCTTCGTCCCCGATTATTCGGTGTACGAGGACCGCATGGAGCCTTGGGTTTCGATCACCGGCGAGGCAATAGAGCATCATGACTGAGCCCACCGCCGCCCGCCGCCCCAAAGCCCTTGCCTTCGACGTCTTCGGTACCGTCGTCGACTGGCGCACCAGCATCGCCCGCGAATCCGCGACCTTTCTCGCAAAAATCGACCGCAGCGACATCGACCCGCATGACTTCGCTGACCAGTGGCGCCGCCGCTACCTGCCCGCCATGGCGGCGGTCAGCGGCGGCCAGCGCGGGTTCGTCAAGCTCGACATCCTGCACCGCGAGATGCTCGACGCTGTACTGGACGCGCAGGGCATCGACCCTGCCGCGCTCGATCCAGCGCTGCTCGCCGACTGGACAGAAGCCTGGCACCGGCTCGATCCCTGGCCCGATAGCGTCGCGGGCATCGCGCGGCTGCGCACCGCCTTTCCCGTCGTCACGCTGTCGAACGGCAATGTGTCGCTGATGATCGACATGGCGCGCCGCGCCGGGATCATATGGGACGCCATCCTCGGCGCCGAATATGCCCGCGCGTACAAACCGCAACCCGCCGCCTATCTCGCGACCGTCGACGCGCTGGGGCTGGGGCCGCGGGAGCTTTGCCTCGTCGCCTCGCATCACAGCGACCTGGCCGCCGCGCGCGGTTGCGGCCTGATGACCGCCCATATCGACCGCCCCATGGAATATGGCGGCGCCCGCGCGCCCGATGCCGACGCGGCGCAGGATTGGGACTATAGCGCCGACAGCCTGACCGACCTGGCGGCGCACATGGGATGCTGATTTGACCGACCTCACCACCCCCATCCGCACCCCCGAGGACGCCGATGCCGCGCTGCGGCCCAAGACGCTGGCCGAATTTGTCGGGCAGGCCGCGGCGCGTGAGAATTTGCGCATCTTTATCGAGGCCGCCAAATCGCGGTCGGACGCGCTCGACCATGTGCTCTTCTATGGTCCCCCGGGCCTCGGCAAGACGACACTGGCGCAGATCGTCGCGCGCGAACTCGGCGTCGGCTTCCGTTCGACCAGCGGCCCGGTGATCGCCAAGGCGGGCGACCTCGCCGCGCTGCTGACCAATCTCGAAGACGGCGATGTGTTGTTCATCGACGAGATCCACCGCCTGTCGCCCGCGGTCGAGGAAATCCTCTACCCGGCGATGGAGGACCGCGCGCTCGACATCATGATCGGCGAGGGGCCGTCGGCGCGCAGCGTCCGTATCGACCTGCCCAAATTCACGCTGGTCGGCGCAACGACGCGGCAAGGGTTGCTCACAACACCGCTCCGCGATCGCTTCGGCATCCCGGTGCGGCTCAATTTCTATACCCATGGCGAGCTGGAGCAGGTCATCACCCGCGCCGCGCGCCTGCTATCGCTACCGATCGCGTCCGACGGCGCGCTCGAAATCGCCAAGCGCTCGCGCGGCACCCCGCGCATCGCCGGGCGGCTGCTCCGCCGGGTGCGCGATTTCGCGACCGTCGCGGGCCATGCGATCGTCGATGCCAAAGCCGCCGACGCCGCGCTCAACCGGCTCGAAGTCGACGCGCTCGGCCTCGACGCGATGGACCGGCGGTATCTCACGATGATCGCCGATATTTACCGCGGCGGCCCGGTCGGAGTCGAGACGATGGCGGCGGGCCTGTCCGAGCCGCGCGACACGATCGAGGATGTGATCGAGCCCTATCTGCTCCAAGTCGGCCTGATCGCCCGCACCGCGCGCGGACGGATGCTCAACGCGAGCGCATGGAAGCATCTCGGGCTCAATCCCCCCGCGGGATCGCAGGATGGGTTGTTCGACAACGGGAAATAGGCGGATTTCCGCCATCATCTCCCACCAAACGGCCCCCATCTGCGACGAACCGTTGGTTAGGGGTTTGCGACGAGTCGAAGGCCCGCTATCGATAAACCCCATGGTAAACGCCCCGCCCCCCTTCATCCCCGGCGCCTTCGTCGGGGCTGAGCATCACTACCGGGCGCGCGTCTATTTCGAGGATACCGACCTGTCGGGCATCGTCTATCACGCCAATTACCTGCGCTATATGGAG